>JBCQUC010000007.1:0-60009 GCA_047174275.1 Rikenellaceae bacterium | reverse complement strand
GAGATGAGATTTTTTGCTATTGAATTGAAAATATAGTGGTTCTACATTGAGATTCAATAGTGAAAAATATCGCTCCAAGAGTACTTTTAAAAATATGGCGATAATTGTTTTACACTACTTAATATATCGGATACCAAAAAAGCAGCCAACCCAAAGGGAAAGCTGCTTTCTTTGATTATAATCAGTGGATCAACTAGTAACCCATAGACTTTTGTGCTGCGTAAGAGAGTTTCAACGCATTCGCGCGACGTAACTCCTCCTTTACATCCGATACAATACCCATCTTTGTAGCTTGGTCTGCCTTCAAACAGATAGTCATCGAAGCACGATCTGCCTCATTCAACTTATCACGCTCTGCGGCTACGAAGTCCAAGATGTCACTTGTAGTCTTGTATGAATCGTTCATCTGTATACGTGGCGCAGTACCAAACTTCGCCTGCATAGCCAACGCTGGCTTTCCAACGTGGATATAACTAACCAACGACTTCTTCTCCAACTTCTGAACCTCTGTAGCAGCTGGCAAACGGTAGTTTACCAACAACTCCTGCTCACGCATGGTCGTAGAGACCATGAAGAAGAAGAGGATCATGAAGATAACGTCAGGAAGAGACGCCGTAGAGATAGGTGGCAACCCTTTGTTGCCTTTTTTCTTCATTACTGCCATAGCTCTACTACTTTACAATTTGACGAGGTTCAGCCTCTGAGATCTTCAATGGAACAGCCTTCGTTACTACGTCGCGCTGCTCTGTTGGTAGATCCATATATGCCTTACCAAATTTACGAGTTGAGACCTCATCACGAACCTCATTGAAGGCGCGTGTAAGCTCATTCTGTACCATAATATAGATATCGTAGCTTGTCTCACGAGTATTCTGTAGTGATATCACACCCGAACTTACTGGGTATACCCACTTAGATCCATCTGGAAGATCAAACTCCTTATCTGCCTTCTCTGGAAGGTTTTCATCGTCATAAGGGTTTACAATAAACTCCTTAGCCTTATCTTTCAACTGCCTAATATCAATCTGCTCTCCACCTGCCATGATGTTACCGCTTCCCGATACAAATACAAGTAGCAAGTTACGCTCCTTGACTTTGATATCCTCCTGCTGTTGTTCGTCCTCAGGCATTGGCGGTAGCATACGCACCAAACCTGTGTCAGTATTCATAGTAGTGGCAACAAGAAAGAAGATAAGCAAGAGGAAGGCAATGTCGGCCATCGAACCGGCATTGATCTCTGTTACTTTTCTTTTATCGCTTGCCATATCTTATCCTCCTTAATTTTGCTTTGGTGAAGCAACTCCACCGCCGATCATACCCATCACTTCGCTTAGGAGTGATACGACTACTGCACCTACAAATGCTGCATAAGTCACATAGATACTAGCCTCTGAGATAATTGTCTCCTCTGCGCCGAAGAAACCGCCATCGCCCAAGTTTACGATCTGGATAGAGTGTCCAGAAGCAACAGACCATGAAGCTCCAACAACGATAGCAACCAAGATAACAGACAATCCTGTAACCTTAAGACCTGCTGGTGCGCTAACCATGCCCATCACAGCGCATAATAGAGATGCTGCGATTGCAAATGCTGCGAGGAAGTATCCCCACATAATGTTATAACTAATCATTTCAGCCGAACCGCCTGTAGCCACTGCACCACCTACCAAACCGATAGTGACAAGAAGCATTACGACGAGCAAAGCTTTCAATATATTTGAACTATTCATCTTCTTTAAATATCTTTAGTTGTTTTACTTTACAATAATATAATCTTATTTTGTCGAACTATTAGAGTCGATTCGAAGATTATTTTTTGTAAGCTGTAAGCATATCCACCAATGTGATTGATGAATCCTCCATATCGTTAACCAAAGAGTCGATCTTCGAGATGATATAGTTGTAGAAAAGCTGAAGGATAACGGCAACGATAAGACCCATCAAAGTAGTCAAAAGGGCAACCTTGATACCACCTGCTACAAGAGTTGGAGAGATATCACCAGCAGCCTGGATAGCATCGAACGCACCGATCATACCAACTACGGTACCCATGAAACCAAGCATCGGAGCAAGAGCGATAAATAGACCAACCCAGCTCAAACCAGACTCCATCTGACCTGTCTGTACAGAACCGTAAGATACTACAGCCTTCTCAACTGCGTCTAGCCCCTGATCGTAACGCTCGATTCCTTGGTAGAAGATAGAAGCGATAGGACCACGTGTATTGCGGCAAACCTCTTTAGCTGCGTCAAGACCGCCATTCTCAAGAGCCTCCTCAACAGCTGCGATTAGCTTCTTAGTGTTTACTGTTGCGAATGTTAGGTAGAGGATACGCTCAATAGCAACTGCCAATCCGATAACCAAACACAAAAGTACAGGAAGCATCCACTCCCATCCTCCCTCGAGGAACTTTTGCATCAAAATTTGGTGCATGCTCTCGCCTGCAAGTTCCTCAGTTGCCTGAGCAAAAGTAGCTACCGTACCCATAGCCATAAGTGTCAATGTAGAAAATAGTCTTTTCATAGTTGTAGTAAGTAAGTTAAAATTTTTTAAATTATTTTATTGTTTTTTATTGTTTTTTATTGTGCATTAAAGTTATGTTTTTTTTTCTTATACACTCTTTTTTTACCCTCTGCTCACTCTTTTTGGAGCAATTTTGCCACTATATTTTATATCTGCGCGGTTGCTAGCAGGCATCACAGGACACCCTTCACACCACAAATTCCCCATTTAAAGGCGTTAAAAGCAGCGTTTTACCACATATTTCCTCTCTTTTGTTTTCAACGCCGCAACAAGAAGTCGGTCGTTCAGTAAGCGAATATAATAATAATTATTTAAATCCACAACCTTACACCATTTTTTTTGGCAATAGAACCAAAAAAAATTATAAGAAAGGGTGTGATGTTAAACATTTATTAAAAAAAAGTGTAAGATCCCCTATTAATAAACAGCTAACAACCCTCCATTAAATGGATTAAGCAGGGCTAGTTTTGTTGTTATTTTGATTTTTTTTGTTTAAGTTTGTGCTTCAGAGGAGAGAGAGTAACTTCCTCACAAACTAACAGGGCATTTACTATTATTAATAGGTATAGCTCTAAATCAACAACCTTAAAACAATTAAGTGTCTCATGGCAAAATTCATGGATCATAACTTTATGTTGGAGAGTGACGCAGCTTGCGAGCTCTATCACAACTATTCGGCAAAGTGTCCGATCATCGACTATCACTGTCACCTAATCCCACAACAGATCGCCGAAAACAAGAATTTCGAGAATATCGCGCAGGTATGGCTCGGAGGTGACCACTACAAATGGCGTGCAATGCGCGGAAACGGCATCAACGAGGAGTATATCACAGGTTCGAAGTCGGACTATGAGAAGTTCGAGAAGTGGGCCGAGACAGTTCCATACACAATGCGAAATCCGCTATACCACTGGACTCATTTGGAGCTCAGCCGTATCTTTGGCGTGGAGAAGATCCTAAAGCCAGAGACAGCTCGCGAGATATACGAAGAGTGTACTGCTAAACTCCAGACTCCAGAGTTCACCCCTCAGGGGCTTATGAGAGGATCGAATGTCGAGACTGTATGTACAACCGACGATCCGATCGACACCCTAGAGTACCACAAGCAGATCGCGGAGAATCCATTTGGCACAAAGGTGTTGCCAACATGGCGTGCTGACAAAGCTATGGCGATTGCAAATCCTACCGCTTACAACAGCTATTTGAGCTCTTTGGAGGCGGCATCTAACACCTCTATATCGAGCTATTCGGATCTTTTGGCAGCCCTCGAAAATCGCCACGCATTCTTCGCTGAGATGGGCTGTAAACTATCGGATCATGGTTTGGAGACATTCTATGCCGACCCTTACACCGACAACGAGGTGAAGACGATATTCGACAAGGTGAGAGCTGGTGGCGAGGTCACTGCCGAGGAGTTGGGAAAATTCCGCGCCGCTCTGCTCTTCGACCTTGCTGTTATGGATCACAAACGCGGTTGGACACAGCAGTTCCACATCGGTGCAATTCGTGATAACAACACTCGTATGTTCCGTCGCCTAGGCCCAGATACTGGCTATGATGCTATTGCCGACTTCTCATGTGCGCAGGCTGGACATAGACTCTTCGGTCGTCTGGATGAGGCTGGAGCACTCACCAAAACAATCCTCTATAACCTCAATCCATGCGATAATGAGGTGCTAGCAACGATGGCATATACGTTCCAAGATGGATCTGTAGCTGGCAAGATGCAGTATGGTTCAGCGTGGTGGTTCCTCGATACTGAGGTTGGTATGGTAAACCAGATGAACGCCCTCTCAAGCCTTGGGTTGTTGAGTCGTTTTGTTGGTATGTTGACCGATTCACGTAGCTTCCTATCATATCCACGTCACGAATATTTCCGTCGCATCCTCTGCAACTTGATCGGCAAGGATTTGGAGAGTGGCAAGATCCCTTCGTCGGAGATGGAGAGCGTCGGACGCATGGTGAGCGACGTATCTTACGGAAACGCAAAACGTTTCTTCGAGTTTTAGGAGATCATCGAGAGTGGTAATAGTGCAGCGAGGGTGATTATCAAGATGATTATCGAGATGGTAATTGCGCCTCGCATGCGTATCAACGCCAATGTAACTACAATTGAGAGCGGTGCTGCAAGAGGCGCAAATGAATCTACGCTAAAGGATGGAAGAGGGATCATCAAACCACCCAAAGCGGCAAGAATCATCGCGCAGTAGAGCCTTGTGCGAACAACAAAGCGGATTGAGATCAATTTGAGCTGTATAAGGGTAAAGAGCGTCATCAACACAACTACAATAGTTAGTATCGTTGGATAGATCATAGGATAGCCCCAGATGGTAGAGGGGTGGGTAAAATTGGCAGCAATTGAGCCCATAAACTCTGCAATCTGGGGCTTCATATCGGCACCAAAGAGCCAACTAACATATAGGTATATGCACAGAGGGAGCAGCAAACCGAAGATCACAACCCCCAATTCGTAGAACGACCTCACAAAGAGTACAAAAAAGCAGAATGCCGCGATCCAAAGCACGATTGTCGATGGGTATATCATCGGGAGTATTCCCATCCAAAAGCATGCAGAGAAGAGTTTCGAGGTGCGTCCGCTACTCTCGTATGTACGAAAGAAATCGCGTAGCGAGAAGATCCCAACACATGCCGCTATAGCAGCGGAGAGCATATCAGAGGATGCGGTAAATCCCACCACAAAACAGACATACAACAGCAGAGGGATTTGAGTCTCCTTGACAAATAGGTTGTATCGCGTGGTCAACATCACATTGAGTACCGCGCCACATGTTAGGATTGCAGCTGTGAGTATCGCCGTAATGAGAGGTGCGGATTGGAGTAGAGGGAGTGTATATTGCGAGAGTATTGAGTTTGTAATTTGTGGAGTTGCCCTCATCGTTCCGATACAGTATGTATATACCAATATAAGTATTGGTGTAAATATCAGAGATATATTGGTTGTCCGCTCTATATTTTTGTGATTCATAGATTGTCGCTTTACTTTATTTATGTTTCGATAAAACTTTTTTTAGCAGTCCCACTTGAGATACATTCCGCAAGGAACGTCATCCTAAACTTGATTTATTAGTGTCCGATAAAAGTTTACAATTTGTATTGGCAGCTCGTTTCGACTCTGAAAGAGTCGTCATCCTGAACTTGTTTCAGGATCCCTAACCGTCAGAGTTTCAGGTTATTTGCAGAGATCCTGAAACAAGTTCAGGATGACGAAATTTTCAATTTCGTATCTCAAGTGGGACTATCAGTAAAATTCAAGGGGAGAAATTAGAGTTCCCCTTAAATGTTTGTCTCTATTTTTACTATATTTAAATTACGAAATCATCGAAAAGTCAATCTCTCGATCCCCCGAATATCGCCTCTTTAGCTCCCGAAGGGGTATATTTTCGAGGTTGGGATCTCGTTCCAAGATCTCGACAGCGGCATCTTTCGAGAGTGTGAGGATCTGAATATCGCGTGTGGGATTTGCAATTTTCAGCTCCACCGCCTCGCCGCTCTGAAGAGTGCCATTGACATCTCCAGCTCCACGAAGTTTCAAATCGAGCTCCGAGAGTCGAAACCCATCGTTGGTCTCACACATCGCTTCGAGTCGTTTGCGCCCCTCTGATGATAGCTTCTCGCTCGACATTAATATACAGTAAGATTGCTCCGCTCCACGCCCCACGCGTCCACGCAACTGATGGAGCTGCGAGAGCCCAAATCGCTCTGACGACTCGATCACCATAACTGTGGCGTTTGGAACATCGACCCCCACCTCAATCACAGTCGTTGCAACCATGATATCCGCCTCGTGAGCCTTAAATTGACGCATTGACTCCTCCTTATCCTGTGGCTTCATCTTGCCATGGCATATTGCAACCCGATATTTAGGGAGCGGAAAATCGCGCGATATAGATTCAAAACCATCGGTGAGATCTTTATAATCCATCCCCTCGGACTCCTGAATTAGCGGATATACAACATAGACCTGCCGACCCAGATCGATCTGTCTCTTCATAAATCCGAAGAGTTTCAGCCGCGCGGAGTCGGTATAGTGCACTGTTTGGATCGGCTTTCGCCCAGGTGGCAATTCGTCAATCACCGAGACATCGAGGTCGCCATAGAGTGTCATTGCGAGGGTTCGAGGGATAGGCGTTGCAGTCATCACCAATACATGTGGAGGGTTGAGGTTCTTGCTCCAGAGTCGAGCGCGCTGCTCCACCCCGAAGCGATGCTGCTCATCAATCACCACAAAACCAAGATTATGGAACTGCACACGCTCTTCGAGAAGTGCATGTGTCCCGATCAATATCTGAATCTCTCCCGAGAGTGCCCCCTCCAGCGATCTGCGTCGCTCTTTGGCTTTGGATGCTCCTGTTAGAATCCCGATGTTTATCTCGAGCCCATCGCACATACGCTGCATAGATGCAAAGTGTTGACGTGCAAGGATCTCGGTGGGAGCCATTATGCAGGCTTGAAACCCATTATCCACCGCAAGCAGCATTGTGCAGAGCGAAACTACGGTCTTTCCGCTTCCTACATCACCCTGCAATAGGCGATTCATCTGGAAACCTGTTACAGTGTCGTGTCGCACCTCCTTTATCACACGCTTCTGTGCCGAGGTGAGTGGGAATGGTAACTTTTCGCTATAGAATTTATTGAATAGATCGCCTACACGGTTGAATATGAATCCATTGGCTTTGGCTAATCGGTCACATCTGCGCGATTGAATATTGAGTTGAATACCCAACAACTCCTCGAACTTCAGGCGAAACTGTGCCGATTGAAGCAGCTCCTGCGATTGCGGAAAGTGGATATTATAGAGTGCATCGCGAAGCGTTATCAATCCATATTTTGTGCGGATATCTTCGGGTAGATTCTCCGTGATGCCCCCTGCGACCCTCTCCCAAAGCGCAACAATAATATTGTAAAAGCCCTTAGCCCCCAACGTATTAGAGAGCCTCTCGGTCGATGGATATACACCCTGCATCGCGCTCTCTACCTTGCGCGAAAGCACCTTCTCGATGGTCTCGATCTCGGGGTGTACCATCGAGACATCGTTTCGAAAGAGCGAGACCCGTCCAAAGATCAGATATTCGCGCCCCACCTCGATTCGCTTCTCGATCCAATTCATTCCGCGAAACCACAATAGCTCCGCCACCCCTGTAGAGTCTTGAGCGACAACTCGAAGTCGTTGTTTCGACCCCTCTCCGCTATACCCCATACTCACAATTCGTGCGCGAAACTGCACCAACAATCCATCTACGGTCGATAGCTCCGCCACACTGTAGATTCGAGTGCGGTCGATATATCGAAACGGAAAATGGTAGAGCAGATCCTCGTAGCTATTGATCCCCAACTCTTTCGAGAGGAGCTTAGCACGTAGTTCGCCCACACCAGGTAGGAATTTAATATCGTTATCTAAAATTGTCGCCATTGTAACATGCTTAAATTCACAGTATATTATCTACATTTATTAGTGTCCGATAAAACTTTTCTAGCAGTCCCACTTGAGATACGTTCCGCAAGGAACGTCATCCTGAACTTGTTTCAGGATCTCTACGTCATCGAATAAACTATTGCTTATTAGCAATATTATCATTTGCTTAGATCCTGAAACAAGTTCAGGATGACGAAATTTTCAATTTCGTATTTCAAGTGGGACTATCGGAAAAATAAGACCTCTGTATTTTAGGTTGATGAGAAAGAGGTAGCGCACCAACCTTGTTACAAATTTATACAAAAAAGGGAGATTTCTTTTATTTTTCGCTGAAATAATATATCTTTGTGAATATTGTTGTAACTTTTAAATCACAGATAAGATGGAAAATCAGAATAACACAACGGAGACTGGCTCTCCAATGACATTGAATGAGCGACTCGCAGCAGCTGCCGCAGCCGCAGGAAACAATAATAACACCCCACGCGATGGAGCTACATATAGCTCAGCATCGAATCCTCAGTCCCCTCAAAACAACGACGATCAGAGTGGAATGAAGGGGTATCGTATCGTGATAGGAATCCTTACGGTGATCCTCGTTGCTCTCTCGATACTATACTTCGGAATGCACCGTCAACAACAGCTCGACTACAACCTATTGAGCATCGACCGCGACTCTGTCCAGAGCAACCTGAATAGCATCATCATGGAGTTCGATGAGTTGCAGATCAACAACGAGGAGCTACAGATGAGCATGGAGGTGGAGCGTCACAGAGCCGATTCAATCATCAACCAGCTTAAGCGTGAGCGTACATTCAACTACTCGAAACTTAAGCAGTATGAGAGTGAGGTTGGAACTCTTCGCTCTATCATGCGCGGATATCTACAGCAGATCGACTCGCTCAACAACTTGAACCAGAAGCTAATCAGCGAGAATGTATCATACAAGAAGAAGATCTCGACAGTCGAGCTACGTGCAGAGGTTGCCGAGGAGCGCGCTAAAGAGCTTGACAATCGCGTTCGAGAGGGTGCAAGATTGCGTGCTCAGGGTATCAGCATCACAACACTCAACAACAATGGTCGCGAGGTGTCACGCATAAAGCGAGCAGAGAGATTGAGCATCAACTTCACACTTGTACCTAATGAGTTGGCTACACCTGGCAACAAAAATATCTATGTACGTATCACATCTCCAGATGGTTACGTCCTAACGACCGATGCAATTCCAACTTTTGTGATGAATGGCGAGAGCCTTACATACTCTGCTTCACGCGAGGTTGATTACCAAAACACCGCTCTTCCAGTGAGCGTATTCTTCGCAGGTTCGGGCTTCATCGAGGGAATCTATGGTGTGGAGCTCTATAACGAGGATTACTTAATTGGCACTTCGGATATTAATTTGGAGTAAAATTTGATAGATAGGTGGTGGTGTCCAGATCTTTATGGGAGATATGGGCAGCATCACCTTTTTTTATGGGGCATTTAGAGCCCCTATCTTGATATATGATTTTAAATATTATTGAGTCGTTTGCACGCTCCATATTGGTTGGCATTGCCGCCTCTATAACCGTTGGTCCTGTGGCGGTTTTGTGTATTCAGAGGACATTGAGCAAGTCACGTCGCTCGGGGATTGTCTCGGGGCTGGGTGTGGCGTGTGCCGACACACTAATGGCTATTGTGGCATACTTCTGCTACGCCATTCTCCAACACCAACTAGAGCTCTACGATGTATTGTTGAGGGTTGTGGGTGGAATATTTGTTGTGGGGGTTGGAGTCTATATCTTTGTGCAGAATCCAGTCTCGCAGATCAAGAAGAATCGTAGCGGTAGAGGATCATCCGATTGGCAAGATTTTGTCTCGATATTTGGGCTTACGTTGGCTAACTTTATCATGGTTATCCCCTATATTTTGGCGTTTTTCGCGGTCTTTAAGGTCTCGGGGGATTCTGATGTTCACATTATCGGTGGATGGAATCTACTCAAAGGATTGGCTGTGAGCGTAGGATTTTTTGTCGGAAGTATCGGTTGGTGGACACTCCTCGCGAGCATAATCAACCTCTTTAGATCGAAATTCAGACCTCGCCATATGCTCACTATCAACCATGTAGCAGGTATCGTAATCGGCTCACTTGGAGCGTATACAATCTTATCAACCTTCTTAAAAGAGTTTATAGATGCACACAACCTTATCCCCTAAGGGGTTAATTATAGCCCTCGATGGCTATTCATCATGCGGAAAGAGCACCTTTGCAAAGAGTATCGCCACTCATTTGGGATATATCTTTATCGACACAGGTGCGATGTATCGCGCAGTGACATTTGCAGCAATAAGAGCTGCGGCAACCACCCAAGACTCTATTGTGGAGCTATTGCCTTCGCTTTGTATCTCGTTTCGTTTCAATGAGGAGCGAGGATCGAGCGACCTATACCTCAATGGCGAACTAGTTGACAATGAGCTACGTACAATGGAGGTGAGTGGTATGGTGAGCAGTGTAGCGGCAATTGGCGCAGTTCGCGAGAAGTTGGTTGCTCTGCAACAGTCGATGGGTCGCGAAGGTGGCGTTGTGATGGATGGTCGCGATATCGGCACAGTGGTCTTTCCCGATGCAGATATCAAGATATTTATGACAGCAGACCCTAAAGTAAGGGCTCAAAGACGCTTCGAGGAGCTATCGCAAAAGGGCGACGAGGTGAGTTTTGACGAGATATTAGAGAATGTTGTAAGTAGAGACCGCGACGACGAGACACGAGCAATCTCGCCACTACGCAGAGCCGATGACGCTATCCTGCTCGATAACTCCGCAATGAGTGTCGAGGAGCAGATGGAGTGGTTCGACGGGCTCTACCAAGAGAGATGCCAACGATGAGAGTAGAGATAGATCTAAAATCGGGATTCTGCTTCGGGGTGGTGAGGGCTATCTCGGAGGCGGAGACAGCCCTAAGTGCCGAGTGTGGCACTGAGGTCTTTTCGTTGGGCGATATCGTCCACAATCGGATCGAGGTTCAGCGACTAGAGAGGTTGGGGCTACGCCCAATATCGCACGAAGAGATGTCACTTGCAAAGGGCAAGAGACTCCTTATACGCGCCCATGGAGAGCCACCTGCAACCTATAAAATGGCGAAGCAGTTGGGGGTCTCAATCATCGATGCAACATGCCCTGTGGTGGCAAAATTGCAGGAGCGAGTGGTGATGGCATACGAGAAGATGGAGCGAATTTCGGGGCAGGTTGTGCTGCTCGGAAAGCGAGGACATGCCGAGGTTGTGGGGCTCACGGGACAGGTCGAAGATCGCGTGATTGTGGTGGAGTGTGAGGCAGATTTAGATGCTGTTGACTTTGAGCGTCCGATCTATTTTTTGTCGCAGACAACCCAAAGTATAGATCTATTTAACCACCTATCGGGTATAATTAAGGATAGGTCAACCGATCTGAAGGCTGTTGAGGTGTGTGACACAATATGCCGAAGAGTCTCCTCTCGTGAGGGGCATCTACGCAATTTTGTGAGTGGTTTCGACGTTGTGATATTTGTATGTGGACGAAAGTCGAGCAATGGGCGTGTCTTGTATGAGCAGTGTCGTTCGGCAAACGATCGTTGCTACAATATCGAGTCGGAGGAGGAGCTACAGAGCGAGTGGTTTGAGGGTGCTACATCGGTGGGTATATGTGGCGCAACATCGACCCCAGCGTGGTTGATGGAGAGGGTTGCTGAGGCTATTTCGAAGAGTTATTAACCTAAAATATTATTGTTATGAGATATGTTCAACGTTCTATCAAGTATTTCTTGTCGCTCTGTTTCGTCTATGCAGCGATGCTATACATCTTGTCGCTAACCGAGATGATGATACTTACCCGAGGCGAGACATTTCGCGCTTTGATGTCTACACCACGCGGTATGTTTATGCTATTTGCGGTTCTTGCGCTATCGGTAGCCTATCCGCGTTTTGGTTTTGTCTATCGCAGAATCAAGGGTAATATCAGGGTCAATCGTGCGCAGATCGACAAAGCCTTTGCAAAACAACACTTCAAATTGATGTCGGAGGATGATCGTCGATTGGTATTTATCGCCGATAGCCCATTTCGAAGGCTATATCTGCTATTTGAGGATCATATTTTGGTGACTCAGATTGGCGATGAGATAGAGTTTAGGGGCAATCGCAAGACAGTGGCTTATGTGCTCTATCGCCTACAATCATCTATCGAGATGCAGCAGCAGGCGGAGGAGCATGGAGCGTAAGCCTCATATAAAAAATATTAGTGTACTATAACTGGTGCGTTAATTTTTTCCCGTCATCCTGAACTTGATTCAGGATCTCCCGATTTTTTCGTTAGAAAAAACTCGGGTACGAAGAGAGTACGTTGAGAATTGGAAATTTACTTTAGGTAAAGTCGTTGTGCCCGAGTTTTCGTTCCGAAAATCGGGAGATCCTGAATCAAGTTCAGGATGACGAAATTTTCAATTTCGTATCTCAAGTGGGACTGCTAGAAAATTTTATCGGACACTAATAAAAAAATTAAACAGATTCTAGATCTTCTATGAAACGTAAACTATTATTCATTCCATTAGTGCTGCTCGCACTCTTGTCGATTCATGCCTCGAAGCGTGACTTCACGTTGGTGCGTGATACAGAGATACTTATAAACATGATGCGAGCACTCAACGAGCACTATGTGGACTCTCTTTCGTCGAACCAGCTGCTCAAAGATGCAACCAACGGAATGTCCAAAAGTCTCGATCCATACACTACCTATATCGACGAGGAGCAGATGGCAGACTTCGAGATTATGACCACTGGAAAGTATGGAGGTATCGGAGCGGTGATCCGTCAAGATAACGACTATGTTATTGTAGCTCAACCATATAAAGGCTCTCCGTCGGACAAAAGCGGACTTCTGATTGGAGATAAAATCCTCTCCATAGAGGATGAAGATGGCAAGGGGATGACCACCAAGGATGTGAGTGATAGATTGAAGGGCACTCCAGGGAGCAGCGTTAAAATTGTGGTGAGTAGCGTTATCGACTCTACGGAGCGTGAGGTTACAATCCGCCGCGAGAGGATCTCGATTCCCGCAATTCCATATGCAGGGATGGTGAATGATAGTGTCGCATATCTCAACCATTCAGACTTTACGGAGGGTGGGTTCGAGCAGATGCGTTCGGAGCTTAAGAGGCTGGAGAGTCAAGGTATGCGCTCGCTAATCTTGGACTATCGTAGCAATGGTGGCGGTATCATGCAGGAGGCGATCAAGGTGCTATCGCTCTTTGTCCCAAAGGGTAGCGAGGTATTGAAGATCAAGGGTCGACGAGACTCTACAATCTATAGAACCACAAATGAGCCGTTGTATCCTAATATGCCGATCGTAACGTTGATCGATGGCAACTCTGCGTCGGCTGCCGAGATCGTTGTTGGAGCTATGCAGGATATGGATCGTGCGGTGCTTATTGGTCAGCGAAGTTTCGGTAAGGGGTTGGTTCAGAGCACAGTACCTATTGGGTTTGACTCATATCTAAAGCTCACCACAGCTAGGTATTATATCCCATCGGGACGATGTATTCAGGAGATGGACTACTCCGACCACAGCGACAATCGTGAAGTGGGCAAGATGGCAGATTCACTGCGCAATGAGTTTTTAACCGTTGGTGGTCGCAAGGTCTACGATGGTGGTGGCATCACCCCCGATATCAAGTTCGATGCTGAGTATGTGAGCCGTTTTGCAGCGACACTCTATGCCGAGGGGCATATCGAAAAATGGGGCGAAAATTACTATCGCAAGCACCATCGAGAGCCGATTGATCTCGATACGTTTGATCTCACGGATGAAGATTTCGAGGATTTCAAGGCGTTGGTATCGGATCGTAAGATTAACTATAAGTCACATACTAGCAGGGCGATAACAGCACTAGAAAAGGCTGCCGAAGAGGATCGCAACGAGGAGTTGATGGAGGAGTTAAAGAGGCTGAAAGAGGGGCTTAAGGATGACACTAAGAGTAATTTGGAGCGATACAAACGCGAGATTATGAACTATATGCGTCAGGATTATGTGTTGCGTAGAGGTTATGCCGAAGGTGTGATCCGCAACTCTTTGAAGCGCGACTCTACAGTGTTGCGAGCTCTTGATCTACTCAACTCTGAGGGTCAGATTGAGCAGATCCTAACAGTCTCTGTTACAGATGATTCGAACGAGGTAAAGTAGGGTTTGAGTAATGTAATTTTGCAGATAGTCCCATTTGAGATACGTTCCGCAAGGAACGTCATCCTGAACTTGTTTCAGGATCTCAGCAAACGACAATGTTAATGGTTATTTATTAATGATGTAGAGATCCTGAAACAAGTTCAGGATGACGAAATTTTCAATTTCGTATCTCAAGTGGGACTGATGAATTTCTGGATAGCACTTATTGAATCCAACGGATTCGTCATCCTGAACTTGATTCAGGATGACGAATCTTGCAGAGTCGATACGAGGTGCAAATCATTTACAAGTTATTTTAAACCATTTTTAGAACTATTTCAAACCATTTGTGAAAGGTATTAATAAACTCTAGCTCGAATAAAAACAGAGGTAAAATGAAGATAAAGGAGCGCGTAAAACAGGGATGGTGGAGGCTGAAAAACATCTGGCAGGCTAATCGCAATAGAACTTTTGTTGCGTTCGCCTTTGTATTTGTTGTAATATCGCTCTACTCGACCTCGCAGATGGCAAACTCACTGCGCGAAAAGGAGCTTCATGAGGTACATATGTGGGTCACAGCGATGGAGCAGATGAGTCGAGTTGTGGCGTTGGAGCGTCTCCCTTCGGCGTTGGATATCGCCAGCACACGCCAAAACATCCCATTTATAGTGTTAGATGACAAGATGAAGGTGATCTCGTCACACCTTGTAGATCATGATATACTGGATCATCCCGATCGACTGCGAAATCAGGTGCAGAGCTTTGTCGCGGAGAATCAACCTATTGTCTTTCAACAGATGTGGAGCGACGACAAATATATGCTCTTCTATGGTTCGTCGCAGCTGTCGCGTCGACTCTACTATGTCCCACTCACACAATTCATCATCACATTTATCTTTTTTATGTTTGCCTATGTCACTCTGCACTCCACAAAACAGGGTGAGCAGGATCGTATATGGGTAGGTTTGGCGAAGGAGACAGCTCACCAACTGGGTACACCGATATCGTCGCTTATGGGGTGGATCGAACATCTACGCGACGAGAATATCGACCCTTCGATTGTGGAGGAGATGACACGCGATTTGACACAATTGATGAAGGTTACAGATCGCTTCTCGAAGATCGGATCAGATACACCGCTCGCTCCAGCGAACCTCAATGAGGTTGTAGGGGGTGTTGTGCGTTACTTTAGGGGGCGTATGCCTCGAAGCGTATCGTTGAACTACGATGGACTCTCGATGGCACCTGTTCAGGCAAATATAAATATCACGCTCTTTGAGTGGGTGATCGAGAATATGCTCAAAAATTCGCTGGATGCAATGCAGGGGTCGGGAGAGCTGTCGGTCAACATCTCGGTGAATGACAACGATATAGAGGTCGATGTGAAGGATACAGGGCGCGGAATCCCTAAAAGTTCGTGGCGCAAGATCTTCGAACCAGGTTTTACCACCAAGACTCGCGGTTGGGGTTTGGGGCTCTCTCTCTCTCGACGCATTATCGAGGATTACCACCATGGGCGAATTAGCGTCGTGGAGTCACAAATAGGTGTAGGAACGACAATTCGCATTAAATTAAAGCGTATCTTTGTCTGATGAATCTACTCTCGACTGCTCTCGACTCACTCTCGCGTGATTCGCTCGCTCGCCATATCTTTGGGGAGGCGAGCAGGCGTGCTGTGCAGGGTGTCGCAGATAGTGGGCAGGGCTCTGTTGTGGAGCTTACGGAGATGCCACTCTATCAGTTTTTGGTGCTTATCTGCTTGGTCTTTTACTTTGCGTGGATCTATGGACATATCAATCGACGTGGTTTTAAGTCATTTGTTGGAACGGGATCAGCCTTTACAAAGAGTAGCGAACATGGTGTGCATACAGGGTCGGGAAGCCATCGAGTGGGTGATTTTATACTGCTATGGGTATTAATTCTAGGTATCTATGTGCTCTTCTTGACCAAATTCTTGGAGGTTGTCGATGGCGTTAGCTTCAACTACTTCTCAAATATTCTGGGTGGATTCTCTTTCACTCAACATATCGAGCGTAGTGGTCTTGGATTGTGGATGTTGGTGGTTGTCGTTGGCTTCTTTCTCTCGATCGCGTGGTCGGCTGCTATGTTGTATATCGCCGACAAGATCTCCCGAAAACAATCCATGTTGATCGCGGTCTTTGAACTTCGAAGCAAGATGCTACTCTACTCGGTGATCTACCTTATGCCCTGCATTCTGCTCTGCTCGTTTGGCTCTTACGACTCTTTGCGCTTCTATTTAGCACTAATTATGGTATTGATCTTTACCGTGATCTATTTAATTCGCTCTTTTTTACTCTTTCAATCCAAAAAAATTTCAATTTTGCTTTGGATTTTGTACCTTTGTGGCGTCGAAATTTTCCCTGCGACTCTGGTCTGGGCTCTTTTCGTTCGTAGTTAAAAAATAAATAAGAGTTATTCTGTGGCGTTGAATATTCAAAAAGTATTGGTCTCGCAACCCGAGCCAGCAGTTAAGGAGAAATCTCCGTTTTATGATTTTGCAAATAAATTTTCAGTCGATATCGACTACCACCCTCTAATCAAGGTAGAGAGCGTTTCGCTTAAGGAATACCGCGCACAACGTGTTGATGTGCTACAGCATACAGCTGTAATTTTTACCTCGCGAACAACCATAGATAGCTTTTTTCATATCTGTGAGGATACTCGCGTAACGATCCCAGAGGGGATGAAATATATCTGTCAAACCGAGGCTGTTGCGCTCTATCTTCAGAAGTATATCGTCTATCGCAAACGCAAAATTTCGTTTGGTGATGGTAGCTTCAAGGGGCTTGTCGAGGCGATCGTGAAGAATCGCGCAGAGAAGCTACTTCTTACGCTAAGTGAGCCTCACAAACCTGAGTTGCCAGAGGCTTTGACTCAGTTGGGGCTAAACTTTACGGAGGTGATCTTGGCTCGCACAGTATCGGCAGATATGGCTGGAATAGACATTGATAGCTACAATATCGTGGCACTATACTCACCATCGGATGTAAAGGCACTTGTCGAGAGCTTCAAGGGCAAAACACTACCTATCGTATCGGTATTCGGACGCGCAACATTGGCAGCAGCGTTGGAGGCAGGGCTTCAAGTGAAGGCTATGGCACCAACTCCCGAAGCACCATCTATGGCTAAAGCGGTTGAGATTTTGACCAAAAAGCTCAACGATGGAGAGCAGGTTGCAGATGTCGAGATGGAGGATGACAAGACAAAGGAGGAGTTCCTAAAGACACAACAATCAAAGTTAGCAAAGCGTCCACGTGCCCGCGTTGTCAAGGAGTAATGAGTAACGAGGAGCACCCATATAGCCTACCGCGAGAGGAGCGTTTAAGGGGTCGCAGCGCGGTCTCTAAGCTCTTCACGAAGGGGCATTCGGGATTTGTCTTTCCGATCCGTTATGTGTGGTGTGAGGGTGACCCACAGAGTGTGAGTAGTGTTCTGTTCACCGTTCCCAAGAAGTTCCACAAACGTGCAAATAGACGAAATACGCTTCGTAGGCGCGTCAAAGAGGGGTATCGACTTCAAAAATCGCTTTTGGGAGAGTCTCAGATGGGTGTCAATATTGCGTTGATCTACTCCACAAAAGAGGATTTAGAGTATAGCAGAGTTGCGAAATCTATCTCCAAGATCTTGACTCTAATCGAGAGTGAGCGCACTTCCCAAAGAGAGCAAAAATGAGAGGTATCGTTCGAAAGATCTTGATTGCACCCTTTTTGTTGCTGATCTACTTTTATCGTTACTGCATATCGCCATTCACCCCATCTTCGTGCCGTTACACTCCGACATGTTCGCAATATGCACTTCAAGCACTCAAAAAATATGGACTCTTCAAGGGGTTGTGGCTTGCTCTCAAACGTATCTCGCGCTGCCACCCTTGGGGCGGAAGTGGTTATGACCCAGTGCCTTAGAGTATAGAAATATCGTTATAACAATATATAGAGCGTATACCGCAATCATCTCCCAGAATCCGAGACGTAGATCAATCGAAATCGCGAAGTTCCGAACAGCGAAGTTCTGAAGCTGTGCCATGCTCTCAATCACCGTGGCAAAGAGAGGTGCTAACCATGTAATTCCAAATAACACCCACAAAAATGACAGCAGAATAATGATGTATGCTGTGCTGATTATCAGAGGGTTAAGGAGTACTCCCAAAATCGAGATGTAACCAAAGATATAGGATATAAGCGGCATAAGAGCAATGGTGCAGACTCCTCCAACAATCAACATCGACATAGAGGTCTCGAATAAGAACTGCATAGCTTCGCTCCATTTTTGAGTATAAAGCCAACGCTTCATCAATCGTATAGCGGGAAGTGCCCAGATAACGATCGCAAAGACCGCAATAACAGAGAGCCAAAAGCCGATATTGAAGAGTATCGAGGGGTTGAAGATCGCCATAAAAACCACCGCACAAGATAACGCACCCATCGAGCTGTAGCCCCTATTCAAGATCTCTGCAACCTGCAACACCGTAACCATTATAGCGGCTCGAACTACACTCGAGTTCATCCCAACAACCGCTGCATATCCCCACAACACTCCAATTATCAGAATTTTACGTGCAATATGTCCATATGGGATAAGGTGCAGTATACGGGTCATAAAGCTAATGATCGAGTAGATCAATATCAGATGAAGCCCCGAGACTGCCAATATATGAGCCGCTCCGCTCTGATTGTAGCTGGATCGAAGCTCCCGACTCATTAAATCACGTCGCCCTAGCAACATAGATTTCGCCAACATCTGAGCATCGTCGCTCAATGTTAGCTCTTCGAGCCTTTCGCATGCCCAATTATTGATCTCTGAGGGTATTGTTTGGTGATTTTCGACCTCTATATTTTCGTTCGAGCTACGCCACAAAGTCGTTGTAAGCAGCCCAATAGCGACTAGAGCAATTGGCAGAAAGAGACTCCGACGAGTCACAATATAGAGCGTCAACACCGCTGGAATGGCGACATACAGTGCCCAAATATCTATCTCAAAGAGCCACCCAACATACAACCCCACCATGAGAAAAAACGCCACTACAACCATTAGTTGCGGTGACGTTCTTCCTCCGATATTGCTCAACATAATAAATTATTAGTGTCCGATAAAACTTTTCTAGCAGTCCCACTTGAGATACGAAATTGAAAATTTCGTCATCCTGAACTTGATTCAGGATCTCCCGAATTTCGCCAAAGGCGGAATCTCGGGAACACTGTCAAACTTTTGCAATGTTTTAATTCTCAACGTATTCTCTTCGTGCCCGAGATTTAGTTTCACTAAATTCGGGAGATCCTGAATCAAGTTCAGGATGACGAATCCGTTGGAGTCGAGAACAGAGTACCAATCTCACACAAAACTGCCGAAAAATAGAGAATAACAATAAAGTCAATCTCTACTTCTTTGATGTAGAGATTATATTCATCGCCTCCTCGAAGCTCAACTCCTCTGGTTTTTTGCCCTTTGGAATGCGGTAGTTCTTCGATTTATAGGCGATATACGGGCCATAACGACCATTCTTTATCAACAACTCTGCATCCTCCTCAAAGACTTTAAGAGGGACATTCGCAGCAGCTTTAGCCTCGCGAGTCGATACTACCAACTCCACAGCACGCTCATAATCAATCGTATATGGATCATCGGTCTTAGCCAACGACGTAAAGCCCTTGCCATGGCGAATATAAGCCCCAAAGCGACCAATTCCAACAACCATCTCCAACTCCTCGAACTCTCCTAAGTGACGAGGCAGCGCAAACAGCTCCAACGCCTGCTCCAATGTAATAGACTCAATAAGCTGTCCCTTTCGAAGAGCTGCATATTTTGGCTTCTCACCCTCTGGAGCGACAATCTCGACCATCGGGCCATAACGTCCAATTCTCGCCTTTACATCGCGACCCGTCGTTGGGTCAACACCCAAGATCTTCTCGTGTGCCGAACGCGACACTTGAGTCTCTACAGCGGTCTCAACAAGTGAGTGGAATGGCTTGTAGAAGTCATCGATCATCTTGTTCCATGAGATCTCACCCTCAGCGACTCTATCGAACTCCTTCTCGACATTTGCCGTGAAGTTATAGTCCAAAATCGAGCTAAATTGTGACTCCAAGTAGTCATTCACCAACATCGCGATATCGGTTGGAGCTAGGCGATTCTTCTCCTTACCATAATTCTCCGTAAGCTGCTTCGATGTCACTTTGCCCTTTTCGAGCGTAAGTTGCGTATAGTTTCGCTTCGAGCCATCACTATTCTGTTTCACCACATATCCACGATTGATGATCGTTGTGATTGTCGGTGCATAGGTTGACGGACGACCAATTCCCAACTCTTCGAGACGCTTCACAAGCGATGCCTCGTTGTAGCGTGCTGGTGGCTGAGTGTAACGCTCTGTAGCTGTGATAGATAGTGGGTCTACCATCTCACCAGCTGTCAACTTCGGAAGCATACCCTCCTCGGAGCTCTCCGATGTTGTATCGTCGTCGGTCGACTCGGTATATAGCTTCATAAATCCATCGAAGCGTAGAACCTCTCCCGTAGCGGTGAATGTACCCTTCTTGCCACTTCTGTCGATCGTGATTATTGTACGATCTAACTCCGCTGGTACCATCTGCGATGCAACGGTGCGTTTCCAGATCAGATCGTATAGTCGCTTCTCAGCTGTTGTACCCTCAATCGTCTGATTCTCGATGTATGATGGACGTATCGCCTCATGCGCCTCTTGAGCACCCTTGGTCTTGGTCTTGTAGTTGTGTGTCGCTGAGTAGTTCTCACCATAGTTCTTTGTGATCTGCTCCTTACACATCTCAAGTGCTTGGTTCGACAGATTCACCGAGTCGGTACGCATATAGGTGATGAGTCCCTGCTCATAGAGCTTCTGTGCCACCGACATAGTCTGCGAAACCGACATTCCCAACTTTCGACCCGCCTCCTGCTGGAGTGTCGATGTTGTAAATGGAGCTGCTGGGTGGCGTGTAACAGGCTTCTCCTCGACCTTTGTCACAGAGAAGTCGGCATTGATGCTCTCATTTAGGAACTCTTGAGCCTGCTCCAGAGTCTCGAAGCGATTCGTAAGCTCCGCCTTGAAGCTACCCTTCTTCTCGCCGCTCTTGATAAACTGTCCAACAACGCGGAAGTATGGAGTCGATCCAAAGCTAATAATCTCCCTCTCGCGAGCCACCAACAACCTCACCGCAACGCTCTGTACGCGTCCTGCCGAGAGCTGTGGGCGAACCTTACGCCACAAAACTGGTGAGAGTTCGAAGCCCACCAAGCGATCGAGTACACGACGCGCTTGTTGGGCATTTACTAGGTCAATATTCACTCTGCGAGGGTTCTCGATCGCCTCTAGAATCGCACGTTTTGTGATCTCGTGGAATACGATACGTTTGGTGCTCTCGACATCTAGATCGAGCACCTGTGTCAAGTGCCAAGCGATAGCCTCTCCCTCGCGATCCTCATCGGATGCCAACCATACATGCTTCGCTTTGGCTGCCATGTTTCTGAGGTCGTCGACCACTTTGCGTTTGTCGGCGGGGATCTCATAGGACAATTCGTAGCCCTTCTCGACATCTATGCCTAGCCCCTTCTTCGCTAGATCGCGAATATGTCCGAAACTCGACTTTACCACGAAGTCTTTACCTAGAAACTTCTCGATAGTCTTTGCTTTGGCAGGGGACTCGACAATAACTAAATTCTCTTGCATATTTAGAATCTATTTTAATTTTTTCATCTAACTTCCGATCTACTGTTTGAGTAGCGTATAAGTTAGTCCAAGTCTTATTGGGGTCATGGTTTCGCTGTTCTCTGCGTTATCCGCTCCAGCACCACCTTGTAGTGTTACATATTGAGGTAGGAACATATTATCATAGGATGGGGCTATATAGAGCTTGTTCCAATCTGCTCCCTCCCAATCAATTGCCGAGATATCTCCGCCAGCCTCCTCTTTGGCATCGAGGTATTCGTTCCATATCTCCTGCATCTGAAGAGGAATATACATCTGGTAACACCCTTGAGTGCGGTTCAAATAGCCACTGAAATAGAGCGAAGTACCATAATATAACTCGCTATAATAGTAGTAATCTTCAGCCGCTTCCAACTCAATATCTCCATCATCATCATCGAATGTTGAGTAGACGCGATAGAGTCCAAGTCGAGTAGGATAGAGATTGATTTGATCTATCTCATCTTGGGTAAATACCTGTCCCGAAGGGAGTGTCTCGCTACCATCCGCCATCTCGGTGTAGATTCTCATATATGCCGAGTTAAAGAATAGGTTTGTATACTCGTCGCCACCATCCTCTAAAGCCTGCTCCAGCTCCTCGAAGAGTGGACGCTCAAATGAGATCTCACTTACAACACCACCCATTCCCTCGACAAACAATCTGTTTGTAGCCGAAACAGTTGGATTTTCATCATTTTTCACCAATGAGAAGTCTATATTCGAGAGGTCATAGTCACGAGTGACGGTCTGGATCGAGACTCCACCAACATCATCAGTGTAGCTACTTCGGAAGCTATATGTCATACCAATTGTATCGGCAACGATCGTTGTATCCTCCTCATAGAGCCCACGACCATAGAATCCAAATCCCGAAGAGCTCAACGCTATCGAGTATGTCGCACCCTCTCCATAAGCTATTGTTGTCTCCTTTGGAACGATATAGAGACCTTTGAAGTGCTCCAAGAACTCCTCATAGTCGTAGTTGTAGTAGATATCGTAATCCAACGTACCATCCAACATCATCAGCCTATTTCCCAAGTCATACCCCGTATCGGTGATATTTATACTCATCGCATATCCATCATTGACATACTTTTCATTGACTTGGTCTGGGAATACAAACTCAAAGAGAGGCTCTGCACTCAAAGCCCCAGCAGCAAATGGATCGAAGTCGATACCAAATACCGTATCGGCACTATTGATAAGGAACGAATCATCCACCACCTCGTAGACCTCATACGTACAGACATATGTGGTATCTCCCGTATAGGAGCTCACCGAGAAGTAGATAATCATAGAGTCCAAGAATGGTTCGAATCCGAACTCAATATCATCATCAAGCTCCGAAGCCTGAGTATATTGAGTAAAGAATCCACTGCGGCGCATACCAAACTCTTTGTCATGCTCTAGTCCCATTGTTCCATATGTCTGGTTTGCGGCGTTAATTCGCTCCGTATTGAATAGTCGAGTTGAAAGTATGCTCTCGCCAGTACGACTCACACCCTTTAGATCGAGCTCTCCGATCCCCATACCTTGATCGTCGGGGATAAAGTCGCTTCCGAGGTTTGAATCTAGGTCGGTGCATCCAACTGTAACAACGGCCATCACCAGAGTGATAGCCATAATTAATCTTCTAAAGTGTCTCATAGAATTTTGCATAATTGTCGTAATAATCAACCTCTGTAGGGTCTTGATATGCCAAAAGAGGCTTTCCGCTCATCTTTGCAATCTCGATCACCTTTTCGTCGCAATCCTCGCTTGAGATCACAACACCATCGGCATAAGAGATAACGAATCGACAATAATTTTCGTATGTTGGCTCAGTTATAAACTCCAAGCTATCACTATTTATCTCCTCACCCTCCAATTTAGCTCTAAATTCGGGAGCTAGAGGCTCTTTAAATCCATCGGAGTCGAGCGAAACGACAACCTTAACCCCTGCAAAGATCGGATCATCGGCAAACGAGTGGCGCAGATATGCCGCAACCAGAGCCGAGAACCACCCATGAGTGTGGACAATCGAGGGCTCCCAACGGAGTTTCTTCACCGTCTCCAACACTCCGCGAGCGAAGAAGATAGCGCGTTCGTCATTATCCTCGAACTCCTTGCCCTCTTCATCCTCCAATATCGCCTTGCGTGAGAAGTAATCGTCATTATCTATGAAATAGATCTGTACCCTAGCCGATGGGATCGAAGCCACCTTGATAATTAGCTGGTGGTCAGTGTCATCTATTATGATATTCATACCCGAGAGTCGAATCACCTCATGTAGCTGATTGCGACGCTCGTTGATAGTTCCATAACGCGGCATAAAGGTACGGATCTCGTACCCATATTCATTCATACCCTGCAACAATCCTCTAGCCGCTAAAGAGCGCGGTGTATTCGCGATGTATGGGTCGACTTGTTGACACACATATAATATCTTCCTATTTTGAGCCATTGGTTAAGTTGTAATTTATGTAAAAAATCTTATTATCTTTGGTATCGTAGATCATCATCTCTAAATAAAAGCATTTTAGAGAATCAACATCGCATCGCCATATGTTCCAAAGCGATATCCCTCCTTTTTCGCCACATCGTAGGCATTCATAATGGTGTCGTAACCCACAAATGCCGCCACCATCATCAACTGAGTTGAGTATGGCAGGTGGAAATTTGTCACCATAGCATCCGCCACCGAGAACTCATATGGGTGGAATATAAACTTATTTGTCCATCCATCCATCTCCTTCACCATGCCTCCAGTTGAGACCGATGACTCCAAAGCTCGCATTACAGTCGTACCAATTGCGATGATACGACCTCCCTCGCTCTTCGTCTTGTTGATCTTATCGGCAGTGCTTCGAGGCAGTTGGAACTGCTCCGAGTCAACTTTATGTTTCGAAAGATCCTCGACATCAACCGTGCGGAAGCTACCCAAACCAACATGCAAAGTTAGTGGAGCACTCTCAACACCCTTGATCTCTAGGCGTTTAAGCAGATGGCGCGAAAAATGAAGCCCCGCTGTTGGAGCAGCCACCGCACCCTCGTTTTTGGCATATATTGTCTGATAACGCTCAGCATCCTCAGGCTCAACCTTTTCGCGAACCCAGCGTGGAAGTGGAGTCTCGCCCAACTGATAGAGAGCATCCTTAAACTCCTCGTGAGGACCATCATACAAGAATCGAAGTGTGCGACCACGCGATGTTGTATTGTCGATCACCTCGGCAACCATCAACTCATTGTCGCCGAAATATAGTTTATTTCCGATACGTATCTTACGTGCAGGGTCGACCAACACATCCCACAAGCGAAGCTCCTCGTTGAGCTCACGTAGAAGGAAGATCTCGATCTCTGCCCCAGTCTTCTCTTTGTTTCCATACAGACGCGCAGGGAACACCTTTGTGTCGTTGGTAACTAGCAGATCCTCAGGCTCGAAGATATCGATCACATCCTTAAACAGTTTGTGCTCAATGAGTCCGCTCTCGCGATGAAGAATCATCAAACGTGACTCATCTCGCTCCTCTGCGGGGTGTTTTGCCAACATATCTGCCGACAACTCATATCCATATTGTGATAATTTCATACTATAAAATAAAGTTGCGTTGTGTAGTAAATATTGGTGTAGTTAAATAGAGAACCAATAAAAGTTATACGTAAAAATTAGGATTTTGTTTCAAGTTTTTCGATATTTTTTAAAAAATCTTCCAACTGCCACCCATCATCTACCCTAAAACCACCACTTTGTGTTCGTCTCAAATATGATAAATAACCACCGCTCTCGAGCCCCTGCCCGATCTCATGAGCCAACGATCTAATATAAGTACCCTTGCTACACTCTACCCTGATCTTGAGCTTCGGCAGCTCGAACTCCTCGACGCTAATTGAGTATATCGTAATCAGAGATTGCCTCAGCTCGACAACCTCCCCAGCACGCGCCATCTCATAGGCTCTCATACCCTTGCCTTCGACCCTCTTTGCTGAGTATATCGGAGGCGATTGCAACCTCTCACCCTCCAAACTCTTCAACACCTCATCCACCTTTTCGCGTGTTATATGCTCTGTAGGGTATGTTGCGTCGACTTCATGCTCCATATCGTAGCTCGGTGTCGTTGCCCCTAGAGTCACCTCAGCAACATACACCTTACGCTCGCTCTGCAAGGCATCGACCATCTTTGTCGCCTTGCCCAAACATACCAATAACACCCCACTTGCAAGAGGGTCTAATGTTCCAGCATGCCCAACCTTCAGTTTACGATAACCCTTGCGCGAGAGAGCATACTTTACCTTGCGCACAACATCTGTCGATGTCCACTCCAACGGTTTGTCGATCAACGCTATATACCCCTCGCGAAAATCTATCCCCTCTAACTCCTTGTTGCTTATATCCATTAATTTAAATTATCTTATTATTTGTGTCCGATAAACTAACTCTCCTAGCAGTCCCACTTGAGATACGAAATTGAAAATTTCGTCATCCTGAACTTGTTTCAGGATCTCTGCATTATTAATTAAACCATTTTGTTTTATAGCATATTGCATTAGGTCATATTATCCTTTGCTGAGATCCTGAAACAAGTTCAGGATGACGTTCCTTGCGGAACGTATCTCAAGTGGGACTGCTAGAGGAGTTTTTTATCTGGTACGAAATAATTATCTTATAAAGTAGACTGCGATCGAGATCGCACCAACCACTGCACAATATACCGCGAAGTAGATCAATTTACCACGCTTCACAATCTCGATCATCGCGCGACAAGCAACAGCTCCAACCACAAAAGAGGAGATAAAGCCAGCCAATAACGCCCCACTGCTAACACCCTCGATAGCGATCGTTCCGCCACCCTTGATAAGATCCAAAAGTGTATTTCCAAGGATCGGAACTAACACCATCAGGAATGAGAATTTAGCCACCGCACTGCGATCATTGCCCAACAATATACCTGTAGCGATGGTCGATCCCGAACGCGAAAGACCTGGCATAACCGCTGCCGCTTGCGCCAAACCAATTATAAAGGCATCCTTATAACCAATCGTGCGACCCGCTTTTGTGGCACTATCCTCGCGTTTGAAGTAGGTGAATCCCAACAATATAGCAGTTATCAGTAGCATACATCCAACCACCAATATGCTATCCCCATCGTTGAGCATCTCCTCGATGTAATCCTTGCACGTAAAACCTACGATAGCCACAGGGATCATCGAGACTATAATCTTTAGAACGTACGAATGTGCCTCATTCATCGTTTTCGAGAATAACCCCTTTAGTATCCACGCTATCTCATCCCAAAGGATCAGAAAAGTACTGCATACAGTACCCGCGTGCAGAGCCACGTCAAAGGTTAAATTCTCTGTTAAGTGCACACCCAACAGCTCTTTAGCTAATTGAAGGTGTCCACTGCTCGATACAGGAAGGAACTCGGTGATTCCCTGCACTGCACCCAAAATAATAGCTTGAATAGTAGTCATAATATCTATTTTTTCATGATAGCGTATATCTCAAATACGAATCCAGCCACCAGCACCAACGGGGCGAGTGTGATACGTCTCCACGAGAATATATTGTCGTTAAAGCCCTCTGCTGTAGCTGGATCGCCACCTGCCATCAAGATAAATCCCAACAATATAATCCCCAAACCGATCAATAGTAGCTTATAGTTTTTGTCACCCAATGGCAACTCGCCATCGCTCACCTCTGGCTTTTTACTCTCTTTATTCATACCTTAACTATTTATCTCTTTCTCTTTTTATTCGCCTCTCTTAACTTATGTATCTGATAATTAGAGTTGGCTTAATTAGTTGTTAAATTGCACCTAATCGGGTATAAAATTAAACTCTGTTTATCTATTTCGGTTCTTCATTTATCTTTTCCGCTCTTCATCGGCTCTCTTAGAGCCGTCATCCTGAACTTGATTCAGGATCTCCCGAATTTCGCCAAAGGCGGAATCTCGGGAACACTATCAAATGTTTATAACACTCTCCTTTTTTCAATATATTCTCTTCGTGCCCGAGATTTAGTTTCACTAAATTCGGGAGATCCTGAATCAAGTTCAGGATGACGAATCCGTTGGATTCGATACGTGGTGCCAACAGACTTTACAAAATCTACAAATCTAATAAGCCTAATAAGTAGTGAAAAACAATTATTGCCATATTTTTAAAAGCACTCTTGGAGTGATATTTTTCACTATTAAATCTCAATGTAGAACCACTATATTTTCAATTCAATAGCAAAAAATCTCATCTCCAATAGCACTCTTAAAAACACACCAATAATTATTTTCCACTACTTAAATTCGCTCTGCCTATTAATTAATATAAGTGAATCTTATTACTCTTCAAATTCACAAAGCTGCTCACCGAGATCCATGTAAATATTGTTGAGATCACAACTCCGCCACCGATCATGCCGCCCATAATGTATAGAGCGCGATAGATCTCATCCAGCGAGACAACCCCTTGCAGAGTCTCGCCAAGCGCATATATCGAACCGCCAAGCAGCAGCGATGCCAAAACTCCAGCCCAAAAACCACTCCAAAAACCACTTCGTATGAATGGTCTGGTTATAAACCACTTAGTAGCCCCAACCAACTTCATAGTGCTAATCAACCCTCGTCGCGAGAAGATCGCCAAACGAATAGTATTATTGAGCAGCACCATAGATATAAACAACAGTGCGACACCAAAGAACAAGATCACCAACTGGAACTTCCCAATCGTTGAGTGCACCTGCTCCACCAAGAGCGCAGGGTAGCTCACGCGGCTCACACCATTCATGCGTCCAATCTTATCTGCAAACTCATCTAGCTGCTCAACATCCTGATAATCAGCAGACAACGACACCTCGAAGGTATCCATCAACGGATTCTCCTCCAATATCTGCTCAAACTCCAGCCCAAACATCTCGCGAAACTCCTTATTCTCGATCTTCTCCCCCTTAGAAGAGAACTTCACCTCTCCAGCCAAAGGGTACGATGCCACTTCGCGACGAATTATCTCGCGCTGTTCGAGCGAACACTTCGAGCTTAGCTCAATGGTTGCAGTGATGCTTTCACGAAGCGTCTGAGCCACATCTAATGCCGTAAACATCAGGTAGCCCACCGACCCTAACAGATAGAGTACCAATGAGATACTGAGCGTTGATATGAGGTATGAGTTACGTACCTTACGATTGAGTCTCTTCCCTGTTGCCATATAGTTTGAGTGCCGCTAATATAATTATTGATAGTAATATCACAATTGAGGCTGCAAGGGTTATACCCTCCACCAAACTCCATCGAGGTGCTCTAAATCGCCACTCTACGGTGTGCTCTCCCGCAGGGAGCTCCATCGCTCGAAGCAGATAGTTCGCCCGTATGTATGGCGACTCCACACCATCTATATAGGCACTCCACCCCTTGGCATAGTAGATCTCCGAGAATATGGCAAGTGCCTCTGTCTCAGAATTATACTTGTATGTCAGATGGTGAGGCTTATAATCGACAAGTTCGATCTCTCCCTCAGCTCCATATTTGGTTTTCGAGGTCTCGAAGTCTTTACCCACAATGGCATATCGACTCAGATCCGCCTGTCCCAACATCTCGATCTCGTAGTTTGGCGAATTTGCCCGTTCAACACCCTCCACAAACCACGCTGCACCGAGCTCCGTACCGCGCTTGATAAGTTCACGCGAACGACCATCGGAGGAGGGGACGATCAAGTATCGGGTATTCAACATATCGAGGATTGCAGGATCTTTATTCGACAGATGATAATTTATAAGATCTTGATACCTAGCAAGTTTAGCACCATGATAGCCACCCACCGAGCGGTGGAAGTAGCTAGTTGTAGCATCATTGAATGGGCTCACCGTAAGGTTCAGCACCCTATATCCAACCTCGCCACTATCCTTTAATATCTCTTTGTCGACCTCCGTAGCGACGATCTTCGACCGCGAAGCTGCTCCAAAATCATCATACGAGAGGAAGCGATTTGCAACGCCCCCCAGATCTATCGCAACCAAGACTCCAATCACACAGACCATTATGCTCCGCGGAATTTTCTTGCGCACAAATCCCAAAACAGTCAATGCCGCCAGAGCTACAAATGCCGCTGTGCGCCATCCATCCATCGCCGCCATCGCCGCTCGCTCCGCCACCATTGCCGAGGCGACCGTATCTGCCAGATCAGCAGGGAATTGAGCCGAGAGCAGCATCTGTAGAGCTTCTGTACGCCCATAATCGAATAGTGCCTCTCCACCCAATGCAATAACCACCGCGACACCTCCAGTAAGAGCTGCCGAGATTGCGATTTTGCGATTTATATTTCGGATTTCGGTCTCTCCCCGATACAAGATCCAGAGCGCGTATGCCGCCATCAGAGGGGCTGTCCACTCCAAAACCACCTGAGTCATAGAGACTGTTCGGAATTTGTTGTATCCAGGTAATATATTAAACATTAACTCCGTGAACCACATAAGGTTACTACCCCACGAGAGCATCAACATCACAATAGAGATAGCCAGCACCCACCACCTCTCGCGACCCTTCGAGAGTCCAAATCCGAGAGCTGCCAAGAACAACACAATAGCTCCTATATATGTTGGGCCAGCGGTGAATGGCTGCGCACCCCAATATGCTGGTAGCTGCTGTGCAACCTCTGCCAGATTGTATGGTCGAAGAGATTTTGCCACCTCGCCATTTTTATCAAATGAGTATGATGAATCGCGCCCCGTAAAGTCTGGTATCAACAGATTGAGACTCTCCGCAATACCATAGCTCCACGCTGTGGCATACTCCATATCGAGCCCCTTCGACTCCGATCCATCTACCACCAACTCCGAGCCTCCGCGCATTGTGTCGGGAGTATGCTCCGCTGTATACCATAGTGGAGCGAAGTTCGATAGCACGCCCAATGCTCCTGCGGTGAGCAGCAAAAGGGTACGTTTTATATAGTTGCGGATTATATTATCCTGATATGCAAAATAGAGCTCCGAGACCCAGAAAAAGCCAGCTGCCATCAAGAAATAGTATGATATTTGAGGGTGGTTAGCTCCGATCTCCAACGATGTAAAGAGGGCTGTGAGTGCTGCGCCCCACCACATATTGCGCCTAAGGGTCATATAGATCGCTCCGATCATGAGCGGTGCATAGACTAATGCCCACATCTTGGTGATGTGTCCAGCTCCGATAATAAGGAAGAAGTAGGTCGAGAGCCCATACATAGCACCTCCCACAATAGCGACATATCCGCCAACGCCCATCATCACCAACATCAACCACATCGAGAGCATTGCGAAGAATATAAAGGCGGCAGGGGTATCTATGATCTTGGTGACCGATCCGACCCAACGTTTGATGATCTGCGACGGGTACTCGACATTGATGAGATATGCAGGCATTCCCGAGAACATCGAGCTGCTCCATTGAGGATCTTCGCCCGTCCTCTCGCGAGTTTCGAGAATCTCTTGCGTCATGCCTCTATACTGTGTGACATCACCCTGCGACAATACCTCTCCACCCAGCTGAGGGGCGAAGTATATAGCGACGAATAGTGCATAGAGCACCACGGCTAAAGCGAAGGGTATGAGCCTTTGCAGGTATAGTTTTTTTCTCATAAAAGCGTCTACAGATAAAAATGATCCCACAAAGATAGAAAAAATCTTTGAGAGAGTGGGTCAAATAATAAAAAAAGAGTACTTTTGCCTCATTATTAATGAGAAAATCTATGGTGACACTATCTCTGATACAGCAACCGATCCTAGAATCGCTTGCGGAGTTCGATAAATTCATTGCAGATCAGTTCCGCACGGACAATCCTATACTTGGTGAGATGCTGATCGATGCCCTCTCTTCGCGTGGCAAGGGGGTGCGTCCGATCATGGTTATGCTCGCTGCTGGATTGACCTCTCCGAGCGGGGTTGTCACTCGTCGCGCACATATCGCAGCGATGATGGTCGAGATGATCCATCTCTCGTCACTCATCCACGACGATGTGATCGATGAGGCACTTACGCGTCGCAACAAACCATCGCTCAATGCTAAGTGGCAGTCGAAGCGTGCGGTGTTGACTGGGGATTATATCTTGGCTCGAAATATCTCGATAGGTTTGCAGAGTGGTCAATATGATCTTGTGACCCATACCGTTGGTGCGATCGCCACCCTTTGCGAAGGTGAGGTGATCCAAGATGACTTCGCTCGAAAACACACCATGACTCGCGAAGGGTATCTCGATATAATAGCGAAAAAGACCGCCTCTCTGATCTCGATAAGTGCATCATCGGGGGCAAAGGCTGCTGGCGCGAGTGCGGAGCATATCAATTTAATGCGAGAGTTTGGGCGCGCTGTTGGAATGGCGTTCCAGATTCAAGATGATATTTTGGACTACACCCCAACGGCAAATAGCGGCAAGGCGACCTATCAAGATCTGATGGAGGGTAAGATCACCCTTCCGTTGTTGATTCTCTTGGAACGCTGCTCGGATGCTCAAAAGGCGGAGGTTTTGAGGTTGGTGGAGAGTGCCACAACTAGCGACGAGTCGATCGAGAAGTTGGCGAAGTTTGTAGATGATAATAGCGGAGTCGAGCTGGCACGCGATGTTATGCAGGCATATATCGACCGTGCGATCTCGATCCTCGGAGAGTTCCCCGACTCGAAGTACCGCACCGCACTCATCAATTTGTGTGCGTATATAACTCAACGAGATAGATAAATTACACTCTAGAGACTTTTTGCACCACTTATCGGCTCTAACAGAGCCGTCATCCTGAACTTGTTTCAGGATCCCTAATTTGACATGACGAAATTTTCAATTTCGTGTCTCAAGCATAAATGAATTGCAGGTTTATTGGATAACACTAAATTTAATTAATGAAAAAAGGATACCTAAGCCCGACTACGGAGCAGACATTCGAGATTCGCATAGGCGATGATGGTTTGAGCAACTTCGCTCAGATACTCAACAAATCACAATACCTCCAATCCAAAGGTAGTATTGAAGAGGCGTGTAATCTGCGCTTTGAGGCGGTTCAGACGCTTCAAGAGATTTTGGGCGATGAAGATGAGGTTTGGTTGGAGTGGGGCGACGAAAATTCACGCTCTGCAATCGAGATCCTCCACCTATCGGCGATAGATCACTTCCTAATCAATGATTTCGAGATGTCGAGTGCGCTGCTCGAAATGGCGTTGGATCTCGATCCTGAGGATCATTTGGAGTGTTCTAACCTATTGGCATACGACTACTTAGCGATGGAGGAGTACGAACTCTTCGATGAGGTTATCAACGATATATCGGATAAATATGCTTCGCGCACACTATTGCTTTTGTGGTCGTCGTTCTTGCGTGATGGGGCTCTTCCAGTTGGTGAGTTGCATGCCTTTAAGAGTCGTTTTTCGGCATTCTACAGCGAATTTATCGGTGACGACCACGATGCCGATGCCGCTTATTTGAGCGATATCGAGAGTGAACGCCCAAGCCTCAAGGCTCAAGCACGCGAGTTATGGTTGCAGACCGAGACACTTTGGCGACTACACCCAGAGTTTATCGAGACCCTAAAAAAATCGTAAAATATTTTCTAATCTAACTTGTTAAGAGGTTATAATAGTAGTATATTTATTGACATCGTGTCATCGAATCCAACGGATTCGTCATCCTGAACTTGTTTCAGGATCTCTGCAAACGACAATTCTATAGAGATAATACACTTATTGATAATGCAGAGATCCTGAAACAAGTTCAGGATGACGAAATTTTCAATTTCGTATCTCAAGTGGGACTGCTAGAAAGTTCTATCTGACAATAATAATAAAATCGTAAATCATGGATATAGCAAGATCCCTCCGCCACCAAAATATCGCGGAGTACATATTATATTTGTGGCAGTTGGAGGATCTGTTTCGAGGGTTGCAGTTTAGCCCCGAGGCGATCTTCTCGCAGTTTGTCGCGCCACGCGCTAACCTCTCACCCGACGAGGCGAAGGCTCTGCACACATGGTATATTGAGTTTTGCGAGATGTTGGATCGCGAGGGTAGTAGAAAACAGGGGCACTCTCAACACACTCTGCATCTAATCTCAGACCTTAATGACCTGCATCTCAGGCTGTTGAAGTTGCCTGTAGGGGCAAGATATCGCGCTCTCTGGGTCTCGTTGGAAGAGCCATTAGCCGACCTAAGGAGCTCTTCGGGAGAGAGCGGTGAGGGTATATCAGATATAGAGCTATGCTTCAGAGCACTATATGGTGCTATGCTCTACCGCTTGAAGGGCGAGCAAGGGCGTGGTGCTGTAGAGGATACATTAGCCTACATCTCGCCAGTTATAGCGGAACTCTCATCAATCTATGGCAAAGCGGAGCGAGGCGAGATTGACCTGTTCAAGGAGTAGTGTAATTCGCTATAAATAAAGACTTTAAGCCTGTTGTTTACAAGCGACAGTCCCACTTGAGGTACGAAATTGAAAATTTCGTCATCCTGAACTTGATTCAGGATCTCCCGAATTTTGCCAAAGGCGAAATCTCGGGCACGAAGATGTTACCAGCGTAAGAAGTTGGATAGTTAATCTATTTCGCTCTCTGTGGAGATTTTTCTTTCAAAAATCTCCTTTTTTTCAGAGAGAGCGAGGTTTACGCGTGAACTGCCTCCGGCGGGCGGAGTGCTCTCCGCTGAGCTAATTTTTCATGATTCGTTGGCTGCGGCTTTCGCAGTCATCACATATCGCATTGATGTCGACTCCAAGCAACTCTCGATCTCGAAGACGTAGCACTCCATCCACAATGACATCTCTAACATCGTGAGCCTTAGCGCAATAGACCAAAGCGGAGATCAAATTGTGGCGTGGACGCATATGTGGAGCAGAGCAATCCACAACAATTATATCCGCTAAAGCCCCCTCGGCAATAACCCCCAATTCACCCTCTAAACCAATCGCGCGAGCTCCATTTACAGTCGCCATGCGAAGAGTCTCGTAGGCTGGTAGAGCCAATGCGTTGAGTGAGGTTACACGCTGCAAAAACTGCGTTGTGCGCATCTCCTCCCACATATCAAGGTCGTTGTTGGAGCTAGCACCATCTGTTGCGATCGTTGCATTGACTCCACACTCCACCATCTTTGCAATTGGTGCGACACCACTTGCGAGCTTCATGTTCGATTGAGCATTATGCGCAACGGATGCACCCACCTCAGCGATCTTTGCGATCTCATCATCGGTGAGATGTATCGAGTGGGCAAGGATTGTTCGACTGTTCAATAGACCATACTTATTAATATACTCTAAAGGGGAGCAGCCATACCTCTCCTCGATGGTTACGCGTTCACCAACAGTCTCGCTCAGATGTGTTGTGATCGGAAGATTATACTTTTTAGCATACTCCACCGTCAACTGCAAAGTCGCTGGGCTACAGGTATATGGAGCGTGAGGTCCAACACCTACAATGATCCTATGCTCGCCATCTGCCGCCTCGCGTAGACGATCCATATCACGCACAAATAGCTCTTCGCGTCCATCCAAAACACTCTCTGTGAGCACTGCGCGAATACCCATCTGCTTCACTACCTCGGCTATTTTATACTCCGACCAATACATATCCACAAAGGTTGTTGTACCCCCCATCAACATCTCTGCCACTCCAAGTCGTGTCCCTGCGGCGATATCCTCGTCGGTGAGCTTCGCCTCAAATGGCCAGATATGTTTTGTTAGCCACTCCATCAGCTCCATGTCATCCGCCATGTTGCGCATAAGTGTCATCGCGATATGGCAGTGGGTATTTATGAGCCCAGGCATTATCACACACCCCTCACAATCAATAACTTCGGCATTGGGGTGCTCCTTTAGGAACGCCTTACCCTCTGTGGCGGTGTAGCTAACCATCGATACTCTTCCATCGACAACCCCGACATACCCCTCTTTGGGAGGCGTAGGTTCGGTCTGTGTCATTGTTAGTATTGCACCCTTTGATAGTAGTATTGTTCGTTTCATCATCTCTTTTGTTTAGAAATAGTTGGTACTTTGTTATCGAATCCAACGGATTCGTCATCCTTGATTTATTCGTATACTATAAAAAATACTAGCAGTCCCATTTGAGATACGAAATTGAAAATTTCGTCATCCTGAACTTGTTTCAGGATCTCTGCAAATGATCTGAAACTACGATAGTTAGGGATCCTGAATCAAGTTCAGGATGACGACTCTTTCAGAGTCGAAACGAGGTGCCAATACAAATTATAAACTTTTATCGGACACCAAATATTTTGTTTTTAATCTTTTCGATGTTTGTAGCTCGAACGCCCCGTGATCGTGAAACGCATCATATCCTCGTCTCGCGAAGTGGAGAAGATCAGTATCGACTTCGAAAAGAGTCCAATCGGCATCTTCTTAACCTCATATGTGACCCTCATCTCGCGACTCTCACCAGCGGCTAGAGGCTTGCGTGAGATGTTGGCTTTTGTGCAGCTACAAGAGGTGACGACACGCTCGATAACAAGCGGTTCGTCACCATCGTTTGTCACGGTAAAGGTGCAGTGAACATCCCCACCACGGCTATTGATAACCCCAAAATCGTGGGTCACACGATCCGCCGTGAGCAGTGCTCCACCCTTCGACTTAGCCTCCACACCCTCCACAAAGATCAACATTGCAAGGAGTAGAGATATCCTAAAAAAAGCTCTCATCGCCATTAATTCATCTTGAAGATATAGGTTATCGTACCGCTCTGGTTGAAGGAGTCGCTTGGTGAGAATCTCGCCTTTTTGGCAGCCTCAATCGCAGCATTTACCAATCGACTATCGTTAGTAGTAGAGCTTGTTGGACGATTACTAGCCGATGTCACTCGACCCTTTTCGTCAACTATAATATTAACCACAACGCGCCCTTGTGATTGGGAATTATACCCGGGGAGGGGTAAATACCCCACCAAAGAGCGTCCTGCAAGCGAGAAGTTACCCGATAGCCCCTCGCCCAATTGCGAGTCAGCATCGGGAGTTCCGCGCTCTGTTCCAACAACACCCGACGATGTTGTTGTACCCTGTCCACCATCATTCGAGTTGCTTGTTCCTGGGAACAATGCACGTTGATTTACCTGTCGCGGTGCAACTTCGGGCTCAGCCTCCACCTTGCCCTCTTGTTGGGTCTCGGCAGCTTGTGTTATCTTGGTGTCGGGCTGTACATGCTCCACCTCACTCGTCTCGTCGGTGAGGATTGGCTTCTCCTTCACGGTTGGGGTCTTGGTGGCAGCTGCGGCTGGTGTGCGTTTGCTGTTTTTGAGCTCACCAAAGCCATCGCGCGAGTCACCAAAGGCAATGAGTAGACTCCCCGAAGAGTTCATCAACTCCTCCTCGGTAGTCATATCGCAACGTGTCAACCAGAGAGAGAGCACCACCACAACCATATAGGTTGCAACGGCAATCACTCCACTTCGTCGAGGCGTGCGATCCTCGTCATATTCATTATTTAAGTAGTTCATAAGGGTAGTCTCTGTTTAGTTTGGAGATGTCGCCAAGATGAGTTTATATTTGTTCTCCGAGGCGATATTCATCACCTGTACAACCTCATCAATAGCTACACCTTTGTCGCAGTGCAACGACACTGTAGCATCCTCGACATCGGCAAAACGTGCAGCTAAAGCCTCCTCGATTCCCTCCAAACCATCGACTGGTTCGAGCTCCACATAGTAGAGGTAACCATTGTCGGTCTGGGCGATACTCACTGTAGTTTGAGCCTTATCCTTGAGCACATTTGCACTCTTTGGCAGCATCAAACGTAGGGCATTGGGGTTAATCAGCGTGGTGGCGATCAACAAGAATAGCAGCAGCAGAAACATAAGGTCGGTCATAGATGCCGACGAGAAGGATTTATCAACCTTCGATCCTCTTTTTATAGCCATCTCTCCCCTCCTTACTTAACTGGTTGGCTCAAAATATCGAGGAATGCGATCGAATTAGCCTCCATACGGAACACGAGCTTCTCGATACGTGCCACAAGGTAGTTGTAGCCGAAGAATGCAGGGATACCCACAATAAGACCAGCTACAGTTGTCACCATCGCAACATACATACCGCCAGCCAAAAGCGACATATCGACAGTACCACCAGCGGCAGCCATATCCATAAATGTCTGAACCATACCGAGTACAGTACCCAAGAATCCGATCATCGGAGCACCTCCAGCGATTGTTGCAAGTAGAGGTAGATTCTCTTCGAGCTTCGACACCTCCAAATTAGCGACATTCTCCACCGCGCTCTGCACATCGTTCATCGGGCGACCGATACGTGTAAGACCCTTCTCGATCATACGTGCGATTGGGGTGTTGCTGTTGCGGCAAACCTCCATAGCTGCCGTCACACGACCCTGATAGATATAGTCACGAATGATATTCATGAAGTCGCGGTCGATTTTACCAGCGCGTTGGATTGCGACATATCGCTCGACAAAGATGAAGATTGTCACTCCACCTAACGCCAAAAGTGGCCACATAAGCCATCCTCCCTTGGTGAATAGCTCCCATAGCCCCATTGAGCTCTCGTTTGTGATTGTTGTTACATCTGCCACAGAGAGTGAGTCTGCGACGATTGTCTGCAAGAAATTGAACATGATTGTTTAAGTTTAATAGTTATTATTTTATTTATTATTTGTTCTCATTTTTTCTCTCTTCGCGCTCCTTTTTTCGAGCGGGGTTTGCCGAAAATCTTGCGCGAACTCTCGTGCGTAGATCTTGGAAGTTGTTGAAATCCTCTCGATAGTAGACTCCAATTCCAGTCTCTTGGAGTCCTTGGTTCTCGTCATATCGGTCGATGGTCTGAGTGAATCCCTTGAGCCTCAACGCTCCAGCTCGATCTATGAGCCATGTGATATACGCCTCGCCCATAAAGTTCGACGCATCCTCCGATATCGCCTGTTTGTTGTCAATTATGTAGTTACCCTCCAACTCCACAAGCAAGCGGTTGTTGATGAGCCCTTTGGAGAATCCGAAATCTACCTCCTCGTCGGTTAGCTCCGATTCGGGGCGATAACGAATAACCACATTGTAGTTGCTCGATGATAGCCAGTTACTGAGCTGATTTGTCAACAACTCAAAGCCTGTAGTGGCGGTTGTTGTGACTCCAAAATCACTGCCCATACCCGAACTATCGGGGATAAACGAGTTTGCCAACATCAGATAGAAGAATTGCCGCGAGATACTCTCCTGATCGTTCAACAGATTGGCAAGTGCAGCTTGCTGTTCGGGGTCAGACGAAGGGAGCTCAATGTTAAACGAAACATCGGGGTTCGTTAGTCTATCACCGAGGTGAATAATACAATCTACAGGGACAGATCGCGACGACTCATCGGAGAAGAGGGGTTGAAGCGAGGTCTTTAGTTTGTACACAGCGTCGATGTTGAGCAGTGCATTCGTTGGCGAACCTGTCCACTGAATAGATGAACCTGAGTCGATCTCAAACCTCTTATTCACAATGTTTTGAAGTGTGAAGAGGTAGCTACCCTCGTCGATGGTGTAGTCTCCATAGATCTCAAAAATATTGGATTGAGGCTCGATTTTGAGGTTCAATCGCCCCTCGCCCCTCACCTTGATAACATCGCCCACCGTCGGGTCGATCACCAACTGCATCTCGGTGTTTGGTCTCACATCGAGTGCCATATTGATTGTGAGAGCTCCAGCACTACTCTGCCCCTTTGTCTTTCGTTCGAAGAGCTGTCGACGTTGGGTAATGTGACTCTCAATCTCTGTTATGGTCGGAGTGACAAATGTTATAAAGTCGGCAGTCGAGATGGTCGATTTGTTCGAAAGAGGCATGAAGAAGTGTGAATTTCCAGCCGAAGAGGCGGTGATATTCATCCTCACTCCGCTTCTATCTCCCGAGATTGTCGCAGCTCCCGAGGCGTATAACCCTCCATAGAATAGATCGTTATCGCGTACCGAGGTGTTGAGCACCATCATATTTTCGGGCATGATCTTCAGATCATACTTTATGTTCGATAGATGTTGCAGATCGACCGTTACACTCATGCGTCCAGAGCCTCCGCTTTGGTCATACATCCTAGCGTCTAATCCGCTTAGCAGGTTGTTGTTGACGGTGATAGTAGCCTCTGGGATCGAATACGAGACATTTGTATAGGCGACCCTTGTCGATAGATCGTGCACTCCAATCGTTCCGCTAAGATCTGCGTTGCGCCTCTCACCTTGAAGTCTCAAATCGAGATTTGCATACCCCTTAGTATCGGTGATTACCCCACCTAGAGGCGGATCGAGAAGCCCCATATTGACACTGTCAACATCGAGTTTTGCGTAGTATCGCACCTGACTTGGGATGTAATATCCACGTATTAGGGTGTCGCGTTTGGCTCGATCCGATAGGAAGAGTCGTGCACGATTGAGCTTGAAGTCCCAATCGACATTCATCGACATCGCTGGAGCGGGTATTGTGTTGACCCTTATACTATCAAGATCTACATGAGCCTCTAAACGGGCATTGTTGAGAGCCGAAGAGGCTATCACCTCGCCATTTGTCCGCCCCTCGATATTATACCCCAACCTCGATATTACCGATGAGAGTATCGAGAGGTCGAAGTTGTGCATCTGCATACGAACCGTATCGCTCAATGAGTTTGAGGCGACACCATTGAGGGTCATCAACTGATCGCGACTCTCCATCTTGAAGTAGTCGATGTCGATACCTCGCTCCGTAATGTCGACTCCACGAGCTGAGAGCTGCCACACCTCACCGCGTCGATGGATCGAAGATGGATGTAGTCGAGCCGCAATATCTTGTCGTCCCATCGCTGTACGCGAAAAGTCGAGCGTAGCCCCTAGATTTGCTGAAGAGTCATCTGTTGTATTCTCGAAGCCAGCATTGATATCGACTCTGTTTGATTTGACCTTCGCACGTAACTTTGCCCCATTCATAAAACTTGTACCTACAAATAGCTCCCTAACATCGGTTGTAAAGGCTATCGAGTCACCTTGGTTGGTCGCTTGGAGCTCTACTCCGATCGCCAAAGCCGATCTATACTCGATAAATCCCGAACGGAACTTTAGATCGAAGTGTTGACGTGCGATGTTGAAATCCAATGATGCCTTTGTCCCCTCTCCCATCTGTAGACCCTCGCTGATAGCCTCGCTGATTGGGGTTATGTTGTGTGCTGCGAATGAGAGTTGCGAGAGCGAATATGTGTCGAGCCCGATCTCTTGCGCCCTTTTGCGACTCATCGCTTTGTACTCTTCGCCAAACATCGTGCTCATATTGTAACGCTGCTCACTCTTCTGGTCGTAGAGCGATGGCAGATATGGCGAGATAGCTCCCTGTAGATACTCCATGATATGCTCCACGCTGTTTGTCGAGTGGAACGACGCATCGGCAAACTCACTCGTAAAGATCACCGAACGATCCTCTTCGTGGCTCTGAACCACCAACACCGCATTCGAACTCTCCACACTCTTCGAGTCATAGAGATATCTGCCCGACTCCATCACCATTCGAGCCGAACAATCCTCCACGCTGCTACCCTCGGCTGAGAGTTTGATAAGTGTCGAGAGTTGAGATGTTGTATCGCGTCGGTTGATGTTAAGAGCCTTAAGATCAGCCATTGCAATATCCAAAACAGCATCATACTTTGGCTTTTTGCTGCGTAGGCTAGAGCCGTGTGCTCTCAAATCGAATTGAAGTTTTGGGTCGCGGCATACCACATCTGCCCCGATGTAGTAGGGTGTGATATGGGAGTGTAACGAGATGTTGTGTAGCGGATAATCCCTCCACTGCATCTGCTCCACTTCGCTGTTGATTCGTAGGTTTCGATCCTTTTCGCCAATATAACCATCCATCGAGATGTGTAACGAGGTCGCTCCAAAGTCGTTGTTCGAGAGTATTTTACCAACTTCAAGGTTCTCCACACGAAGATCTCCAAGCAGATGCGTCGAGGCGGTCTCACTCTGCGATATTGTCATCTTGGTATCTGCATCTCCAGCCTCGCTCACCAACGAACCCTCTACTGCGATCTTACTCTGCTCGCCACTCGCACTGCCTCGCACAACGATATGCCCGAGAGCTGAGAGCTGAGAGAGCTGCTTTGCGCTGAGCCCCTTTTTGGTTGTTGCCGCCACTATCTGATCTATATCCGACGCTACGGTTGTGAGTCCGTGGAGTGTCGTCTCGAATTGTGCGGTCGATGGAGAGGTTACTCCGCGGCACTTTATCGATGCCGACAGAAGAGTCTCATCTCCGAACTGTGCATTCTCGATATCGAGCTCCATATCATTCACATTGCCATCAAACGTAAACTCCAGATCATACAGCGCGATACCCCAATCGCGAAGTGCAGGGGCGAAGTATGCCACATCGTCGCTCGAAATATACCCCTCACTCACCTCAATATCGAGCTGAGTAGAGTTGTTAAAGTCGCGGTATGCACCCCAATCCCGATCGGTGATTGAGAGATGGTTGAGTCGTAGGCTGCTCCACCTACTATCGAGTTTCATATCTGTTAGCGATATCGCTCCCGATGTGATATATAGCTCACCTCCAAGATCTTTAACCTCGAAGCCACTCTGCTCCAACCCCGACATCGACTCAACTTGAGCATGTATCATAGAGCCGTCGATTGTTAGATTCTGAATCGCCGCCGACATATTTTGGATCTGCATATTGCGCATATCAACTCCATACTCTGGATTGAGCTTTTCGAGACGTGCAATGGTGAGATCGAGATTATCTAGCTTTACGCCGCTCACCTCGACAATAAGAGACTTTTTGCCCACCTTTTGTGATGATATCTTCAGGATCACCTCGCGAATATTCATATCACCGCTCTCCCTCTCCTGCATATTTAACCTCGCTCCGTTGATCGAAGTCTGCCCCAAAGAGAGTGCATTTCGGCTATATGAGAACCCCTCGACACGACTTTTGAGTTGATCGACATAGAGCAGCGTATCGGATTGAAGGTCTCGCACCAACACCTCCTTTAGATCCAGATACCCCTTCATTGTCAAGTCGACACGTCCGACCCTCACCTCGCTACCGATATGTTTGGTGAGCATCTCGGTGGCAAAACCGACTGCAATATTCTGAACAATAGGCAACGATAGGAGCAAAGATAAAAAAATCGGCAAAAGAATCAGCAACAATATGGTTGCCGATACGATCATTCCCGATATTTTTATAACTTTGTGCACGCGGAGTATTGTGATTCTCTTTTTTTACATATGTATGAAGAAATACAGTGAGCAAAAGTACCAAATATTCCTCAAGAAAACGAAATTTTAGAAGAGATTTATTATGGATAAAACAATTTTAGCGATCGAAAGTTCATGTGACGACACTTCGGCAGCTGTAATTCGTGGAACACAACTACTCTCCAACGTCATAGCCTCTCAAGCGGTGCATGTAAAGTATGGCGGTGTGATCCCCGAATTAGCGTCACGCGCCCACCAACAAAACATAATTCCAGTGGTCGATGCCGCACTTCGCGATGCCAAGGTTACGGTCGACAATATTGATGCCATAGCCTTCACTCGTGGGCCAGGGCTTATGGGCTCGCTCCTTGTTGGGGTCTCATTTGCGAAGGGTCTCTCGCTCTCGCACAATATTCCACTTGTCGAGGTGAACCATCTTCAGGGGCATATCCTCTCGCACTTTATCGATGTTGAGGGGGAGGATCTCAAACATCCGAGCTATCCATTTTTGTGCCTTTTGGTGAGTGGCGGACACAGCCAAATTGTGAAGGTGACCTCTCCAATGGAGATGGAGATAATGGGCTCTACGATCGACGATGCCGCAGGTGAGGCGTTTGATAAGTGCGCCAAGGTGATGAATCTGCCATACCCTGGAGGTCCAGTTATTGATCGTCTGGCAAAAGAGGGTGACCCTACAGCATTTCAATTTGCTCGACCTCAGGTTGCAGGCTATAATTACTCCTTTTCGGGGTTAAAAACGTCGTTTTTATACACCTTAAGAGACCAAATGGCTCTCGATCCAAACTTCATCGAGGAGCGTAAAGCAGATCTTTGCGCATCGTTACAGAGGGCTATTACCGATATTTTATTAAAAAAATTGATCCTTGCCGCGAAGGATACAGGCATCAAAGAGATCGCAATAGCTGGAGGAGTGTCGGCAAATTCAGGGCTGCGTAATGCTATCACCGAAGCAGGTAAGCGACGCGGATGGCGCACATATCTCCCACCATTCAAATTCACAACCGACAACGCTGCGATGATTGCAATCTCGGGGCTCTATCGTTATGAGCAGGGTCTCTTCTCCTCGCTCGATGTCGCCCCTACAACTCGCATGTAGATTTGTTGGTGCGATAGTCCCACGTGAGATACGAAATTATAACTGGTGCGTTAATTTTTCCCGTCATCCTGAACTTGATTTATTAGTGTCCAATAAAAGTTTACAATTTGTATTGGCACCTCGTTTCGACTCTGAAAGAGTCGTCATCCTGAACTTGTTTCAGGATCTCTAACTGTCAGAATTTCAGATCATTTGCAGAGATCCTGAATCAAGTTCAGGATGACGTTCCTTGCGGAACGTATCTCAAATGGGACTGCTGAAATATTTTATCAAATACGAATAGTGTTATATTTTTTGTTATGTTAAAACTACAATATCAAGATCACCTCCTCGAAGCGGGGTGCGACGAGGCTGGTCGAGGATGTTTAGCAGGGTCGGTATTTGGAGCTGCTGTCATTCTGCCACCCGATTTTTTTGACCCTCTGCTTAACGACTCCAAGAAGCTCACCCCGAAGCGTCGCGAAAAACTCCGAATAATAATCGAGCGTGAAGCTATAGCGTGGTGTGTAGCGGAGGTTACGGCAGCGCGTATCGACGATATAAATATCCTAAATGCCTCGCATGAAGCTATGACTCAGGCTGTTATGGGGCTATCCATAGCTCCACAGATGGTTATTGTAGATGGAAATCTATTTCGCACCACACTCGCTCAGCCCTACGAATGTATCGTTGGCGGTGATGGGAAATATGCCAATATAGCAGCCGCCTCGGTGCTTGCCAAGACCCATCGAGATGAGTATATGGTGGCTCTAGCAGCGGAGTTTCCAAACTATGATTGGCTATCTAATAAAGGCTACCCAACAGCTAAACACCGCGCTGCAATTGCAGAGTATGGTCTAACAAAACACCATCGCTTGACATTTGGAAAGGGGGTTTAGCGACTTACAAAGGTTTTATAAAATGGAGACTTACTTTTGTTAGCAGTCCCACGTGAGATACGAAATTGAAAATTTCGTCATCCTGAACTTGTTTTAGGATCTCCGCAAAGTATCTAAAACGCTGATAGTTAGGGATCCTGAAACAAGTTCAGGATGACGACTCTTTCAGAGTCGAAACGAGGTGCTAACATAAATCGTAAACTTTTATTGGGTACGAAGAGAATGTATTGATAAATGTTGTTAATTGAAGCTGTTATTTTTTCGCTCTCTGTGGAGATTTTTTTTGAAAATCTCCTTTTTTCAGAGAGAGCGAGGGTAACGCGCGAACTGCCTTCGGCGAGCGGAGTGCTCTCCGCTGAGCTAATTATCTTGCGGCGCGTGCTCGTTTCGCCATTGCCGAGGCAAAGACAAAGTCGCGAAGCTCTTTATTATCAGAGTGAAGCAGCTCTTCGCTATTGCCCTCCCACCATTTATGCCCTTGGTGCAGATATAGAATCTTCTCGCCAATCTCCATTACAGAGTTCATATCGTGTGTGTTAATGATCGTTGTGATGGCATACTCATGTGTAATATCGTGGATCAAATTGTCAATCACAATCGAGGTCTGAGGGTCGAGACCTGAGTTTGGCTCATCGCAGAACAGATATTTAGGGTTCATCACAATGGCACGTGCAATAGCTACACGCTTCACCATACCGCCACTCAACTCCGCAGGATATCTGCTATGTGCATTCTGTAGCTTCACACGATTGAGGCAGAAATCAACACGCTCCAACTTCTCCTCCTCACTCTGATCGGTGAAGAGGTCGAGAGGTAGCTTTATATTCTCCATAACAGTCGAAGAGTCGAGCAGAGCACCACCCTGAAATATCATTCCAATATCGCGTCGTATCTGCTTTAGTCCACCGCGCGTGAGCTTCGTGATTGGGGTGTCGTCGTAGTATATACACCCATCGTCTGGCTCATACAATCCAACTAATGTCTTGAGCATTACGGTTTTACCCGAACCGCTCTGACCAATTATTAGGTTTGTCTTTCCCGTTTCGAACTCTGCGGTGATACCCTTTAATACATGGTTCTCTCCAAATGTCATTTGGAGTTGTTCGGCTTTAATCATACTAAAAATTATTATATGAGGAGAAGTTGGGTAAGTATCAGATTGAATATCATAACCACCACCGAACTAGCTACAACAGCACGTGTCGAAGAGCGTCCAACTTCGAGAGAGTTACCCCCGACGGTATAACCATAAAACGCTGATACTGTAGTGATTATAAATGCAAATACTCCACTCTTGATAAGCGAATAGATGATCGAATAGGGTTTAAAATCATATAGAAGTCCCGCGGTATAATCCGAAGGGAGCATAATTCCCGTTGCTATAGATATAACATATCCTCCGATGATACCCACCAAGATACTCAAAATAGTGAGCAGCGGAAAGAAGAATACAGTGGCAATGACCTTTGGCAGAATCAGATACGACGCAGAGTTAACGCCCATAATCTCAAGTGCATCAATCTGCTCTGTGATACGCATTGTTCCGATCTCCGAAGCGATATTACTACCCACCTTTCCCGACAAAATCAGTGCGATTACAGTCGAGGAGAACTCCAAAATCATCGTTTCGCGAGTGGCATATCCGATCAAGTATTGAGGGATGAATCCACCCTCCAGATTTATCGACATCTGTAGAGTGATAACCGCTCCGATAAAGAACGAAATAATGGCGGTGAGCCCCACAGAGTCAAGTCCCAAAGATATCATCTCCGAGACTATTCTAGAGCGATATATCGACCACTTTTCGAAGGATGAGAAGACTCGTCCCAGCAGTTTGATATATCGACCGATTGCCTCTAGTGTATTGATTATAATCATATTACTTGTCCTTAATCTCCTCGAAATCTACGTAGTCGCCCACATCATCTGCCACTCTCTTCTTGGTCGATGATGTTTGCATATCCACATCGACATTCGCACCATTACTTTGATTATATCCACCTTGATACCCCTTATTCGCCTCTTTTTGGATCTTCTGAACTCTCCATTTGAGGGTTAAAAGAGCTATTACAGCAATAACGATAAGCACCAATATTGCGATTGCAAAGAACTGTATAGCCCCGACCAGAAGCGACGGCGATACGATCAGCAAAAATATAATGATGCAGATAATAGGGTTATCTTTTATGAAGTTTAACATTGTATTATATTTATATAAAGTTTATTTGATATGTCACACTAACATCTTCAAATCACACAACACAAAGGTAGCAAAAATTTGGTGTATTCTACTAATTTAACTAACTTTGAGCAGAAATTATTACTTAAGAGGGTCTCTATTTGCTCTCCAAAATATTTTCTAGCTACAATTTGCCCCGAAAAAGGGTAGGCATTAATGAAAGTTTTAAATACAATAAATCATATAAATAAAATATCATCATGTTAAATGCACTAACTGCAATATCGCCAGTTGATGGACGATACAGACGAGTAACCGAAAAGCTGGGAGATTACTTCTCGGAGGCTGCTCTAATCAAGTATAGAATCCATGTCGAGGTGGAGTATTTTATCTCACTTTGCGAGATCCCACTCCCTGAGCTAGCCTCATTCCCAAAGGAGAAGTTCACCGATCTTCGCGCACTCTATACCGACTTCTCGTATGCCGATGCTGAGCGAGTTAAGGAGATCGAGTCTGTAACGAACCATGATGTAAAGGCTATCGAGTATATCATCAAAGAGAAGATGGATGCCCTTCAACTCTCTGAGTACAAAGAGTTTGTTCACTTTGCATTGACATCGCAGGATATCAACAACACCTCTGTGCCGCTCTCTATCAAGGAGGCTTTGGCAGATGTTTTGTGCCCAGAGATCGACGCTACACTTCAGCTTATCAAGGGTATGGCAGCCGATTGGGCAGATGTATCGTTGTTGGCTCGTACACACGGACAGCCAGCCTCTCCTACGAAGCTAGGCAAGGAGATGATGGTCTATGTGGAGCGTCTGGAGAAGCAGATCGCTATGTTGAAGGATGTCCCTATGGCGGCTAAATTTGGAGGTGCAACAGGAAACTTCAATGCGCATAACATCGCCTATCCAGAGCAGAATTGGGTAGATTTCGCCAATAAATTTGTGGGTGAGCGATTGGGATTGTCTCGTTCGCAATATACAACGCAGATCGAGCACTACGATATGTTGGCAGCTCTATTCGACACCTTGAAACGTATCGACACAATCCTTATCGACCTCGCTCGTGACTTCTGGACATATATATCTATGGAGTACTTCAAGCAGAAGATCAAAGCTGGTGAGGTGGGATCGAGTGCTATGCCACACAAAGTCAACCCTATAGACTTCGAGAATGCTGAGGGTAACTTCGGAATTGCAAATGCAATCTATGAGCATTTGGCTGCAAAGTTGCCAGTCTCTCGTCTACAGCGCGATTTGACCGACTCTACAGTCTTGCGTAATGTTGGAGTTCCAGTTTCGCACACACTTATCGCGTTGAAGTCATTGCAGAAGGGGCTTGGAAAGGTTATTCTAAACAAAGCCGCTATAGATGCAGATTTGGAGAATAACTGGGCGGTTGTCGCTGAGGGAATCCAGACTTACCTTCGCAGAATCGGATATCCATCGCCATATGAGGCACTTAAGGCGTTGACTCGAACAAATTCGCACATCACAGCCGACTCTATTGCGGAGTTCATCACCACACTAGATGTGAGTGACGACGCGAAGGAGGCTCTAAGAATGATTACACCACAGAGCTACACAGGAGTGTTATAATTAGCTCCGCTTAAGAGCACTCCGCCCGCCGGAGGCAGTTCCCAAAGTAAACCTCGCTCTCTCTGAAAAAAGGAGATTTTCAAAGAAAAATCTCCACAGAGAGCGAAACAAAAAACAGACCCAATCCTGAAAAAATCAGCATTGGGTCTGTTTTATATTATTAGTGTCCAATAAAACTTTCCTAGCAGTCCCATGTGAGATACGAAATTGAAAATTTCGTCATCCTGAACTTGATTCAGGATCTCCCGAAGTGCGCCAAAGGCGGAATCTCGGGAACATTATCAAACTTTTATCTCTCAATTTCAACCTATTATCTTCATGCCCGAGATTTAGTTTCACTAAATTCGGGAGATCCTGAATCAAGTTCAGGATGACGAATCCGTTGGATTCGATAACATGGTACCAATAAAGTCTCCACTGTTATCTTATTTTTCGGACAATAATATTTTTACTTATCCTTAACTCTTTCGAGCTGTTTCTTTAAAGCGTCAATCGAGTTATCCACAGCCTCCTCGAAGCTCTTTGCGCGACTCTCCGCTACCAACTCTTCACCAGGGACTCGAAGCGTGATCGTAACAACCTTATTCCCCTTTTCGTGATCTTTATCCAACTTCATTATAACATCTGAGCCTGTTGCGCGATCTGCGAAACGCTCTAATTTTCCCATCTTTGCCTCTACAAACGCCAACAACTTTACATCGGCATCAAACTTCACTGATTGAATCTTAACATCCATAACTCATAATTTATTAGTTAATACTACGACTCTGCACACCCTCCGTGAGGTGGCTCTAACTACTACTCTCTGTCTTCAATATCCGCGCCACTATCACCTCTGGGGTGAGCCCCACTATATGCAGATTGCAACGAAGCAATCGAGTTGTGGGTGTATCGTTGAGTTGCCTGTAGTGATGTATGCCCAAGCAGCTCTTGGATAACTCTAATATCCCCTCCACCATTCAAAATGTGGGTGGCAAATGTGTGACGCAGCACGTGTGGGCTCTTTCGACCCTGCACCGAGGCTACCCCCAATTCGCGTCGAATGATCTTGTAGACCATCGAACTACTCAGTGGCGTTCCTCGTCTAGATAAAAATAGTAATTTAGAATCGGATTTCCAAATTTTGAGACATTTAATTCGCTCTAGGTGTGAAATTATTCGTTCGCGTAGTGGGTCGATGATCGGGATGATACGCTCTTTGTTGCCCTTTCCCAGCACCTTAACACTCCGAAAATCAGATGTAAACGACTCCGTGCGTAGCGATGTTAGCTCCGAGAGTCGAAGCCCTGTATAATAAAAAAACTCGATCAAGAATCTATTGCGATCCACTATCCACTCCTCCTCCTTGCTCTGCTCTTGAAGATCGCTTTGAGAATTGCTTTGAAGATCACATTGAAGCACATCCTTCATCTTCTCGCGAGCGATGAAGTGGGGCAGAGGGGTCGGGCTCTTAAGCGGTTGAATCGCTCGCATCGGGTCAGATGTGATATACCCTCTCGATAGAGCCCACCGAAATGCCGATCGCAGTGTTGCAAGCTCTCGATTCATGGAGGATGCAGAGAGGGGCGCGACCGAGCCACACCCCTCCAAACGGTGGATTATCCACCTCCGTATATCCTCTTTTGTTGTCGCCTCTAACTCTACTCCAGCCTCACCCATCAACCACTTCTCGAAGCGAATTAGGTCGGCTGTATAGTTGCGTAGCGTCAACTTGGAGCATCGTTTTTGAAGCTCCATATAGTTTAGGAACTTCTCGCTAAAGCTCCCCATTCTTTGTTATCCTTTAACTGCAATAACCTCGATCTCGACCATTACACCGAGTGGAAGTTTTGCCACTTCGTAACATGCGCGAGCAGGCATATTCTCTGTGAAGTATGTTGCGTAGATTGCATTCATCGCTGCGAAATCTGCTATGTTATCGAGCAAAACTGTAGCCTTTACAACATCTTTAAGCTCATATCCAGCCTCTGTAAGGATCGCCTTAACATTCTCTAGAGCCTGTGTTGTCTGTGCCTCAATACCCTCGGCACATGCGCCTGTAGCTGGAATTAATGGAATCTGCCCCGATACATATAGAGTTCCGTTTGCCTCGATAGCTTGTGAATATGGACCTACAGCAGCTGGTGCAGAGGTTGTAGATATTACTTTTTTCATATTGTTTGTTGTTTTTGATTTGCGTTTTTATTTGTTGTCTCCGATAAAGTTTTTAGCAGTCCTACTTGAGATACGAAATTGAAAATTTAGTCATCCTGAACTTGTTTCAGGATCTCTGCATTGTCAATCAATTACAGCTCAAATTAGGGATCCTGAAACAAGTTCAGGATGACGAATCCGTTGGATTCGATAACATGGTACCAATAAATTCGTCGCTCCCGTTATTACTTTATCACCCCAATTCCATTCAAGAAGATAAAGAAGATTGCAATCGGGCATAAATACCTAAGCAAGAAGAAGATAACAGGCAGATACCCACACTTCAACTTCCCAAAATTGGTCACCTGATTGCTCAAAACTCCCTTATCCAGATACCAGCTAATGCAGATACATGTAAACATTCCTCCAAGTGGCATCATAAAGTTTGAGGTGACATAATCCATAACATCGAAGATCGTCTTTCCGAAGATGGTGTAGTCGCTCCAAATACCCAACGACAGAGAGGCTATAACGCTCAAAACAACAGCGATACCCGATGCCGAGAATACACCCATGCGACGTGTAAATCCCCACTCCTCAACAAAATACATTGTAACAACTTCGTGGAACGACATTGTGGTTGTAAGGGCTGCAATCATCAACAAAATAAAGAATATCGAAGCCCATAACATACTCATAGGCAGAGTGTTAAAGATCGCAGGCAGAGTCTCAAAAACTAGTGCAGGCCCAGCTCCAGGGTTGATTCCAGAGCTAAATGCCGCAGGGAAGATAATAAGACCAGCAAGCAACGCAACCAATGTGTCGAGCAGCGAGACTTGAAAAACCGTACTCCTCAAATTTGCATCTCTTGGAACATAAGATCCATATGCAATCAACGCTCCAAGTCCAATCGAGAGCGAGAAAAACGCCTGACCTACAGCTTGCAAAATTACAGTTCCTGTGACCTTCGAGAAGTCTGGTTTTAGGAAGAACTCCACTCCAGCCATACTTCCAGGCATCATTAATGAGTTGATACACAAAACTATAAGTATCAAGAAGAGAAGAGGCATCAGATATTTCGCGACCCTTTCGAGCCCCTTTGTCACCCCTTTATCTACAATGATATGATTTGCAAGGATAAATACCCACGTAATAAGTATCGGCTTCCATGGATTTGTCGCGAACGAGTTGAAGAGCGAAGTGTAAGCCTCGGGAGTTGTATGTTTTGCGAGCTCTCCCGTCACCGAAAATACAAAATATTCGGCTGTCCACCCTGCCACAACATAGTAGAATCCCATAATCAGCATCACGGCGAGCACACCGTTGTAACCGATCCACGACCACTTATGCCCCGTTAGCTGTTTGAAAGCTCCCACAGCACTCTTGTTTGTTGCACGTCCTAGAACGAACTCCGACAACATGATCGGAAGTCCAATCAATACGACACATGCAAGGTAGATCATCAAGAACGCTCCACCTCCTCCTTCACCTGCAACGTAGGGGAAACGCCATATGTTACCCAATCCTACGGAGCATCCTGCCGCGACAAGTACTGTGGTCAGTTTGCTGCTAAATGTTGTTGGAGTATTCATAATTTAAGTTAGTTTATACCCTTTAGGGTGTAAAAATAATATCACTCTTTTGTTCATCAGTGTCCGATACGGTTTTAACAGTCCCACTTGAGATACGAAATTGAAAATTTCGTCATCCTGAACTTGTTTCAGGATCTCTACATTATTAATAAATGTATTAGCATTATTATCTCCAGAGATCCTGAAACAAGTTCAGGATGACGTTCCTTACGGAACGTATCTCAAATGGGACTGTTGAGAAAATATCGAAACCAACTGCTCTCTCTTATCCGCTATCCTTCAAGTGTGACACTAACACTCTTGAGCTTGCCACCCAACGGAGGAGCGAGCTTCGCAACAGTGCAGTTCACACGAATAACTTGCGGAAACTCGGCACGTAGAGCGGTGATAATATTCATCGCCACAGCCTCAATCATGTGACACGTAACCCCCATCTGCTCACGCACAATCTCATAGACCGTAAGGTAGCTAACAGCCTTCGTTACATCATCGCACTCCGCCAAATCTCCCAACTCAGTTGTGATTTCGAGATCTACATGATAGCGGTTTCCCACCCTCTGCTCCATATCGTAGCAGCCATGTAGAGCCCGAAACTCCATCTGGTTTAGCTTTATCTTGTACTCCATTACTCGAAAATTACTCGAAACGAAGTAGATAGTAGTTCTTCTTTCCGCGCTGAACGATGATATATTTATCAGCGATAAGAGCCTCCGCACCAACTGCCTGTTGTGGGTCAGCCACCTTTGCCTTATTCATCTGAACGCCACCGCCTTGGATCAACTTGCGACACTCACCTTTGCTTGCAAATATCTGCGCCTTCTCGACACACATATCAACAAACGAACAGCCCAAATCCTCGCGAGAGATTGTAAATTGAGGAACTCCCTCAAACACCTGAAGCAGCGTCTGCTCATCAAGACTCTTCAAAGCCTCCGATGTCGCGCCACCAAATAGTATCGACGAAGCCTGCTTTGCCATCTCCAACTCCTCTGCCGAGTGGATCATCGTTGTGATCTCGTCAGCCAATCTCTGCTGTAGAATACGCGTATGAGGAGCTGCCTCGTGCTCTGTAGTAAGTGCATCGATCGTCTCTTTGTCCAACATCGTGAAGATGCGGATATAGCGTTTTGCATCCTCGTCGCTCACATTGATCCAGAACTGGTAGAACTTATATGGAGAGGTGTAACGAGGATCGAGCCATACATTTCCGCTCTCTGTCTTTCCGAATTTTGTTCCGTCGGCTTTTGTGATGAGAGGGCATGTGATACCGTGCGCCTCCTTGCCTAACTTTCTGCGAATCAGCTCTGTACCTGTTGTGATATTACCCCACTGATCCGATCCTCCGAGCTGCAATGTACAACCCTCATTCTCGAATAGGTGCAAGAAATCGTATCCCTGTACCAACTGATATGTAAACTCTGTGAACGACATTCCGTCCCCCTCGCCCGAGAAGCGTTTTTTCACCGAGTCCTTCGACATCATGTAGTTTACGGTAATCATCTTTCCAATGTCGCGAATAAAATCAAGAAATGAGATCGGGCTCATCCAATCGTAGTTATTCACCATCTTCGCCGCGTTTGGAGCGTCTGAGTCGAAGTCGATCAACTTCGCAAGCTGGTTGCGAATAGCTTGTTGGTTGTGGCGCAATGTAGCCTCATCCAGAAGGTTACGCTCAGCCGATTTTCCGCTAGGGTCGCCAATCATACCTGTAGCACCTCCAACCAATGCTATTGGGCGGTGTCCGCACACCTGGAAATGTTTTAGGATCATGACACCTACCAAGTGTCCGATGTGTAGAGAGTCGGCCGTTGGGTCAATACCTAAGTATGCTGTTGTCAGCTCTTTAGCTAGTTGCTCTTTAGCTCCAGGGGTGATCGTGTGGATCATTCCTCTCCACTCCAACTCCTCGATGAAATTCAATTTTGACATTATATTCTAATTTTATTATTGTTCTCTTTTTATTTAACCATCCACCTGCATATCCAGAGCCTTTGTGAGCTCGACAATTAGCGGATTGAGTTTTGAGAAGTGGGCAATTCGATCCTCTAATTTGATCGGTCTCTTCACAACAACCTCCTCATTAACAACTACATCCAACTCAACAGCCCCATTCACACCAGCGATTCGAACCACCTCGGTCAACAACTCCGTCTCACCGCGTCGTATCTCCAACGATAGCTCCTCCGTAGGCACTTCGATATGTATCTTACACCCCTCGATCTTCATCCCCTCAAAGAATGCCTTGAATCGAGGCCTCCACGCCTCTAAATAGCTAATTATACGACTCTTAGCTTCGTTTAATTTTTGCTCAGTCTCGGGGTCAATCACCCTTGTTACAACAGCCTCCGTAGCGGATGTCTCGCTAGATTTCACATCGTTATCCTTCAACGCTCCACTTAGACTAAAGAGTGGCTTCGGAAGAGGTTTCGGTGCGGGTTTCGGTGCAGGTTTTTTTGCGGGCTTTGGTGTCGGAGCAGCCTCAACAACCTTTGGAGGCTCAACTGGTTTTGGGCTCTCTTTAACTGCAACCTGTTGAACTACATGTTGTTGCGGTGGTTGTTGCAGGTTTGGCTCTAGCGGTGGCAACTTAACCTCGACATCGCTAAAATCACAAGCCCCTACATTTTTTTTTTGACCGAGACCCGAAATTTTCATAAGCCCCAGCTCAACTAACAACCGTTGGTTCGAAGAGCGTTTTAACTCCCCATCGATATTCGTTAAGACTGTAATCGCCCCAAATAAAAACTCAACGCTGCATCTACGCCCCTGATCGGCATATCGCTCCATCATCGCACCAGTGAGCTCCATCAAATATTTGGTGCTCTCTTCGCGCGCAACAAGCAGATCTCTAAGGTGTTTATTAAGTCCCGTGAGGAACGAAGATGCGCCAAATCCCATCCCTAAGACTCCATCAAAGGTGACAAGAGCAGCACCATAATTTGCCGCAAGGAGTTGATCCGTGACTCTAAAATATGTGTCGTAGTCCACCACGCCAAGTGTCTGAGCAACAACCTTAAAATCGAGGTTATTACCGCCAAACGAGACCGCTTTGTCGAACATCGAGAGTGCATCGCGCATACCTCCGTCCGCCTTTTGAGCGATCAGATTGAGCGAGTCATCATCTATTGTAACACTCTCACTTTGAGCTATATATCGTAGATATTCAGCACCATCCTCGACTCTAATTCTATTGAAGTCGTAGCATTGACAGCGCGATAGGATTGTCGGTAAAATCTTGTGGCGTTCGGTCGTCGCAAGGATAAATATCGCATGTGCAGGGGGCTCTTCCAGAGTCTTAAGAAATGCGTTAAATGCCGCTGTCGAGAGCATATGAACCTCATCGATGATAAATAGCGCGTACTTACCAACTTGCGGAATGATACGCACCTGCTCGATGAGTGATCGGATATCCTCCACCGAGTTGTTGCTCGCAGCATCCAGCTCATGGATATTCATTGAGCGTCCATCTGCAAATCCGATGCACGATTCACAAACTCCACACGCCTCGTTTCCCTTGGGATTGAGGCAGTTAATTGTCTTAGCGAAGATACGAGCACAGGTAGTTTTACCCACACCCCTTGGGCCGCAAAAGAGGTAAGCATGAGCGAGTTGACCTCGTTCGATAGCATTCTTCAGCGTATTAGTGATGTGGCTCTGCCCAACGACCGACGCAAAGGTCTGTGGGCGATATTTACGTGCGCTAACTACAAATTGTTCCATATATTATGGCAAATATAGTTATTTTTTCTCGGCAAACAAAATCTCACAAAAACAGTTTTATATTCGTGTTCGATAATATTTTTCTAGCAGTCCCTTTTGAGATACGAAATTGAAAATTTCGTCATCCTGAACTTGTTTCAGGATCTCAGCAGATGACGATACAACCACTGTAATATACTTATAAACAACAGTTTAATCAATGATGCAAGGATCCTGAAACAAGTTCAGGATGACGTTCCTTGCGGAACGTATCTCAAGTGGGACTGCTAGAAAAGTTTTATCGGACGCTAATACAGATTTGCGATGGTAATAAAAAAGCAGCCACGACAAATCATCGTAGCTGCTCCAAAATATGCTCTTAAAGCCTATTATCTCTGAACGCGACCATTTACGTTACCGCTAGCCAAAGACTCAACCTCCTCGATTGATACGTGGTTAGCATCGCCATTGATAGTGTGCTTCAACGCAGAGGCTGCAACAGCAAACTCCAACGCCTCACCCTGATTTGGCTTAGTCAAAAGTCCATGGATAATACCTCCCGAGAATGAGTCTCCACCACCTACGCGGTCAACGATTGGGTCGATGTCGTAACGTGTTGACTCATAGAACTCTTTTCCATCATAGATCATAGCCTTCCAGCCATTGTGTGTAGCTGAGAACGACTCACGAAGTGTCGATACAACATAGCTAAATCCGAACTCCTCAGCCATCTCCTTGAAGATCTGCTTGTAGCCCTCAGCAGCAGTCTCGCCACCCTCAACATTAGCTGTAGGTTTGAATCCAAGGCACAACTCTGCATCCTCCTCGTTTCCGATACAAACGTCAACATACTGCATAAGTGGTTTCATAACCTCTTGAGCACGCTCCTTAGTCCACAACTTCTTGCGGAAGTTAAGGTCTACAGATACCTTAACACCATGACGCTGAGCAGCCTCACAAGCCAAACGAGTAAGAATAGCACCATCCTCAGAGATTGCAGGAGTGATTCCAGACCAGTGGAACCATGCAGCACCCTCCATGATAGCGTCGAAATCGAAATCAGCAGCAGTAGCCTCTGCGATAGCCGATGCAGCACGGTCGTAGATCACCTTCGATGGACGCAATGAAGCACCAGTCTCAAGGAAGTAGATACCAACACGATCACCACCACGAGCGATAAAATCAGTCTTTACACCGAACTTACGTAGCTCATTAACAGCCGATTGACCAATCTCGTGAGTTGGCAACTTCGATACGAAATAAGCATCGTGACCATAGTTTGCGCAGCTTACAGCAACGTTTGCCTCGCCACCGCCATAGACAACATCAAAGCTCTCTGACTGTACAAAACGACGATTTCCTGGAGTAGATAGGCGGAGCAAGATCTCGCCCATAGTTACAATTTTCATTCTATTGATAGAGTTTTATATATAAGTTAAAAATTTGAGTCTTAATGCAAAGGTATGAAAAAAATATTAAAATGAGACATTATTTCAATAAAAATTGTTCAATGTAGAGTGCTACGCCATCCTCATCGTTTGTTTGAGCGATATAGTCGGCTCTCTCTTTCACAGTATCTTGGGCGTTAGCCATCGCCACTCCGACCCCTGCGAACTCGATCATCGAGAGGTCGTTGAACCCATCTCCAAATGCGATCATCTCCTCCTTTGTACCTCCCGTATACTCCAGTAACCTACTAAGCGAGAATGCTTTATCAATACCCAGAGGGACTAACTCCAAGAAGAATGGCTCTGAGCGGAAGATCCCCATTCGCTCCGAAAACAACCCTTTCAACCTCTGCTCCAGAGCTAGAATCCTTTCGGGCTCGCCCACGCTCAAACACTTTGGCAGTGGGGCTGAGAATGCCGTGACAAAATCATCGACTCTGCGCACCTCCATCTTATTGAGGTGTGCCTCTACACCGACATATCTATTTTCGGGCTGTTCGGTCAATATAAACTCATTGTCGTAGGATAGGATCACACACCCCTCCTCTACTGAATATTTATGGAGTGGAGCGATCAAATCATCGGGCAAGACGTTGCTATACACCTCCTCTTTGGTTGCGCAATTGATAATCACACCGCCATTATATGCCAAGATATACCCTCCAAATCGCTCTAGCTCCAGAGCCTTTGCGATTGGGACAATGCCATATGTTGGGCGACCCGACGCTAGCACCACCTTTACCCCCTGCTCTTGTAGCTTGATAAGCGTTGAGCGGTTACGCTCCGAGAGCTCCTTCTTCGAATTTGTCAGTGTGCCATCAAGGTCGAGCACCACCATTTTAAAACTATTTGTCATCTATATTATTATTAATTAGCTCAGCGGAGAGCACTCCGCCCGCCGGAGGCAGTTCACGAAGTTACCCTCGCTCTCTCTGAAAAAAGGAGATTTTTGAAAGAAAAATCTCCACAGAGAGCGAAAAATCATCAGCCCCATCAAAGACACGAAATTGCTGATGATGCGTTAATTTTTTCCCGTCATCCTGAACTTGATTCAGGATCTCCCGATTTTTTCGTTAGAAAAAACTCGGGAACGAAGAGAATACGTTGAGAATTAGAAATTGACGAGGGTAAAAAAGTTGTGCCCGAGTTTTCGTTCCGAAAATCGGGAGATCCTGAATCAAGTTCAGGATGACGAAATTTTCAATTTCGTATCTCAAGTGGGACTGCTAAAAAAATTAAAAATGAAGAATCTGATCGATCCTTTTTAACTCCTCACTCGTAAAATCCATCCTATCCAACGCCCCTAAATTCTCTCTGATCTGCCCAACGCTGCTCGCACCAATAATCACCGATGTGACACGAATATCGCGCAAAGTCCAGGCGAGAGCCATCTGCGCAAGCGTTTGACCACGCTCAACAGCAAGTTCGTTAAGCAGTTGTGAAGCCTTGATCTTCTCGGGTGTAATGCTATCGGGAGTTAAGAATATCGACTCTCCAGCGGCACGCGACCCCTCGGGGATTCCATCGAGATATCGCCCTGCCAACAACCCTTGAGCAAGTGGCGAGAATGCAATAACCCCCGATCCATTCTCCGAGGCGAGAGGGATATTTCGAGCCTCGATGGTTCGCTCAAACATGCTATACCTATATTGACTAATGAGGCAAGGGACATTTGCCTCCTCTAATAGGTCATACATCTTCACAGCCAATGCAGGTGGATATTTCGAGATTCCGACATATAGAGCCTTTCCGCTGCGCACCAGGTCAATCAACGCTTGAGCGGTCTCCTCCAGAGGTGTCGAGCCATCGTATCTGTGGGTGTAGAATATATCGAAATATTCGAGCCCTGTGCGCTGTAGGCTCTGATTTGCACTTGCGATGATGTTCTTGCGCGATGAGTTTCCACCATAAGGCCCAGCCCACATCTCGTGACCCGCCTTCGACGATATTATCATCTCGTCGCGGTATGGCAACATCCCATCGCGCAGGATTCGCCCGAAATTGCTCTCTGCCGAACCTGCTACTGGCCCATAGTTGTTTGCAAGGTCGAAGTGTGTAATTCCATTGTCGAATGCGAAGTGAATCATCTCGCGTGCCACATCAAAATCGCTATGCGATCCAAAGTTATGCCACAGTCCGAGCGAGATTCTAGGGAGTGCCACTCCGCTATTACCACACTTCTCGTATCGCATTTTTTGGTATCTATCCTCTGCTGGTGTATAGTGCTTCATAAAATTCGAGTCTATAACATTTCTTCATTATTTCCTCACAAGGTATGAAAATATATTTAGAAACTGTTTAAGTTTTAGTGCTTTAAAATACTGGTTGTCAGTTGTTTAATTGCGAGATATTTTGTATCTTTATGGTCACTACACTATAAAGAATGGCAAAGAATTACCCAACAAAC
>JBCQUC010000006.1:0-60441 GCA_047174275.1 Rikenellaceae bacterium | reverse complement strand
AATATCAATGGCTACCATTCGATGCTTATATTAACTTTATGAGACTAAAAGAACGAGTCGCCGAGGTGCTGGAGTGCGTAGGGTTAAAATATCGCATTAATTTTTGTTGATTACTTAATATCTTTTTTTTTGCGTAAAAAAAGTGATTTAAAAACTTTTACAAAATATTTTTTTTTATATCTTTGCAATAATTTAAACCTGATATAGCGCATTTGTGTGTGCTACTACATAATGAGCAACTTTACAAACTTTATAATTTTAACTAAACAGTATGGAAAATCTATTATCGCAAATCAAAGAGCAGATGGAGGTATTCTCTGTCAACGCTGAGGCTCAAGCAACAAAGAGTAATAAGGCCGCTGGAACTCGCGCTCGTAAAGCAGCTTTGGAGATTTCAAAGTTGATGAAGGAGTTTCGCAAGATCTCTGTAGAGTCTTCTAAGTAATATACTTACTTAATTGGTAAAAAGAGGCTGCCCTCAATCGCATATTTAGCATTGAGGGCAGCCTTCTCTAATATATTTTCTATCTCTAGCAGTTCATCGCTCCACAACAGTGTATCACCTGACCACTAACGTATGAAGATAGATCCGATCCAAGGAAGATACAAACCTTAGCAACATCCTCTGGTGTACCGCCTCGACGAAGCGGAATCTGAGAGTACCAACCCTGCTTTACCTCCTCTGGAAGTTTGTCTGTCATCTCTGTGATGATAAATCCTGGAGCAATTGCATTTGCACGGATACCACGAGGTCCCATCTCCTTTGCTATAGACTTCGCAAGACCAATCATACCAGCCTTAGATGCCGAGTAGTTACATTGACCAGCATTTCCACTAACACCGACAACAGACGACATATTGATGATAGATCCGCTACGCTGCTTTGCCATAACTGGGGTTACCGCATGGATAAAGTTAAACGCAGATTTAAGATTCACCGCAATCACTGCATCCCATTGAGCCTCGCTCATACGCATCATAAGACCATCTTTAGTTATACCTGCATTGTTAACCAAGATATCGATCTGTCCAAAGTCAGCAACAATCTGCTTTACGACTTCGTGAGTTGCATCGAAATCGGCAGCATTAGAGGCGTATGCCTTACACTTAACACCCAATGCGTTGATTTCAGCCTCTGTCGCTGCACCATTCTCATCGATCACAAGATCTGTAAATGCTACAGATGCACCAGCCTTTGCAAACTCGATTGCGATCGCTTTACCAATTCCGCGTGCTGCGCCAGTCACGATAGCTACTTTTCCCTCCAATAATTTCATTTTATTATATTTATTGATTAGTTGATATTTTGCGACAAAGTTACAAAAAAAAACGAATTTAAGAACAATTGCAACAGATTTAAGTAGGGTAAAATCATTATTGGTGTGTTTTTAAGAGTGCTATTGGAGATGAGATTTTTTGCTATTGAATCGAAAATATAGTGGTTCTATACTGAGATTTAATAGTGAAAAATATCGCTCCAAGAGTGCTTTTAAAAATATGGCGATAATTGTTTTACACTACTTATCCCCAAAAACAAGCTATACATAATACAATACGAGATGCCTCTTTTGAAGACATCTCGCATTAAAATTAAAAAGCAGAAAGGACTACAAAAGACCGATCTCGCTAAGTACCTCATTTGTCTTGCGTACAGCTGCTGCTGAAGCCTCAAATGCTGCCTTCTCCTCTGCGTTAAGCTCGATCTCAACGATCTTCTCGATACCGTTACGTCCGATGATAGCTGGAACTCCGATGCAGATATCAGATTGACCATACTCACCCTCAAGGAAGCAAGAACATGGAATCATGCGGTTCTGATCCTTAACGATAGACTCAACAACTGATGATGCAGATGCACCTGGAGCATACCATGCAGAAGTTCCCAAAAGACCAGTCAATGTAGCACCACCAACCATTGTATCAGCAGATACCTTAGCCAACTGCTCCTCAGATAGGAACTGAGATGCTGGGATACCCTTGATAGATGCCTTAGCAGTCAATGGAATCATTGTTGTGTCACCGTGACCACCGATCACCATACCCTCGATATCCGAAAGTGGAGCACCCGATGCAAGTGACAAATATGTGCGGAAACGTGATGAATCAAGCGCACCACCCATACCAATGATACGGTTCTTTGGGATGTCTGTTGACTTCAATGCAAGGTAAGTCAAAGTATCCATTGGGTTAGATACAACAACGATGATAGCCTCTGGAGAGTACTTTACAACATTCTCGATAACCGACTTCACGATCTTAGCGTTAGTTCCGATCAACTCCTCACGAGTCATACCTGGCTTACGTGGAATACCCGAAGTGATAACAACAACATCTGAGTTTGCTGTCTTAGAGTAGTCGTTAGTAGCACCAACCATCTTTGTGTTGAATCCCATAGTAGCTGATGCCTGCATCATATCAAGCATCTTACCCTCTGAAAGAACCTCTTTGATGTCGATCAAAACGACCTCACTTGCAACCTCGCGTGCTGCCATAACGTTTGCGCATGTAGCACCTACTGCTCCTGCACCTACAACTGTAACTTTAGACATAATATTCTTAATTTATTAAATGAAATTTCTCTTCTTCTCGCAAAGATAAGTGTTATTTTCATAACAGCAATATTTTTTAACATCTTTTTCGAGAAAACTTTGCTATTTTATTCGATCTCGCCCATCAATGATAAACTCGACCTCACGAAACAGATATCCTTGGAGTGCTCCATCATCCATGCGCAGCATTAATTCACCATGCTTATCAACCCCCTCAATTCTCGCGCCAATAACCTCGCCACTCGCTAAACGATACATATATCGCTCATTAAGTCGATATAAAAGTTCGTGATAACGACTATTTATCAACTCAACTTCGCCATTTTTGAGCCTCTCGCACCACAACATCAGAGAGTCATGAACACTTTGCAAAACCTCCTCGCGCGAAAATCTACGACTCGTAACTCTTCGCATAGATGTTGGATTTGGAAGCGACAGATCGAACTCCAATTGATTTATATTGAGCCCAATTCCAACAACTGACCTTGTAACACTCTCCGCATTGATTGAGTTCTCGATGAGTATTCCAGCCATCTTCTTATCTCCAACATAGATGTCATTTGTCCACTTTATGCGTGACTCTATACCATAGAAACGCATAGCGTCACAGAGTGCCAATGCTGTAATCTGCGAGATTCGAAACTGCTCGCTCGGATCTAAGAAGGTAGGCTCTAAAACGATCGAGAAGGTGATATTCTCACCCTCTCCACCAATCCATTTATTCCCCCTCTGACCACGACCTGCACTCTGCGAGTATGCCCATATCACATCCGAATGGTGAAATATAGACTCTCGCCCGAGGTTGTTTGTCGAGGTGGTCTCTTCGTATATATAAAGATTCACTAGCTAATATTGAAATCACGCAAAGTGTCGTTCAACGATGTCTTTTTGTCTGTTGACTCTTTGCGTCGTCCGATAATCAATGCACATGGAACACCATACTCGCCAGCGGCAAATTTACGTGGATATGTTCCTGGGATAACAACAGAGCGTGGTGGTACATAACCCTTATACTCCACTGGCTCTTCGCCTGTTACATCGATGATATGTGTAGAGCCTGTAATCACGGTGTTAGATCCAAGTACCGACTCGCGACAGATCTGAGCACCCTCAACAACAATCGCACGTGACCCGATAAAACAGTTATCCTCGATAATAACTGGAGATGCTTGAACTGGCTCCAAAACACCACCAATACCAACTCCACCACTCAAGTGTACATTCTTTCCGATCTGAGCGCATGAACCAACTGTAGCCCAAGTATCAACCATCGTACCTGAATCTACATATGCTCCGATATTAACATACGAAGGCATAAGGATAGCACCCGACGCAATATAAGCACCATAACGAGCTACAGCCTGAGGTACAACACGCACTCCCAACTTCTCGTAATCTGACTTTAGATCCATCTTATCGTAGAACTCCAAACAACCAGCATTCATTGTTCGCATAGTCTGAATTGGGAAGTACATAAGGATCGCCTTTTTAACCCACTCATTAACCTGCCACTTACTACTCTCCAAGTCAATTGGCTCTGCTGTACGCAACGCACCCTTGTCAACTAGCTCTACAACCTCGCGGATAGCACTCTTTACTGCCGCATCAGAGAGCATTTCGCGGTTCTCCCACGCCTGCTCAATAATATTCTTCAAATCGTTATACATATGATATTCAAATTAATTTGATGCAAAGTTATCAAAAATATCTGTTATTTAGTTATTTTTTACCAACTTTTTAATATCTTTGCAGCCGTAATTTTTACACTAAATTTAAATAACGATTTTAATGAGGGTTTACAAGTTTGGTGGAGCTTCGGTTCGCAACGCTGATGGCGTGCGCAATCTCCACAAGATTATCAGTGATGAGCAGAATCTATTCATCATCGTATCAGCTATGGGCAAGACAACAAATGCACTTGAGGTTGTATTCGAGGGCGTTCAAAAGGGAGATAAACAGCTCTCTATGGAGCATATTACAGCTCTACGAACCTACCACGCTGAGATAATCAACGACTTATACGGTAAACCAACAACCGTTGCACTTGTCGAGGAGCACTTCGCAGCTTTGGAGAAGATCGTCGAGGAGACTGTATACCGCACACAGGATGCAGAGTTGTGGTACGATACAATTGTAGCTTATGGTGAGTTGTTGTCGACTACAATCATCTCGGACTACCTAAACTCGGTAGGTATGACAAATCGCTGGATCGACATGCGTAAAGGCTTCCTAACTGAGCAGCGTCATAAGGATGCTTCGGTGAACTTGGAGGGCTCTACAATGCGTCTTTTGGCTCTAATGAATGGCACTACAGAGGGTGTCTTCGTAAGTCAAGGATTTATCGGATCGGCTCCAGATGGAACAACTACAACTCTTGGTCGCGAGGGTTCTGACTACTCGGCAGCTGTTGTGGCTAACATTCTCAACGCTGAGTGTATGGCTGTATGGAAGGATGTGGATGGTATCTTGAATGCAGATCCTAAGATCTTCCCAGATGCAACTAAGATCGAGCAGTTGAACTACCTTGACACTATTGAGCTTGCTTATAGTGGTGCGCAGATCATCCACCCAAAGACTATCAAGCCTCTTCAGAATAAGAATATTCCGCTATATGTTCGTCCATTTGGCGACAAGACAAAGCCAGGAACAGTTATCAACGGGGATGCTCCATTGGTAGATATTCCAATCTTGATCTTGAAGAAGGATCAGGTGATGTTGACAATTCAGTCTCGCGACTACTCTTTCGTATTGGAGGAGCGTTTCGCGTCGATCTTCTCGCTTATGGAGCGTTATAGAATCAAGGCTAACTTGATCCACAACTCAGCCGTTAGATTGATCCTTTGTGTTGATAATTCATGGCACATCGACGAGATCAAGGCGGCGTTGGAGGCTGAGGGCTTCGAGGCTAACTCGGAGGCTGGTATGGAGCTTCTTACAGTTCGTTGCTACAACGATGAGTTGATGCAGCGTTACGCATTTGGCGAGAACATTGTTGTTCGTCAGACAAACAGCAAGACTGTTCGCGTGGTACGCAGAAAGGAGTAACTTCATATACTCTAAAAAATATTAACGGCGGTGATTCTTAGAAAAGAGTCACCGTTGTTGTTTTTATTATCCAGAAAAAAACACTATCTTTGTGAATCTTAACATTTTAATATCAAAATATGTCAAAAAACAGTAGACAAGAACCCTCTATAGTGGCATCCATAATACCTATTATAGTATTGGTTGGATTGCTATATGTCGCAATTACACTCTTTGGCACACACTCCATTGCTGGAGCTAGTCAGATCGCATTAATTTTGTCCGCCGCAGTTGCAGTATTCATATCCATGATCTTTTATGGTAGCGAATGGAGCAAAATCGAGACAGCTATTGTAGAGAATATCACCGCCTCGGCAGCAGCAATAATTATCTTGTTGTTGATTGGTATGCTCTCTGGAACATGGATGGTGAGTGGAGTCGTCCCAACAATGATCTTGTATGGACTAGAGATTCTAAACCCAAAGGTATTTTTGGCTTCGGCGAGCGTAATATGTGCAGTGGTATCGGTTATGACTGGTAGTTCGTGGACTACAATCGCAACGATTGGTGTGGCACTCATGGGAATCGGAACAGCTCAAGGATTCTCGGCAGGGTGGACTGCTGGAGCGATTATCTCAGGCTCTTATTTTGGAGATAAATTATCGGTGTTGTCAGACACAACAATTATGGCATCATCAACTATTGGGGTGAAGATATTTGACCATATCAGGTATATGCTTATCACAACAATCCCAACATTCACACTTGCTCTTATAATATTTATTATCGCTGGATTCACAGTGAATGTTGATTCGACAATATCGACAGATCTATACTCATCTATTCTGAGTGATAAGTTTAATATATCACCTTGGCTGCTTTTGATCCCTGCTATCACGATGTTTATGATCGTTAAACGTCTGCCAGCGATGATTACATTGACATTCTCATCTCTAATCGCAATAATTGCGATGGTATTGACACAACCTCAAATTGTAGCCAAAATTGCAGAGATACCTATCAACGAACTAAATAACTGGGAGATAATACGCGCTGCAATGATGAGTTGTTATGGATCTACATCTATAACAACTGAGTCCGAAGCGGTGAATGCACTAATCTCGACACGAGGCATGGAGGGTATGTTGGTAACAATCTGGCTTATTCTTTGCGCTATGTGCTTTGGAGGGGTAATGACAGGAAGCGGAATGTTGCAACGCATAACTGCGCTTCTACATAGTCGTGTTAAAAGAACGAGCTCGGTGGTTGCATCGACACTTGTTGGAGGAGTCTTTTTTAATATGTGTACAGCGGATCAATTTATCTCGATTATATTGTCGGGTCGCCTCTTCAAAAAACTCTATGATGATAGAGGGCTTGAACCACGACTACTTAGTCGTACGATAGAGGATTCTGCTTCGGTGACATCGGTACTTATTCCATGGACATCCTGCGGAATGGCTCAAGCTAGCGTATTGGGAGTCTCGACATGGATCTATTTTCCATACTGTTTTTTCAACTTATTAAGCCCTATTGTATCGTATATAATTGCGGTATTGGGGTATAAAATAGTTAAAACAACGAAACAAAATCTCTAATAATTCCCCTAAAAGAATGAAAAAATTAGTAATTTTTGACCTTGATGGTACTCTGCTCGACACGATCGGAGATTTGGCGGCATCTTGCGATGAGGTGCTTCGTCGCCACAATATGGCAACATATAGCCTTGATGATTATAAACACTTCGTTGGCAATGGCATTGTGAGACTTGTGGAGCGTGCAATACCCGATTCCCTTCGCTCCGAAGAGTTTATTGCAGAGCTTAGAAAGGAGTTTGTAGCATACTATTTTGAGAATATTGACAAACACACAGTGATCTATCCACAGATAATGTGGTTGTTGGAGGAGCTCCAGAGACGAGATATTAAGATCGCTGTTGCATCGAATAAGTTCCAAGAGGGCGTTCGCAAATTGGTCGCTAGCTTCTTCCCCGATATCCAATTCGAGGCAGTGTTGGGGCAACGACCAAATATACCGTTGAAACCAGATCCTCAGATTGTAAACGATATAATCCAACTAACATCATACTCACAAAAGCAGATTCTATATGTTGGTGATTCTGGAATTGATATGGAGACTGCGAAGGCTGCTGGCATTGAGTCTATTGGAGTAACTTGGGGATTCCGTTCACGCGAGGAGCTTGTTGAGAGTGGAGCAAACCACATTGTAGATTCACCAGAGGAGATTTTAAAACTAATAGAGTAGCTATCATGGGCAGATATCCAGAGCTAAAAGAACGTTTTTTGAACTATGTCTCGTTTGACACGCAATCAGATGAGACAAGCGAGAGTTTTCCATCGACCGACAAGCAGCTCACTCTGCTTAATCACCTTGCAGAGCAGATGCGTGAAATTGGTCTAGAGAAAGTTACGCAAGATAAATTTGGTTATGTTATGGCGACAATCCCTGCAAGTGAGGGCTATGAACTTCGTCCTGTAATTGGACTATTGGCACATGTCGACACCTCACCAGAGGTTAGTGGAGCCGATGTAAAACCGCAATTTATCTCCGATTATGATGGTGAGGATATTGAGCTAGGATTTGGCGAGACGATCAAGGTTAGTGACTATCCAGAGCTACAGAAATTAATCGGGCACGAGATCATAACAACCGATGCTTCGACTCTTTTGGGGGCAGACGATAAGGCTGGTGTCGCAATTATAATTACGGTTGCATCTATATTGATGAGCAATCCAGAGATCAAGCATGGTAAAATTCGTATCTGCTTCACACCCGATGAAGAGGTTGGGCGAGGTGTCGACTTCTTCGATATTAGAGCCTTTGGAGCTGATTTTGCCTATACGCTGGATGGAGGAGCTGAGGGTGAGATTGAGTTTGAGAACTTCAATGCGGCAGGTGCAAAGATCGAAATCACAGGACACAACCACCACCCAGGGGCTGCAAAGGGGCGAATGAGAAACGCGCTGGATATCGCATATGAGATTCAGTCGATGTTGCCATTTGCCGAAAAGCCTCAATATACAGAGGGGTATGAGGGATTCTTTCACCTTACGTCGCTATCGGGAACAGTCGAGAGTGCGGTGATGGAGTATATAATTCGAGACCACTCACTCGACAAATTCGAAGAGCGCAAGATAGCGATCTGGAGCATCGTTGATTTCTTGCGAAAGAGATATGGTGAAAATAGTATAAAACTCACCTTGAAGGATCAATACTTCAATATGAGACGTATGGTTGAGCCACATCCAGAGCTTATATCGTTGGTCGAAGAGGCTATGCGTGAGGTTGGTGTAGAGCCTATTAAATGTCCAATTCGCGGAGGGACAGATGGAGCTAGACTCTCATTTATGGGGCTTCCGTGTCCAAACCTATTCACAGGAGGTGGAAATTTCCATAGTCGTCACGAATATTGTTCATTGACTACAATGGAGCGATCGGTAGATGTTGTTGTAAAGCTCATGGAGCTATGGGCTAAATAGATTAATAGTATGGTACAAAGAGGAGGATATTTCAGGGTGGCAACCGCCACTCCAAGGGTTAAAATCGGAGCGTGCAGAGCAAATGCAGAGCGAATTTATGACCTTGCAGTAGAGGCTGCCAACCAAGGTGTTGAGGTTGTTGTAACCCCAGAGTTATCAATTACAGGTTACACTTGCGGAGATCTATTTCTGCAATCTCACCTACAAAATAGCGCGTTAGAGGCGTTAGAGTGGTTGATCGAGAGCCTGGAAGATGTTGAGATTGTCACTATTGTTGGAGTACCTATTAAATATTGCAGCACACTCTATAACTGTGCTGTTGCATTCTCAAAGGGGGAGGTTTTAGCCATTGTCCCTAAGCTACACATTCCAAACTACTCGGAGTTTTACGAGAGTCGTTGGTTCGCCTCTGGAGTTGAGATCGACGAGATGGCGACACTTAAGATATTAGGGTGGAGCTATCCGATCTCTAATAGATCGATATTCGAGGTGAATGGTGTCGCTTGTGGCATTGAGATCTGCGAAGATCTGTGGGTTGCGACACCTCCATCATCCGAGATGGCTAATTTGGCGACGGTATTTTTTAATCTGTCTGCCTCTCCCGAAGTGGTTGGTAAACATGACTATTTGACCACTCTTTTGGAGCAACAATCAGGTAGGTGTATCTCTGCATATATCTACTGCTCTGCTGGTTATGGAGAGTCTTCAACCGATTTGCTCTTTGGCGGAAATGGTATTATAGCTGAAAATGGACGTATAATTAAGAAGAGTGAACGCTTCTCGCTGGAGGAGCAGTTGACAGTGGCAGATATTGATATTGATCTGCTCGAAAACTATAGAACCAGAACAACAACCTTTGGGCGAACTGGGGCTGTTGGTTCGAACTATAACTACAGTTCGACCGAGGTAGAAGCAGCCTATCAAGAGAGCTTTGAGAGGTATATCGACCCAACGCCATTTGTTCCATCAGACCCTAAAATGCGAAATGTTCGTTGCGAGGAGATCTTCGAGATCCAGAGTGGTGGATTGATTCAACGACTATCTCATACGGGGTGCAGATGTGCAGTGATTGGGATCTCGGGAGGTCTCGACTCTACACTTGCGCTGCTTGTTACGGTTAGAGCATTTGATAGATTGGGACTCGACAGAAAGGGAATTATCGGAGTTACAATGCCTGGTTTTGGAACAACAGGACGCACATATAATAATGCCGTTACAATGATCCGCGAGTTGGGTGTTACACTTCGCGAGATCTCTATCAAAGCGGCATGTAATCAACACTTTAGCGATATTGGACTCTCTCCAGATGATAGATCTGTATCCTACGAAAATTCACAAGCTCGTGAGCGCACCCAAATATTGATGGATTTAGCGAATATGGAGGGTGGAATGGTGATAGGAACAGGTGATTTGAGCGAGCTAGCCCTTGGTTGGGCGACATACAACGGGGATCATATGTCGATGTATGGAGTAAATGCCTCTGTTCCAAAGACTCTGGTGCGTTATCTTGTAGCTTGGGTTGCCGATCAAAAACAGTACGAAAAGGTTCGCAGCGCACTATTGGATGTGATTGACACACCTGTCAGCCCCGAACTTTTGCCAGCCGACGAGGAGGGAAATATCGCACAAAAGACCGAAGATTTAGTTGGGCCATACAAACTCCACGACTTCTATCTATATAACTTTGTGCGCAATGGATTCACCCCGATGAAGATTGCCGATCAAGCATCTATAGCATTTGCTGGTGAGTATGATCGAGAGACGATTATTAAGTGGTTGCGCACCTTCCTTCGAAGATTCTTCACTCAGCAGTTTAAACGCTCCGCGATGCCAGATGGCCCGAAGGTAGGTAGCGTATCTCTATCTCCAAGAGGAGATTGGAGAATGCCAAGCGATGCAACATTTACGGAGTGGATCGAGGGGTTGGAGTAGACTTTTGGTATTTTTAAGTGTCCGATAAAACTTCCCTAGCAGTCCCATTTGAGATACGAAATTGAAAATTTCGTCATCCTGAACTTGTTTCAGGATCCCTACATCATTAATTAAACCATTGTGTTTTAACATATTATATAGATTGTATGTCGTTTGCTGAGATCCTGAAACAAGTTCAGGATGACGAAATTTTCAATTTCGTATCTCAAGTGGGACTATCAGTAAAAATAAGCCCCTAATTTTACAAACACATACAATCTGTTATATTGCAGCGTATTACAAAGGTTTGTTGGATTTATATCAGATACTAATATTTTGGTATAAATTACAGCTAAAAGGTAGATATAGTTGTTAAAATTTATTACATTTGCACCTAACAGAAAAGAGAACAAACATTAAATAGTAATTTTTAAGATGACTCCAAGAATAGCAGAGATCTTACGCCTAGAGGCTAAAGAGCAGAGTATCACCGTAAAAGGATGGGTACGAACTAAACGCGGTAATAAAAATGTAGCATTTATTGCACTTAACGATGGTTCATGCGCAGCAAATATTCAAGTTGTAGTTGATTTAGCGACATTTTCAAACGAGGAGGTGTTGAAGATGGTCACTACAGGCGCGTGTATTCGCGTTGATGGTCAATTGGTGGCATCTCAGGGTGCTGGTCAAGGTGTTGAGGTATTAGCAAGTGCAATTGAGTTGTATGGAGCTGCTGATCCAGAGACATATCCACTTCAGAAGAAGGGACACTCATTGGAGTTCTTGCGAGATATTGCGCACCTTCGCCCTCGCACAAATACTTTTGGAGCGGTGTTGCGTATTCGTCATGCGATGGCATTCGCAATCCACCAATACTTCAACGAACGTAAATTCTTCTACCTACACACCCCAATCATCACAGGTTCGGATTGTGAGGGTGCTGGACAGATGTTCAACGTATCGACACTAAGCATGGATAACCCACCTCGCACAGAGGAGGGGGCTGTTGATTACACTCAGGACTTCTTCGGAAAGCCTTGTAACTTGACTGTTTCGGGACAGCTGGAGGGTGAGCTTGGTGCAATGTCACTTGGTCAGATCTATACATTTGGGCCAACATTCCGCGCTGAGAACTCTAACACACCTCGTCACTTGGCGGAGTTCTGGATGATCGAGCCAGAGATGGCATTCTACGAGTTGGAGGATAATATGGACTTGGCGGAGGACTTCTTGAAGTATCTTATTAAATATGCCCTAACAAACTGCTCTGAGGATCTAGAGTTCATGAACAAGATGTGGGACAAGGAGCTTTTGGAGCGTCTGAAGTTTGTTGTTGATAACGACTTTATCCGTCTTGACTACACCGAGGGAGTTGAGATCTTGAAGGCTTGCGGTCGTAAATTTGAGTTCCCAGTGGATTGGGGATGTGACTTGCAGTCGGAGCATGAGAGATATTTGGTAGAGGAGCACTTCAAAAAACCAGTTATCCTAATCAACTATCCAAAAGAGATTAAGTCGTTCTATATGAAGCAGAACGAGGATGGAAAGACTGTCCGCGCAATGGATGTGCTATTCCCAAAAATTGGAGAAATAATCGGTGGTTCGGAGCGTGAAGCAGACTTTGGCAAGCTTTCTGCAAGGGTAAAGGAGCTAAATATGAGTGAGGAGGATGTATGGTGGTATCTCGACACACGTCGTTGGGGAGCTGCTCCACACTCTGGTTTTGGACTTGGATTTGAGCGTCTATTGTTGTTTGTGACTGGTATGGCAAATATTCGTGATGTGATACCTTTCCCACGCACACCAAATAACGCTGAGTTCTAGAAAGAGTGAACTTATCTTATAAGTAGGGTAAAATAATTATTGGTATGTTTTTAAGAGTGCTATTGGAGATGAGATTTTTTGCGATTAAATCGAAAATATAGTGGTTCTATATTGAAATTTAATAGTGAGAAATATCGCTCCAAGAGTGCTATTAAAAATATGACAATAATTGTTTTACACTACTTAGATTATACTTTGGGTTTGCACTTTTAATTTAAATAAAAGATGTGAACCCAAACTCTTTTTCGATGGAGGGAGGGGGAGAAAGAGACATCTTTTTGAGACCTATTTTATATAGCAGATTTATTAACAAAAACTTGATCTTAAAAGAGTCAACTTAAATGGCGTTAAATCAGAGACAAGTGATGAGCCTTCAACAGAAGCTCTCACCACAACAGATACAGATGATAAAGCTCTTAGAGTTGCCGACATTGCAGCTCGAACAGCGAATAAAACAGGAGATAGAGGAGAATGTTGTTCTCGAAGAGCAGCCATCCCAGAACGAAGATGAGCCTCAACAGCTCTCTATGGAGGAGTATCTCAAAGAGGATGATACCCCATCATATAAGAGTCGCATAAATAACTACTCGAAGGATGATAAAGAGAGACCTCTGTTTTTGTCGGGTGGAAGATCTTTGCAGGAGTATCTGCTTGAACAGTTGGGTTATAAGAGTCTCTCGGAGCGAGAGGTTGAACTCACTAGCTTTTTGATTGGCTGTTTTGATGAGGATGGTTATCTGCGTCGTGATTTAGACTCTATATGCGATGATTTGGCATTTCTTATGAATCTGGAGGTGACCGTTGAGGAGCTCGAAAGTGCCCTTCACATCATCCATCAATTAGAGCCAGCAGGTATTGGAGCTCGTGATTTAAGGGAGTGCCTGCTTATTCAGATAGAGCAGATGTCACATCTGAATCGAGCTCAACGACTCGCTAAAAAGGTTATTACACACCATTTTGATGAGTTTGCCAAACGACATTACGAGAAGTTAATCGCACGTCTACAGGTCGATGAGGAGGAGTTTCGAAGTGCCATTACAGAGATCCGCAGACTTAGCCCGAAGCCTAGCAATCTCTATGCCGAAGGGGGGATGGATACAACGCCATATATTATCCCCGATTTTATCCTTACATATCAAGATGATCGATTTGATCTGTCGCTAAACTCCAACACCCTTCCAGAGGTGAAGATCAGCCATCGATACATTGATATGATTCGCTCTATGGTCGACTCCACGGGGCACGTCAAGGATCAGGATCGAGATGCTATGCAGTTCGTAAAGAGCAAAATTGACTCTGCGAAGTGGTTTATATCGGCTATAAAACAGCGACACGACACCTTGAACCGTACAATGGAGGAGATTTTGGCATTTCAACAGGAGTACTTCAAGGATGGAGATCCTGCGATGTTGCGCCCGATGATCCTCAAAGATATTGCGGAGCGCACACATCTCGATGTCTCAACCATCTCACGTGTCGTTAATAGTAAATATGTCCAGACGCACTTTGGAATGATTCTTCTAAAATCACTCTTCTCGGAGGCGATGCAGACCGACTCTGGAAATGAGGTTTCGAGCTACGAGATCAAAAACATATTGCAGCAGTGCATCGACGAGGAGAATAAAAGACATCCACTAACTGACGAAACATTGATGGATATTCTAAATGCCAAAGGGTATCACATTGCGCGTCGCACAGTCGCAAAATATCGCGAGATGTTGAACATTCCCGTTGCTCGTCTACGAAAACAACTATAGGCACAAAAAAGAGGATGACCCGCAAATGTTAGTCATCCTCTTTTTTATAATCTTATCCTTTGAATCTACTGCAACTTGCTTAGAACATCAGAGATACGCTTCATAGCCTCAACTAGATTCTCGTCAGATGTAGCGTATGAGAAACGTAGGTACTCAGGAGATCCAAATGCGTCACCTGCAACTGTTGCTACGTGACCAACCTCCAAGATATATAGAGCCAAATCTGTAGATGTGTTGATTGTAACATCTCCGCAGCTCTTACCAAAGTAGTAGCTAACCTCTGGGAATAGATAGAACGCACCCTGTGGGTTATTAACCTTAAATCCTGGGATCTTGCTTGCCAACTCTACAACCAAATTCTTGCGACGTTCAAACGCTACACGCATCTCAGCAACACAGCTCTGGTCTCCAGTGTAAGCAGCTACAGCAGCCTTCTGTGCGATAGATGATGGACCCGAAGTGTACTGACCCTGAAGGTTGTTACAAGCCTTAGCGATCCAAAGTGGAGCAGCGATAAATCCAATACGCCATCCAGTCATTGCATAACCCTTAGATACTCCATTTACGATGATTACACGCTCGCGGATCTCCTCGAACTGAGCGATGCTCTGGTGTGCACCAACATAGTTGATGTGCTCATAGATCTCATCAGCCATAACGTATACCTCTGGATACTTAACAAGGACATCTACGATTGCCTTAAGCTCCTCCTTGCTATATACGCTTCCTGTTGGATTCGATGGAGAGCAAAGCACCAACATCTTAGTCTTTGGAGTGATTGCAGCCTCAAGCTGAGCTGGAGTCATCTTAAAATCAGAGTCGATACCTGTCTCGATGATAACATTCTCTCCCTCCGCTAGCTTCACCATATCAACGTAGCTTACCCAATATGGAGCTGGCACGATAACCTCGTCACCTGGGTTAATCATCGACAGGAATGTGTTACACAAAGATTGTTTTGCTCCACCCGATACAACGATTTGAGCTGGAGTATATTCAAGATTGTTCTCATTCTTTAGCTTCGCGCAGATAGCTGTACGAAGATCGAGGTATCCTGGAACAGGAGAGTAGAATGAGAAATTATCATCAATAGCTTTTTTGGCAGCTTCTTTGATATGGTCAGGGGTGTTAAAGTCTGGCTCACCAACGCTTAGGTTGATGACATCGACTCCTTGAGCCTTCAACTCATTACTCTTCTGAGACATAGCCAACGTTTGAGATGGTGTCAACGCTGCTAGACGATTTGAAACTTTTGTCATGACAAAAAAAATTATTTAATATTCGGAGGACAAAGATATATATTACATTTTGGATTATCAAACTTTGTGAATGAAATAACGCTACGTAAGTCAAAAATTAACAACTAATTTAGGATTTAGTTAATTTTTAGCTACTCACCAACTATAACTTTCTCATATTTGTACCCTTGGAGTCTCAAACCAACAGCTATACCTAATATATACATAACCTTAGTTGCTCGCGCAAAGATATGGAATGCCATAACACTCTGCGCCTCGACACCCTCTTTTTCGATTGTGTTAATTGCCGTGCGAGCAGCACTGCGTAGCAGATCCTCAACTCTTGTTGCATCTTTACCTCCGAGGGCATATCCCAACAACCCTTGCAGAACATACTCATCAAGTTCGTCAAAACCGCGTGGTTTAGCGAGCAGTGAATATAGATCCTCTACATCTTCGTAGCTCTCCCAATCGGTATCCCACAACACCGAAGCTCCGATACCAACATAAGCAGCCCAAGCAACGGCTACAACAGGATACTTTGCGATCTCAGGAACAGCTGCCGCCATATACTCTGGGGCAGATGTCTTCCATCTATCTGTCAGCTCCTCAACCTCCAAAAGTTGACCATTTAAGACTCCTGCATCGGTCACTTGACGCAATAGCTGCTTTAATAACCTATCCTCAAATTCAGCCAAATATTGACTCTGTTCTAACTCCATCCTCTATGTTTTATTTGAATAAATGTCCAATAAAAAATCCCATAAGTCCCACTTGAGATACGAAATTGAAAATTTCGTCATCCTGAACTTGTTTCAGGATCTCTACATTATTAAATGAACCATTGTTTGTTAGCATGTTATAGCGTTTGTATTATCATTTGCTGAGATCCTGAAACAAGTTCAGGATGACGAATCCGTTGGATTCGATAACATGGTGCCAATAAAGTCTACACTGTTATCTTTTTATTGGACACTAATGATATTTTATTTTGAATAATCGCGCTCACCAAAGATCTTTGACCCGACACGCACACTTGTCGAGCCACACTCCACCGCCAATATATAATCATGAGACATCCCCATCGAGAGTGTGTCAAAATCATCAGTAAAATATTGCGCAAGCTCCTCTTTATGCTCTTTTAGGAGGTTAAAATCTCCCCTTACAACCTCTTCATCGTATGTGTTGGATGCAATTCCCATCACTCCTCTCCAACGTATATGTCTCATATGGTCGAATCCGCCACTTTTGACCAACTCCAAAAGCTCTTCATATCTCCAGCCCGTCTTACTCTGCTCTTGAGCAACATGAATCTCCAATAAGCAATCAATAGTTCGATCGCAACGAGCCGCCTCCACCTCAATAGCCTCTGCCAAACGAAGGGAATCAACCGACTCTATCATCGAGACATATGGAGCGATCATTCGCACTTTATTGCGCTGCAAATGCCCAATCATATGCCACTCAATATCTTGTGGCAGAGCACCATGCTTCATCGTCATCTCTTGTGGTCGAGACTCTCCAAAGCGTCGTTGCCCTGTAGCATAAGCCTGCTCTAAATCCTCCACTGGATAGGTCTTTGAGACCACAACCAACGATGCTCTATCTCCCAACGAGGCGACTATCTCTTCAATCTGTGATTTAATCGACATATAAAAAAATAAGAATATGTTTTTAAATTTGGTATTAAGTAGGGTAAAATAATTATTGGTGTGTTTTTAAGAGTACTATTGGAGATGAGATTTTTTTGCTATTAAATCGAAAATATAGTTATTCTATATTGAGATTTGATAGTGAAAAATATCGCTCCAAGAGTGCTTTTAAAAATATGGCAATAATTGTTTTACACTACTTACATAAAGGACAAAAATAGACAATTTTATTAATATAACCGACAAATAATAACAGTTTCTCCATATTTTTCTTACATTTGTAAAAGATAATAACAATAAAAAATGTTATGGCAAAGATAAAAGGAACAGTAGTCGTTGACAATCAACGATGTAAGGGTTGTGGCGTTTGTGTCACTGCTTGCCCTTTTAATGTCCTCATGCTTTCGGCAGAGGTTAATAGCAAGGGGTATCCATATGCTATTATGAGAGAACCAGAGAGTTGTACAGGGTGCACTTCATGTGGTATTATATGCCCTGATAGTTGTATCACTGTTTATAGAAAAAAAGTTGAGTAATATGGCTGACAAAGAGATAAAGCTAATGAAGGGTAATGAAGTTATTGCCCACGCTGCTATTCGTTATGGTTGTGATGCATATTTTGGCTACCCTATCACCCCTCAATCGGAGGTTATGGAGACTCTAATGGAGCTTAAACCTTGGGAGAGCACAGGAATGGTTGTTCTACAGAGTGAGTCGGAGGTCGCTTCAGCAAATATGTTATATGGAGCAGTAGCTACTGGTAAGCGTGCTCTAACATCATCATCGAGCCCTGGAGTAAGTCTTATGAGCGAGGGTATGAGCTATATGGCAGGAGCGGAGCTTCCATGTGTGATTGTCAACTGTCAACGTGGAGGCCCAGGACTTGGAACTATCCAACCATCTCAGGCTGACTACTTCCAAGCGTGTAAGGGTGGAGGTCACGGTGATTTCCATCTGATTGTACTCGCTCCAAACTCAGTGCAGGAGATGCACGATCATGTCGCTATAGCATTTGATTTAGCATTTAAATATCGCAATCCAGCTATGATATTGGCGGATGGTATTATTGGTCAGATGATGGAGAAGGTTGTACTTGCACCTCAACGCCCTCGCAAGACAAAGGAAGAGGTCGCTTTGGAGTGTCAAGAGTGGGCAGCTTGTGGTCATGGAGGAGCTCGCAACTCAAATGTTGTGACATCGTTGGCACTTCAAGCTCCCGATATGGAGCGTATGAATCAGAAACTTCAAGCTAAGTATCAGGCTATGCAGTCGGAGGTTTTGTTCGAAGAGTTTGAGTGCGAGGATGCAGAGTATATTATTGTAGCCTTCGGATCATCGGCAAGAATCTGCTCTGCAACGATGGAGCTTGCTCGCGCTGAGGGTCTAAAGGTGGGTCTTATTCGACCTATCACACTCTATCCTTTCCCATACGATGTCATTACAAAATATGCAAAGCAGGGTGTAAAGGGATTCTTGTCGGCGGAGTTAAATGCAGGACAGATGGTCGAGGATGTTAAGCTAGCAGTTGCTGGAGCAGCTCCAGTGGTACATTATGGTCGACAAGGAGGTATGATCTATAGCCCCGATGAGGTTCTAGAGGCTTTGAAAGAGAGACTTATCAATAATAAATAAGAGAGATGGCAGAGATAAAATTCAACGCAGAGGATATAGTCTACAAACGACCAAACCTCATCACAGAGAAGCAGATGCACTACTGCCCAGGTTGTAGTCACGGTACACTCCACAAGATTATTGCAGAGGTTATTGATGATATGGGTATCGCGGATCGAGCTATTGGAGTCTCGCCTGTGGGGTGTTCAGTTTTTGCATATGACTATATAAATACAGATTGGATTCAGTCGGCTCACGGTCGCGCATGTGCAGTTGCCACTGGAGCGAGACGAGTAAATCCAGATAGCTTGGTATTCACATATCAAGGGGATGGTGATTTGGCTGCTATCGGAATTGCGGAGACTATTCATGCCGCTGCTCGTGGCGAGAATATCGTAGCGATCTATGTAAACAATGCAATCTATGGAATGACTGGAGGTCAGATGGCTCCAACGACACTCCTTGGAATGAAGACCGCAACGACACCCGAAGGGCGCACACCAGAGCTTAATGGTTATCCATTTAAGGTGGCTGATATGTTGGCTCACTTGGATGGTGCGACATTTGTGACTCGTCAGAGTGTTCATACACCAGCGGCTGTTCGTAAATGCAAGACTGCAATAAGAAAGGCATTTGAGAACGCTTTGGCATGCAATGGATTCTCGCTTGTCGAGGTTATCGGAACATGTAGCAGCGGTTGGAAGATGACTCCAACAAAGGCTAATACATGGTTGGAGGAGAATATGATCCCATTCTATGCGGTGGGAGATCTTAAAGAGGAGAAATTAAAGTAGGTTAAGGAGCATGAAAGAGACACTTATTATAGCTGGATTTGGAGGACAGGGGGTTCTCTCGATGGGTAAGATATTGGCATACTCTGGTGTTATGCAGGATTTCGAGGTTACATGGATGCCATCGTATGGTCCAGAGATGCGCGGAGGAACTGCTAATGTTACGGTGATCCTATCCGACAAGATGATTTCGTCACCAGTCGCTACGGAGTTTGATTCGGCGATTATCCTCAATCAGCAGTCAATGGAGAAGTTTGAGCCTATGATACGCCCTGGAGGAACACTCATATATGACACTAACGGAATTATTAACCATCCAACTCGCACAGATATTAATATCTATACAATTGATGCGACATCGGAGTGTGCAAAGATGGGTAATTCGAAGCTGTTCAACACCATTATTTTGGGTGCATACCTCCAAGTTTGCCCCATTGTTGAGATGGAAAATGTAATGCAAGGGCTCAAAAAATCGCTACCAGAGCGGGCATGGAAGATGCTTCCAGAGAATGAGAAGGCAATTTTACATGGTAAAGAGATTGTAAAAAAGCGCGGATAATTTTCTATTGAATATAGAAAATATTACTATCTGATATTTTTTTAGCAGTCCCACTTGAGATACGAAATTGAAAATTTCGTCATCCTGAACTTGTTTCAGGATCTCTGCAAACGACAATACAACCTCTACAATATGCTCTTTAATCAACGATGCAGAGATCCTGAAACAAGTTCAGGATGACGTTCCTAACGGAACGTATCTCAAGTGGGACTGCTAGAAAAGTTTTGTCGGACAATAATATATATAGAGAAAGTTGCCCAAAACGAAATATTTAAGCCATTACTACTGAGCTATTCGCGCACATCATCCAAGGTGATTTCAAATACGCGATTCTCAGAGGGTTTAAATTTCGCTTTTGGGCAACTTTTTAGATAGATATAATAACTCTCTACATCTCTTGACTCTTAGCAACCTCGATGAATGCCAAGATATTCTCTAGAGTTGTGTCACTCTCAACAGAGTGCGATGGCGAGAAGATATATCCTCCCTTACGACCCATCTCGATCAATCTCTTCGACTCCTCTGTAACATCCTCTGGTGTTCCGAATGGTAGGGTCTTCTGCATCGACAATCCTCCGTGGAATGCCAAACGACCTAGGTACATACCGTGGATCTCCTCAACATCCATAACCTCTGGCTGGAATGGATTGAAGCAGTTTAGACCAGCAGCGATCAAATCTGGGAACAACTCATCAACGTCACCACAACTATGGATCATAACATATTTACCTGCTGCATGAGCCGCACCATACATACGCTGGATACGTGGATACAAGAACTCCTTCCAGATATCATAACCCATGATTAGACCTATCTGCTGACCCCAATCATCTCCGAAGTAGATAGCATCAATGTCATACTTTACAGCCTCATTGATCTGAGCAATATTATAGTCACAGATCTTATCCAACAACTCGTTTACGAAGTCTGGATTTAGATAGAAATCCATCAATAGATTCTCGATTCCACGCATAGACCATGCACGCTCATAGAGTGAGAATCCGATCTGGAATACACGGAACATATCTGGCTTAGCTGCGATCTCAGGCTCGATATTAGCAAAGAATCGAGGATCAAGCGGATTAGGGAACTCATAACCCTCCAATGTTGGCTCTGGAAGAAGAACGCTTCTTACATCTCCGATATCCTTGTCGATACTTCTATCCCAAACAACCTTAAATACATCTTGGTAGTTATCGCCACCAACATGTGTAAAGAAGCCGATGTCACTTCCTAACTGTAGGATGTGATTACCCAAAACAGGATCAAGATCCTCAACTCCATAGTACTCTTGGAGCATCTCTTTAGGCTCTTTTGTAAATTTGTAAGACCAAGGCACATATGGTGGCTGTCCGCCATCTAGCACCAACTTAATTACCTCTCTCTTTGTCATAACTTTATAATTTATTTAATTATTTTTCAACATATTAAATTGCGGAACTGCATATCCGATTGAGATCAACTCACATCGCCCCGCTAATTTGCTCTCACAACGTGTCACAACGCACTGTCCTGGCACATAATGAACCATCAAACTCTCGCCGTCGGTTGTTGTAACATACCCTTTGAGTCGTAGTGTCTCATCGGTCAGACTCTCCAAAAAGGCATCTAACTTAGCTCTCTCAACCATCTGAGCTGATCTAAAACTCTTGGATATGTAGTCTCCCTCACCACAGCGAGTCAACTCTCCAAGTTTATCTTTAATTGTTGGTTTATCAACAATCAGAGCCTCAATATCGAATTTTCCATGTTCACCGCGTATCTCATTGGCGATAGGATTTATATCACGTATAATATTCGAGACCCTCGACAACTGCTCATCATCCGCTAAATCACACTTATTTATCAATACTGCATCGGCAACTTGAACCTGATGACGAACACCAACGATCTTAGATAGTGCCACCTCGAAGCGTGGAGCATCGACAACTGTCAATATTCGTGAAAGATAGGCTACATCTGAAACTCTCTTATCCTCGATAAGTTCTGCCACTGCAATTGGATCTGCTATTCCCGAAGCCTCGACAACGATAATATCTGGTGCATACTGCTCCACGATCTCAACTACAGCATCCTTAAACTTCGCAAAGAGACAGACGCAGAAGATCGACCCTGTATTGAGCTCCTTAAGCGAAAAGTCGCGATTAACACCGCGCAAGATATCACCATCAATACTTGTCTGTGAGAACTCATTCTGGATAACTGCAATGCTTCGCTCCTGCGAACCACTCTGCAAGAACTCCTTAATAAGAGTAGTCTTGCCACAGCCTAAAAAGCCTGTGATAAGAACTATTGCGCTTCTTTTTGCCATCTATTTCTTATCGAAAGCAGCTTGAACAGCCTCTGAGATCTGCTCAACTGGTGGAATATTCGAGATAAATGTGATTACACCATCGATCAAGATCGTTGGGATATTCTGTGTTCCAGATGCCACCATAAACTCAACGCCCTCTGGCAACTTAACAGAGTGCTCTGTAATAATCACCTTATCGCCAAACTGCTCAACACCGCGTTTTGCTGCCTCCCACATATATTGACAAGCTGCACATCCCGTAGAGTCAAGTGTAACGACATCTACCTTAACAACTCCTGGCTCAACATAAGTCGATAGATCTAGTGGCTCAATATCCATCTTCTTCTCGCCCAAAGTACGAACTACATCCTGCTGGTATGGATCATGCAACAGATCAACACAAGCCTTCAAGTTAGCTGGAGGTGTAGCATAAGCCAAATCACAACCTGGAGCTAGGATAAATCCACGAGCACCCTCGCCTGCGATATCCAAACACTCAACTGTATTGCGACGAGCATCATCCTCATCTCCCATCAATAGAGCCAATGTAAGTTTTAGGTTTCCACCATAACAGATATTATACTGCAAGCAGATATCACGAACAAAATCGAGCGGAATGTTCTCATCAATCGAGATGTTATCTGGTTTGCAACGGCACATAACATCAATATTGTGCTGAGCGTGACCACAAACAAAGAATGACGATTTAGCACCCAACGAACGAACATGGCTAAATACATCTTGACAAGGCTCTAAGATAAATTGCTCGAACTGATCTGGGCCAATCTGGCTACACATAGGATCTACGACCGCTACAATGTCGCAACCAGCATCGATATAGTATCCACTCATCGCCTGACAAACCTCTGTACAGAACTTCATCACCTTGCGAACCTGCTCCTCATCTGTAAACATCATCATAAAGATATCTGTTCCGCAGAGGTGCAACGCCAATGTAAATGGGCCTGTAATAAGACCATAAAGAGCTAGATCTGGATTCGCTGCACGAAGTCGTTTTGCGACATTCATCGTGATTGGAATACGCCCCTCATCCACCTTTGGAATAGCGAAATCAGCTAGAGTCTTTGTTCCACCCTCACCCATTGGGTGAGTCGATACTGATGGTGGATTATCCTTGCTCCATACAATTCCACATCCGAAGATCTCCGCCTCCATCTGAAGGTCGAATGATACTGGAAGTCCATCTGGGTTATATAGCTCGATAGCCTTTGTAAGACCCTCAAACATCAAATCCTCTGATTTTAGGTAGGTCTCGGCATCTGCCCCTACCAACTGACCTGCATGTACTCCCACAAAAGGAACCCATGGAGCACGCTCCACAGCCTCACATGCGAAGGCTTTCATTACTAACTCTTTTCCGTTCATATTTTGGTTATAGTTTATTTTTTTCTCATATAACAATCTGTTCTCTTGCAGATTGCACATCCATACTTCTTTACAATCACATCCTCTCCAATGCCAATCACTCCGCTAATTGATTTTATCGGATGCATAAGAGAGCTATCATTTAACTCTATTCCGCAGATGTTTTCGGGAAGCATCGCAAAGAACTGATGTTGCTCCTCGATTCTCCATCCACAATACCCTGGGCTAAAACGATTCGTATGTTTCACTGTTGGCACTTCGTTGGCGATCTCTGCCTCCAACGTTCTCTCTATATAATCTCCCGTGCACTCTACAATCAAAGTTCCAATGGCATCTATAATGAATGTGTTGAGGATCTCCCCCTTTGCAGCACAGTCATCCATCCATTTTTGAAACTCCTCACCAGCTGTAGCAACAAACATCGCAACCCTAGAGGAGCGTCTTAGAAGTCCATTGATGGTCTTTCCTGATGTAAATTCAGTCTCCTCAATTCGCATCTTTTCACCCTCAATCGCTATATTATCGTATACTTTATAGTAGTATGAAGGGCGAGCAACAGAGAGAGCTTCACTAAATAGATTCAATGCCAAAGTGCAGATATCCTCATCGGGAACTACCTCACCATATCCCATAGCACGCCAGAGCTCTCCCTCTGGGAACTCAAGATCTGACGTCGAGACATATATAGTTTGACTATTTATCACGACTTTTATAATTTGTCTTAAGCTACGCGCTCATCAACTCACGAGCTACAGCCACCGCTGCATTCGCATTGCTGCTATATCCGTCTGCTCCGATCTTATCTGCAAACTCCTGATTGATAGGTGCTCCACCAACCATAACCTTAACCTGATCGCGAAGTCCAGCACTCTCCAATGCTGCGATAACCTCGCTCATATATGTCATTGTAGTTGTCAAAAGAGCCGACATACAGATAATGTTTGCATTGTTCTCCTTAACAGCCGCTACAAACTTCTCAGCAGTTACATCAACACCCAAATTGACAACCTCGAAACCGCAACCCTCCAACATAGAGGCAACCAAGTTCTTTCCGATATCGTGAAGGTCTCCCTTAACTGTTCCGATAGCGACTATACCAACTGTCTCGCCACCTGTGCTCTTCAAAAGTGGTTTCAAGATATCAAGTGCACCCTTCATTGCGCGCGCTGCCATCAACAAGTGTGGTACGAAAGCCTTACCCTGCTGGAAAGCCTCTCCGATCTCCTCCATACCTTTAATCATGTAGTTGTCGATAAGCACCTGTGGTGTTACGCCATCTGCCAACGCTTGGTTAGTCTGTGCGATTGCCTCGTCCAATTTTCCTGTTACGATTGCTCGATCTAGTGTATACTCTGCCATAGTTTAAAAAAGTTTTAATAGATTACTATCTAAGGTTATGATTATTTTAATAATACAAAGGTAGTATAAAAATAACTCATATGTTTTATTGATTGTTGCATATTAATTTGTTATATTTGCATATATCGCCCAAATACAGCAAATAATATGTCACGAAGCATAGAATTAGAGAAGATAAACAACAATAGCGACAACGGATTTCGCTATGGCATGATGGAGTGTAGATACTTCCCAAAGCGTCTGCACTTCCATCCCGAGATGGAGCTCGTATATATAAACAAAGGTGAGGGGTTGTGCTTTGCTGGAAATGGAATCACCCAATTCAAACCTGGAGAGCTCTTCTTCTTCAGCTCCAATATATCGCACTATTTTCGAAGTGCGCCGCAATTCTATGCTCCAAACTTTCCTCTTAAATGCGGCTCAACATACCTGCAATTCAAAGAGGGGGTATTGCCTGCAAACTACCGTATAATGCCAGGTTGTAACAACATCACAAGGTTGATAATAGGTGCAGAGCAGGGGCTAAAGTGGAGTAGTAAAGATCTCGACCCCAATATCATAACACAGATCGAACAGATGGAGTTGATGCATGGTTTCGAGAGGTTGATCCAGCTATTCGACCTCCTCGATAAGCTAGGTCGATTGGTCGACAAAAGTTCAACAATAGCCACATCCTACACATCAAACATGAAGCAGAATGGCAATGATAACGCATACAAAAAGGTGATCGAGTATATCACCCACAATTTTCACAGAACAATCACCCTCGACGAATTGGCGGATCATGCTGGAATGAATCGCACAGCCCTCTGTCGCCACTTCCGAAACCGTGCCGACCGCTCTATATTTGACTTTTTGTTGGAGTTTCGTATAACATATGCTCGACAGCAGTTGATCTCGACACGTCTACCAATATCTGAGATTGCAGTCGAGTCTGGCTTCAACAACCTGCCAAACTTCAATGTGCAGTTCAAAAAGCTCACAAACTGCACACCTGGAGAGTATAGGGTGCGTGGAGTGATCGCTAACGGATAATAACAGCGTTGACTATTCGCACCTTTGATCTGGTATTGATCTCATTCTTAAGTGCTTCACGTTGGTAAAACAGCTCTTGCCGAATCAGACTCGACTCAACTTTAACATGTAAAATATATCGCTCCAGACGAAGCTCCGAGGTCATATCAGCAATACGATCACCCACAATTTCGCGCCACGTATCGGGGAGCTTTCCCTCCGCAATACGCGCTGCAACATATGGTCTCTCGAAGAACTCTTTGAGCACATCGCCCACTAACATCGTCTTTGTTCGTCTCATAACACCTAACTATATTAATTAAAATATTTGCAACACACAATATACAAAACATTATCTATATCATTGTAAATTACAATTATATTTTTACATCGCGTCTCGACTCTGAAAGAGTCGTCATCCTGAACTTGATTCAGGATCTCCCGAATTGCGCCAAAGGCGGAATCTCGGGAACGTTATCAAACTTTTATAATACTTTAATCTCAACATATTTTCTTTGTGCCCGAGATTTAGTTCCACTAAATTCGGGAGATCCTGAATCAAGTTCAGGATGACGAATCCGTTGGATTCGATAACATGGTACAAAAAAATGACCGCCATTATTTTTCATCGGGCACTAATGTAATTTTCAACCTCACCACTCTTAACATCAAAGAGTCCATAATCAACATTCACTTTATCGAGTGTCATTCGCAGACGCTCTGGATTGCAATCCGAGATAAAGATCTGCCCAAAATCCTCTCCTGCAACAAGTCGAATAAGCTGTTCAACACGCCCTCGATCCAACTTATCAAAGAGATCATCAAGCAGTAAAATCGGATATTCACCCTTCATCTCACGCACCAATTGATATTGAGCGAGTTTCAAAGCTACAAGGAATGATTTTTGCTGACCCTGAGAACCGAATTTTCGGAGTTGATACCCATTAATTTTAAAGGTTACATCATCGCGATGAGTTCCAACCGTTGTATATCCATTTATAATATCGCGCTGACGAGCAGCCAACAACAACTCTTGCAGATCACCCTTAACCACCTGAGAGCGATACTCCAACGACACCTCTTCGCGTCCTCCGCTCAACAACTCATAATATGAGCAAACAAGAGGAATCATCCGCTCGATAGTCTCGCTGCGACGCTGCTCAATTATACGTGCATGAGGGATAAGTTGCTGATCGTAAATCTGCAACATCGACTCCTCTCCACCACTCTTTAATACCCTATTTCGTTGAACAATAAGTGCATTATAGCGAATCAAAGAGGTTAGATATGTCGCATCAAACTGCGATATAAGCAAATTCAAGAATCGTCGTCGCTCCTCCGCTGAGTCACTAATAAGGGCTGTATCGTATGGCGAAACCACCACAACTGGAATCAACCCAACATGATCCGACAACTTCTCATACTCCTTGCCATTTCTTTTAAGAACCTTCCCTCCCGAGCGTTGAGTTGAGTAGCTACAGCTAATAGTCTCATGACGCTGCAAATTAGTGCGATAACGTCCATCGACAACAAAGAAATCAGAGCCATGTCTTACGCTCTGACCATCCGTAAGTGGCAGCATCGACTTACTCATCGAGAGGTAGTAGATTGCATCGAGGATATTGCTCTTACCTGCGCCATTATCGCCCACCAAGCCATTAACCCCCTCGGTGAAATTGAGTTGAGCCTGTTCGATATTTTTGAAATTAATAAGCGATAGATGTTCCAGATACATAGTAAGATCTCCATTTTATGAGCATAAAGGTAGACAAATTGAGTGACAAATCAATATCCAGCCCTCGATTTTTAACTTTTAACTCGATTTTTTATCTATATATCAATGAATATTAGCAAAAAAATGCTACTTTTGTATCCCGATGGCTCTATGCAAAATTAAGAGATTACAAAAAATAAAACAATAATTAAAAGACAACAATGGCACATCAAGATGTTGAAACAAACCAAATGGAAGATTTGGGAGCAGTAGCAATGACAAAGACTGAGATCTTCTTCGAGGAGAATGGCAAAAAGATCACAATTGCAATATTTGCACTATTCGTAGTTGCAGCTCTTCTCTTTGGATATAAATCATTGGTACTTGACCCAGCAGAGTCAAATGCAGCGAATGCGATATTTGCAGCTCAAACACGTATCGAGGGAAATACCCCTGACTACCAGCTAGCTCTAAATGGAGATGCAACATCGGCTGGATTTCTAGAGATCATCGACAATTATGGCTCTACAAAGGTTGGTAACATTGCAAACCACTACGCTGGAGTATGCTACCTTAAACTCGGAGACAGAGAGAGTGCACTAAAGTACCTAAAGCAATATAAGGCTGAGGATGGCGTTCCTGCTCAGATCATCAACGCTCAGAATATCGGGTTGCAGGGTGATATCGCTGTAGACAACAAAAATTACGCTGATGCGGTTGCTCTATTCGAGTCGGCTGCTGCAATCTCATCGAATGCACTTACAACACCTCTATACCTTCGCAAGGCTGGTGTAGCGGCTATCGCAGCTGGTGACAATGCAAAGGCGACGAAACTCCTTGAGAGTGTAATTAGCCTCTACCCTACCTCACAAGAGGCAAATAGCGCAGCTAAATATCTAGGAACAATTAAGTAATATCGAGAATGGCAACAAAAAACCATAATCTATCTCAGATCGACTCTCCACTTCCATCGGCTGCTGAAATGCGTTTCGGCATTGTTGTGGCGGAGTGGAATCCAGAGATTACAAACGCCATGGCAGAGGGTGCTGTTGAGACATTCAAAGCGGCAGGATGCCCAAAGGAGAATATCACTGTTAAGTATGTACCAGGCACATTTGAGCTACCTTTGGGGGCACAATTCTTTGCAGAGTATACCGATGTCGATGCTGTCGTGGTACTTGGATGCGTAATCCAAGGTGACACTAAACACTTCGACTATGTCTGTGATGGTGTAACTCAAGGGGTCACAACAACATCACTTAACTTCAATATCCCTATTGGATTTGGCGTTCTAACAGTAAATGATATGCAGCAGGCACTTGATCGTTGTGGCGGAAAGCTCGGCAACAAAGGTGATGAGGCAGCAGCAACAGTTATTAAGATGGTAGCTCTTCAACAAGAGTTAGCAAAGAGCTGCGAAGAGCAGATGGGTGGTAAAATCAACGATCGCTCAGTAAACTAAATAAAATATAATAATCAATATATGGCTGCCCTAAAATAGAGGTTCAACACCAAGGGCTTTTATTTTAGGGCAGCTATATTTTTAAACTCTTTTGCACTCCAAATATTTCCCATATCAGATTATAATATTATATTTGCAAATATTACAACACATCTCTATAAAAACAAAACCTAACAACTATGAAACGAGAACTAGCATTAGCTACCCTAACAATGGGATTAGCTGCTCCGCAACTTTTTGCGGCACAGAGCAAAGAGCCTCAAAATGTCATCTTTATCTTGATCGACGACATTAGCTACTTCGGCACATCGACCTACGGAGCTCGCCAAATCACAACAAAAGATGGGAAATTCACAAAACCCCTCTCAACACCCAATATCGACCGCCTTGCACAACAGGGTATTCAGTGTACACACGCCTATGCACATGCCCTAAGCGAGGCGACACGCGTTGCATTGATGACTGGAATGAATAATGGTCGTAACTTCTTAGAGCCAAAAGCACTGCACGAATCACAGATCACGTTTGGCGATGTCTTTCAACACGAAGGTTACGCAACAGCGATGTTTGGTAAGTGGAAACAGACGCGTGGAACGAGTGAAGTTCCAGCCAACGAATATATATCGACCTTTGGATGGGACGAATATGCATGTTTCGATGTCTCGAATCAGATGCAACGATATATCAACCCTCTATTTGTTAAGGATGGAGATGTTGTAAGTTACAAAGGGCGCAAAGATCTTGATCCAGAGACCGAACGCCGATGGTATACACCCGATATCTTCAATCGCTATGCACTAGACTTTATAGATCGCAATCAAGACAAGCCATTCTTCCTATACTATCCAATGGTGTTGGTACATGCAGAGCACCGTCCGACTCCCGACACTCGTCCAACAGATGAGTTCGACACTATGCCAGAGGGTGACAATGGCTACAACAAACCTGAATATCTGGCAGATATGATAGAGTATGCCGACAAATTGATTGGTCGTGTCGTTGACAGAGTTGATGAGTTGGGACTTCGCGAAAACACATTGATTGTTGTGATGGGAGACAATGGAAGTCAGACCCTCACATTCGAGATGAGCGACGGAACAAAACATGTTGGAGGCAAAGGCGAGATGAACTATGCTGGTGAGCAAGTACCTCTGATCTTCAGCAAACCAGGCACAATACCAACTTCAGGTGAAGATAGACCTATTATGTATGATGGGGTTGTTGATGTTACAGATATCTACCCTACAATTATGGAGAGCTGCGATATTGATGTTCCGAACCCAGAGAAGATAGATGGAATAAGCCTTTGGGATCAACTACGTGGCAAGGAGAACACGCCACATCGCGAGATTGTATATAAATGGTATAACGCTAACTTCAAGCAGACACAGGACTCTTTGGTGTCGCGTTACGCCCACACAGCGGATCATAAATATTATGCAGGAACTTTTGCCTTCCCCGAGGGTAGATTCTTCGATCTAAATGAAGATCCACTTGAGTATGGTGGTGTCTTAGGCCCGATGATTACCAAATACAAGAAGTACTGGCATGGAGGCATCGAACTAGATAAACTCACTAAGGAGCAGCGCGAAATCATGGCAGAGCTAAAGGCTGTAACAGATGCTCACTCTTACCAAGCGGTTAGTTCTATTGAGATCACAAAAGCACCAAAGCAGCTCAAAGTCGGCAATGTTGTTAGTTTAACTCACGAAGTGTTGCCTCACAACGCAACGCGCAATGGAGTTGTATGGGAGAGCAGTGACGAAAATATTGCAACGGTAAATAAATTTGGCGAGGTGACTCCCCTACATAGTGGCGAGGTGACTATAACCCTATACTCTTGGGACGATGCTTGGCCAGCAGCGAATGGGGCTAAAGGCGGATACCTACGAACAGGCATGAAGGATGCTGTTACATTCACTGTAAAATAGAACTCCCCTAGAGATAGAAAAGGCTGCCCTTAATCACTTTGTTGTGATTTTGGACAGCCTCAATACTCAATTACTTATTTGATTACTCTCTTGGTGCCTCTGGCTCTGGACGCTCTGAGCCCTCTGGACCCATTGGGCGTGGACGACCCCCTTGTGGCCCCCCTTGTGGCCCGCGTTGTGATCCAAACTGTGGCTGTTGACGACCACCTCTCTGCTGTGGCTGCATACCTCCGCGACCTCCTTGTGGTTGACGTGCAGGCATCTTACTCTTCATCTCGATAAACTCTACAATCTGATCCGTATTAAGAACCGCAACGATCTCCTTCATCATAGCCTTCTGAGATTCACCCATCTCTTTGCCACCTGGACGCTGCTGCTGCTGCTGTGGAGCACGACCTTGTTGACCCTGTGGCATTGGAGGACGACCCTGCTGTGCACACTCTTTTCCACACTTTGGAGACTCTCCCTTCTCTCCATCCTTAGATGATTTTGCCTCCTCTCGCTTCGCCTTAGCCTCTTCAGCCTTTGCGTGACGCTCCTCTGCATACTTTAGATTGATGTCATAGATCTTTGATGATTGGCTCTCTGTAAGCTCAAGACTCTTAGTCAAACGCTCTGTCATCATCTTTGCAATTTCATCTGCTGACTTTGGTTCACGCTGTTGTGGTTGTGCATTTACCGATGTTACCGCTACCATTGACAGTGCAACTAGTGCAACTGACATTAATTTTACTCTCTTCATAACTCCTATAATTTATTAGTTTTATAATTCATTGTGTCTCTTTGACAATACAAATATAGAGCATCAAATCAACGAATGCAACTAAATTAAGATAGGTGATGGTGAACAACAAGAATGAGATGGTGAACGGCAAAAACCACATTTATTAATATTAGTGTTCGATAAAAACCCGACAAATGTTTATAATACACTACAATATAATACATTATATGTCTATGCAAAATCAGGGACTTACGTTTACTGATAGTCCCACTTGAGATACTAAATTGAAAATTTCGTCATCCTGAACTTGTTTCAGGATCTCAGCAAACGACAACACAACAATATACTAAAGGGGACTTCTAATAATTCCCCTAAAACACAATGGTTTAATTAATGATGTAGGAATCCTGAAACAAGTTCAGGATGACGAATCCGTTGGATTCGATAACATGGTGCCAATAAAGTCTACTATGTAATATCTTTATCGGGCACTAGTAATTTATTAATGCAATTAGGGGCTGACCCGAAGATCAACCCCTAACTCCCCAATGTATTTAACTAACTATTACTGTTGCTGTTGACGTGGACCTCGCTCACTCATCTTAGCTTCGATCTCTGCATATTTAGTCGCCTGCTCATCTGTAAGCACCGCCTTAATCTTTGTCGTCATACCCTTGCGTGCAGCCTCCATCTCTTCGCGACTTGGACGCTCGTTGCTATCTGAATTGCGCGACTCAATAAACTCCAAATTAATGTCGTAAATTTTTGTCTGTTGCTCCTCTGTAAGGCTCAACTGCTCAGCCATACGCTCCACCATCATCTTTGCCATCTCCTCTGGAGTACCCTGCTGACCACCTTGTCTTTGACCGCCACCTTGAGGTTGTGCTGTAACTGTAATAGCTGCAACCATCGCAAATGCAGCAAATAAGATTGATAAAAAATCGCCTCTTTTCATGATTATATTTTTTTAGTTTAACATTATCTATACTACAAATATAGTGACTAAATTACTATAAAAAATATTTTCAGATCAATCAGGTGGCAAACAGCACTAAAATGGTGGTGAACAGCTACTCTATATCGCGACGATTAAGCAGTGCATGGGTGATTGTCAACTCATCGACATACTCCAACTCATCCCCAAAGCCAATACCTCGCGCAATATTTGTCACTCGTATGGTGGGATACTCTCGCAGTCGATTCATTATATAGAAGAGCGTGGTCTCACCCTCAACGGATGTCGATATTGCAAGTATAACCTCTTTTACATCACCTTTTGCGATTCGTTCGACAAGCAGATCAATCTTTAGATCCGACGGAGCAACTCCACGCATTGGCGAGATAACACCTCCCAAAACATGGTAGTGACCTCGGTATTGGCGTGTCGCCTCTATCGACAACAGATCACCAACCTGCTCAACAACGCATATTGTCGAACTATCTCTCTCTGCATCACTACAGATTGGACATATCGCCTCATCGGAGAGGTTATTACACCTCTCGCAATACTTAATATTATCTCTAAAGTTGGAGATACTCGATGTCATTTCGGCAACAGAGTATGACTCCATTTTAAGCATATGAAGAGCCAAACGCATCGAGGTGCGACGACCTATACCTGGGAGCTTTGTAAGCTCATTTACAACATCTTGAAGAAGTCTCGACATTAGATCTGCTCGATTTTACCACTCTCAACCCAGCCCTTCTTTCCATCATCGATCATAATCTCGCACCATAGATCATGGTGGTTCAGAATCTGCACCTTTGTACCCTCATGGAGGATAAAGAGCTCTGTCGAGGCACTACTTGGAGAGCTACTAACCGAGATAGAGTTACTCATAATAATTGCCTCGCTAGGGCTAAGCAGCTCTGCGCGCCTATCCAAAGCGTGGTGAGTTGTCAACACAAATAGGATCAACGATACTACACCTCCCCAAAAACCGACTCTTCGACTCTTCAGATGCTCCGCCAGAATATAGACCAATAAAAATCCAAAGACAACAGCAAGCAAAACCAACGACATGATACTCCACTGCATACAGCTCAATCGCGAACCGATCCACTCACTCCACTCAATGATAAATAGTCGTGGTATCTGCTCAATATTATCGGCAGTTTTACTCCTCACAACTTCAATATTATGGCGAATATCATCATCCGATGGATCGAGTCTTAATGCTCTATAGTAGTTCAACAACGACATACCGATCTCACCACGTTTGTAGTGGACATTTCCCAAATTATAGTAGATTGCCGAAGAGTGAACATCGCGACTCAAGATCTCATTATAATACTGCTCTGCACCGATATAATCGTCATTTGCATAGGCAGTATTTGCCATATTCCACAACTCATCATTGCTCTTTGAGGCAAGGTCAACTTTAGCCGTTGGGACTGAATAGCTCTGCGCTACCACACTCTCAACACCAAACAACAATACTACGACAAAGGCAAACGCAACTATATATATATGTATTTTTTTCATTGTTAACCTAGAATCTATTTATTTACGTTTAAAGAGGGTCTCTATCTGAGAGAGTAACTGCAAACCACATCCATACACATCGCTCATTTGTGACGATGCCATCGGTGAGTATTGAGCCTCATCGCAACGTGTAATGATTGCCGAAAAAGCCTGAGCAACATCGCTATCTCCACCTCTTTTAATGAGTTCATCGCGCACACACTCCTTTGTCAGATCTGCAACTGGGATATTTAGTTTGTCGCTCATATAGCCCCACAATCCACGCAACATCTCCTCATAGAACAACCTCTCATTATTCTCGTCCATCGCCTTTTTCGCGATCTTGAAGCGTTGAACCGCCATCTTATTTGCTCGCTTTCCACGTCGAAGAGCCTCATTTTTGGAGTCTCTGATCTTGCGTCGAAGCAGAACGAACAATAATATGTAGATCAAAACAACTGCCGCAACAACCACAAAGTAGACCCAAGACAAGATCAATGGGTCACGAACTGGAGTAAACTTCGCTTTGCCCAATTTAATAAAGCGGATGTCACTGCCCAACAGCGAGATATCCATCTTCGAGACTCCACGCTCAACCTGTACAGCACCACTTTGCGCCGAATTGTCGGGTGTTATTGTCACACTAAACGGATTTGTATTCAACACCGTATAGGCATTAGTCGATGGATCAAAATAACTAAACTTGACAGCTGGTATTGTGTAATTTCCCTCTGATCGAGCAATAAATGGATACTCAAACTCCTTATACCCTGTTGCCCCTTTGTTACCATTATTGATTGACTCCGTTGTTCGCACATTATACTGCTCAAACGAGTTTGGCAGCTCTATCTTTGGTGCTTGGATAAACGAGAGATTTCCTGTTCCCGAGACTCTGATTTTGAGTGTCGCTGCACTATTTGCCTCGAATGTGGTCGATGCCATCGGCATCATCTCGATCGTATATTTACCAACAGCCCCCGAAAATGATGCAGGGCTACCAGATGGCAGACGCTTCACATCAATCGTTGTTGGCGCACTCTCCAAGTGTCGACGAACATTGTAGAAATCACGACCTCCACCGAAGAATGGATCTACATTGCGACTCTGCACAACCACTTGTGCTACAATATCAATCTGCGCTGGCTCAATAACAAGATCGCCCGATTGTTGCGGATACAAGAGATATTCACGAACTATATGTGTATCGTATACTTTGCCATTATATGTCTCTCTACGAGCCCCTTGATTACGCGTATCTGTAACATCCTGCGCCCAAAAACCATTGAAGGTCGGCATCTTAAGGTTCTCGTTATTTATAATATCAACCCTTGTATAGAGCTTTATGGTCGCCTTGATCGGCTCTCCTTTATAGACGCTATTGTCGGAGATTATTAGGCGCAACATCACATCATCCTTGGCGATGGTATTCGATGCTGCACTCTGTGAATTTACACCTCCACTTGACGATTTAGATTGTTGCTGCCCTCCACTAGAGACCGAACTACTCTCATTAACAGCCTCAACAATAACAGATTGCGTGTTATACGATGCATCGTCAACAACAACCGCTGCCATCGGGATAGTATAGTTACCAGCCTCCTCCGCAATCAAAACATATGTATAGGTGTAGTTTACCGAACGAGTTATATCTCCATTGATGATCTGAACCGAAGTACCACTTGAGATTCTAGGCCCAGCAATGACATTAAACCCATCGAATGATGGAGCTTTGAAGCTATCATCATCGGGCTTAGCGTTGAGTGCAAACTCAACAGGGAAAGGCTCTCCTACGGTGACTAACAGAGGAGCATTCGCCTTAAATGTAACATCAGCAGCGAACGACGATAATACAACACCGAGCGCAGCTACTGTAAAAATAATCCTTTTTAAGAGTTGTCTCATCTCTCTTTTTCTATCAATTTATGCCCCAAAATATCAACAGTCCAACGTCTCTAGGGGCTTTTTTATTGCACAAGAGCGAAAGATTTCTCAACCCTTCGCTCTTTGTATGCTCAACTACAGTATTCTAATGCTTGAAATTAGCAAAGAAATCATTACCCTTATCATCTACGATAATAAATGCTGGGAAGTTCTCAACGTAGATCTTACGAACAGCCTCCATTCCCAACTCTGGGAAGTCAACCACCTCAACCGACTTGATTGAGTTCTTCGCAAGAATCGCAGCTGGGCCTCCGATAGATCCTAGATAGAATCCGCCATTATTCTGACATGCGTCTGTCACCTGCTGTGAACGGTTACCCTTAGCAACCATCACCATCGAACCGCCATTCTTTTGGAATAGATCAACATAAGGATCCATACGACCAGCTGTTGTTGGGCCAAAGCTACCCGAAGCCATTCCTACTGGAGTCTTAGCTGGGCCTGCATAGTATACTGGATGCTTCTTGAAGTACTCTGGTAGCTCCTTACCCTCGTCAACCATCTTTTTAAGTTGAGCGTGGGCGATATCGCGTGCCACGATAAGTGTACCCTTCAAGTTCAAACGGGTCTTGATTGGGTATTTGCTTAGGATCTCACGAACCTTATCCATTCCCTCGTCAAGGTCGATATCTACCGCTGGAGACATCGCTGGAGGTGTTGCTGGAAGATACTTCTCTGGGTGTTTCTCCAACTGCTCCAAGAAGATACCATCTGGAGTGATCTTAGCCTTTATGTTACGGTCAGCCGAACAGCTAACTCCAATTGCAACTGGGCAAGATGCAGCGTGACGTGGAGCACGAATTACACGAACATCGTGTACCAAATACTTACCACCAAACTGAGCTCCTACTCCACAATCTTGGCAAATCTTAAGGATCTTCTCCTCCCACTCCAAATCGCGGAAGCAGTTTCCTGCGTCGCTACCCTCTGTTGGAAGTGAATCAAGATATCCTGCCGATGCCTTCTTTACAGTTGAGAGGCACATCTCAGCAGATGTTCCTCCGACACAAACTGCCAAGTGATATGGAGGACAAGCAGATGTTCCTAGATCCTTGATCTTATTCTGGATAAACTTTGTCAAAGACTCCTCATTAAGCAGAGCCTTAGTCTCTTGGTAAAGGAAGGTCTTATTTGCCGAACCACCACCCTTTGTCATAAATAGGAACTTGTAGTAGTTACCTGGAGTTGAGTAGATGTCGATCTGTGCAGGAAGATTGTTTCCTGAGTTCTTCTCCTCTGTCATTGTGTAAGGGACAACCTGAGAGTAACGCAAATTGCGCTCTTTGTATGTCTCATATACTCCACGAGAGATCGCCTCAGCGTCATCAACTCCTGTATATACATCCTCACCCTTCTTTGCAACGCAGATCGCTGTACCTGTATCCTGACACGTTGGAAGCTCACCCTCTGCTGTTACACACTGGTTCAAGAGCATTGTGTAGGCTACGAACTTATCGTTGTCTGTAGCTTCTGAGTCAGCCAAGATATTGCTTAGCTTCTGGAGGTGAGCACCACGTAGATAGAACGAAACATCACTGTAAGCCTCCTTCGAAAGGAGCTCCAAACCCTTAGGGTCAACCTTCAAGATTTTGCGACCATCGCACTCAACTACCTTTACGTAGTCGGTTGTAAGCAGGCGATACTGAGTTGTATCCTCTCCCATTGGTAGAGGCTCAGAGTAGATAAATTCTGACATAGTTTATATTCGATTTATGTTGTTTGTTTTTCTGTGCTACAAATATATAAAAAAAATTACATTATTTAGAATCTGTTTAATTTTTTCTCGCTAAATTTGTTAAGAGAGATGTTGCTTTAATTTTTATTACTGTCCGATAAAAATTCAACAAACCTTTATAATGCGCTGTAATATACCAGATTGTATTGTCTGCAAAATCAAGGACTTACTTTTGCCGATAGTCCCACTTGAGATACGAAATTGAAAATTTCGTCATCCTGAACTTGTTTCAGGATCTCAAAAACGCACACAACCTATATAAGTAGTGTAAAACAATTATCGCCATATTTTTAAAAGTACTCTTGGAGCGATATTTTTTACTATTGAATCTCAATGTAGAACCACTATATTTTCAATTCAATAGCAAAAAACCTCATCTCCAATAGCACTCTTAAAAACACACCAATAATTATTTTACCCTACTTAATATACTAAAACACAATGATTTAATTAATGATGCAGGGATCCTGAAACAAGTTCAGGATGACGAAATTTTCAATTTCGTATCTCAAGTGGGACTGCTAGAGAAGTTTTATCAGACACTAATATTTAATTTTCTCTTCTTTGTGCGAGGCGCATAGCAATAGCTATGTAACGAGTGCAAGAAGAGAAAAGTGAAGTGACAGATCCTTAACAAATTTTCCTCAGTTAAATCCCCTCTTTTTTATAACGATCAATGCCTCGTTTTAAAAAATCGATATACTCTACGACATTGAGGTTGTATCCCATTGGTTTGGTAAGCTCCTCTCCATCACGCCCTAACAATATGTAATATGGTTGCGCATTGACCCCAAAACGCTCCAATGCAAGGTACGAATTTACACGCCCCACACTCTTTAATACCCTACCCGACTCGGTTGTCACCCATTGCGACTCAGGAAGTTCGCGCTTATCATCCATATATAGTTCAACAACCACATACTCTTCACTCAAAATCCTTGCAACCTCCAAATCGCTCCAGACTCGCTGCTCCATCTCGCGACAATTCACACATCCGTGACCTGTGAGGTTGACCAAAAGAGGCTTCCCAACGCTATTTGCATAGGATTGCGCCGCCTGCAAATCGCCATACTCCAACTCCTTCACCTCACTTTGAACAGCTGCACCAACAACAAAATCTTGACTCTTTAGAGGTGGAAGATATCCAGCTAACCCTTTGAGAGGTGCGCCCCACATACCAGGGATCATATATACCACAAAGGCAAATGTTATGATCGAGAGCGACAAACGCCCAACACCGATATGCTCCACTTTTGAATCGTGAGCAAATCGAATCTTTCCCAACAAGTAAAATCCAAGCAGCGAGAAAATCACGATCCAGAGTGCCAAATAGATCTCTCGATCCAACACTCCCCAGTGGTAGGTCTGATCCGCAACACTCAAAAATTTAAGACCCAACGCCAACTCCAAAAAACCCAAGACAACCTTGACAGAGCCCAACCAACCGCCACTCTTCGGCAGTCGCTGCATCAAGACAGGGAAGAGTGCCACGAGAGCAAACGGCAATGCAAATGCAGAGGAGAATGCCAGCATCGTCACAATCGGCTGCCAGAACTCTCCCGAGGTAGATTTTATCAGAACAGAACCCACAATCGGGCCTGTACACGAAAACGAAACCAACACCAAAGTAAGTGCCAAAAAGAAGATCCCGCCAATAGTTCCTCTACCAGCTCTGCTATCACTCTCATTGACCCACTTCGAAGGCAACGATATCTCAAAAGCTCCGAAAAACGACGCTGCAAAGATCATAAAGATCACAAAGAAGAGAGTATTTGGAAGCCAATGGGTAGCAACCCAGTTGAAGATATCGGTGGTTACAGCATCGCCACCGAAGAGGTACGTCGTCAATATTATAGCGGCAATCGGCAATGTATACAAAGCGACAATAAACACTCCATACAATAGAGCTGCCAAACGCCCTTTCGAACCATCATCCTTCATGAAAAACGAGATAGTCATAGGCACCATCGGAAAGACACAAGGGGTCAACAGTGCGGCAAATCCCCACAAAATAGCCTCCAAAATAATCAACCAAATACTACTCGAACTCGAACGGCTAAAATCCTGATCTACAGCGACAGATAGTGTTGACGACACCCCAACAAGCACCGAAAACTCCTGATCTGTTGGCGGCATACAACTCATATCGTTGCAGAGCATCCACTCTACCACAAAATCGACCTCAGAGTTACCATTTGTCAACTCTATATCTTGTGTAAATGTGACACTATCTTCGTAGTAGCCAATCTCCATTGCAAACATTTCGTCGTACTTCACAACTGGAGCTACAGAGCTCTGAACATCACCAATTAGTCGATAGCCATCGGTTGAAGCAAAGGTAAATATCGTAGCATTCGGGCCTCCCTCACGAAGCTCCATATCATACATATGCCACCCCTCATCGAGAGTTGCTGTGAGGTGGATACGATACTTCTCGCCACCCAAACCCTCAACCATAGGTGATGACCACTCAACTTGAGCCGAGAGAGATTGGGCAACAAAAATCGCCAATAAAAGGGTGAAAAAATTACGCATAAAAATTCTAAATATATATTGTTGTATAGGCAAATATAGGTATTTAGAGATCAATAAAGCAAATGTTGAGCCCAATATTTTGAAAACCAACTCAATTTGACTACCTTTGTACATTAAAGGGGACTTCTAATAACTCCCCAAAATACTTTTCCGCCACTATTCACCCCTTTTGCATTTAGCCAAAATCGGTGGTAGGGGCACTACAACCCACTTTGTCTAAATGCAAAATGGATAAATATTAACGAAAAATTAAAATCGGGGAGTTATTAGAAGTCCCCTAAAACTATATTTTTGCAGAGAAAACAATGGTATACAATTTCAATGAGTTAGAGCGCAAATGGCAACAGAACTGGCGCGATCGTAAGACATACAAGGTCGAAATAGACCACTCGAAACCAAAATTCTATGTCCTTGACATGTTCCCATATCCATCGGGAGCAGGACTTCATGTGGGTCACCCACTTGGATATATAGCCTCGGATATCTATACTCGTTACAAGAGATTGTGCGGATTCAATGTGCTTCATCCAATGGGATACGACGCATTTGGACTCCCAGCAGAACAATATGCAATTCAGACGGGGCAACACCCACGCAAGACAACTGAGCAGAATATCGCTCGATATCGTGAGCAGCTCGACAAGATCGGCTTTAGCTTCGATTGGGATCGTGAGGTGAGAACCTGCGAGCCAGAGTATTACCACTGGACACAATGGGCATTTTTGAAGATGTATGCCCACTACTACAATACAACAACCGAGAAGGCGACCCCAATAACAGAGCTCGTTGCTCAATTTGAGGCTAACGGATCGGAGGGTATAACGGCAGCCTGCACAACGCAACAAAATTTCACCGCCGAGGAGTGGATAGCAATGGACGAAGCGGCAAAAGAGGCTACTCTTCAGAACTACCGTTTGGCATTCCGTGCCGACACAATGGTTAACTGGTGTCAGGGCTTAGGGACAGTCCTTGCAAACGACGAGGTTAAGGATGGTCTCTCGGAGCGTGGAGGATTCCCTGTTGAGCAGCGTCGCATGAAGCAGTGGTCGTTGAGAGTTACAGCCTATGCAAAACGCATGTTGGATGGACTAGACTCTTTGGAGTGGAGCGAGTCGCTAAAGGAGATTCAGAGAAACTGGATCGGTCGCTCAGTCGGAGCTCAGGTATTCTTCGACATTAAGGGTTTTGACGAGAAGCTAGAGATCTTTACAACTCGCCCCGACACAATCTACGGAACGACATTTATGGTTATCGCTCCAGAGCATGAATGGGTCGAGATGTTGACAACTCCAGAGAATAGAGAGGCGGTAGATGCCTATATTGTAGAGACCAAAAAACGTTCGGAGCGCGACCGTATCGCTGATACTAAGCGAGTTAGTGGAGCTGCGACAGGTTCATACGCAATAAATCCATTTACAGGTTGCGAGATTCCAATCTATATTTCGGATTATGTCCTTGCAGGGTATGGAACAGGAGCTATCATGGCTGTTCCTGCGCATGACTCTCGTGACTGGGCATTTGCTCGTCACTTCGGATTGGAGATCATCCCTGTTGTGGAGGGTGGCAATGTCGAGGAGGCATCGTATGATGCGAAATCGGGTACGGTTATCAACTCTGGAGAGTTGAACGGTATGGATGTTAAGGATGCCATTAAGTTTATGTTCGACGAGGTTGAGAGACGTAATTTGGGTAAAAAGCTCATAAACTATCGCCTCCGAGATGCAATCTTCTCACGTCAGAGATATTGGGGAGAGCCATTCCCAGTATACTACAAAGATGATGTGGCATACCCTCTAAATGAGGATCAACTTCCATTGGAGCTTCCAGCGATCGAGAACTTCGGGCCTACGGAGCAGGGCGAGCCACCATTGGCACGTGCCGAAAAGTGGTGCGATGAGAATGGAAATCCATTTGAGCTCTCTACAATGCCTGGTTTTGCTGGCTCTTCTGCCTATTATCTGCGATATATGGATCCACACAACAACGAGGGGCTTGTAAGCGAGGAGGCTAATGAGTATTGGCGCAATGTTGATCTATATGTTGGTGGTATTGAGCACGCTACAGGACACTTGATGTACTCTCGTTTCTGGAATATGTTCCTCTATGATTTGGGGTATGTGTGTGAGTCTGAGCCATTCAAGAAGTTGGTAAATCAGGGTATGATTCAGGGTCGCTCGAACTTTGTATATCGAGTTATTGGAACAAACAAATTTGTGTCGCTTGGTCTAAAGGGCGAGTATGAGACACAGGAGATCCATGTCGATGTTAACATCGTAAAGAATGACATCCTCGATTTGGATGCTTTCCGCGCTTGGAGACCAGAGTTCCAAGATGCAGAGTTTATCTTGGAGGATGGGAAATATATCTGCGGTTGGGCGGTTGAGAAGATGTCAAAGTCGATGTACAACGTTGTTAATCCAGATATGATTGTTGAGAATTATGGTGCTGACACACTCCGTATGTATGAGATGTTCTTAGGCCCATTGGAGCAGTCAAAGCCATGGGATACAAATGGAATTGATGGAGTTCACAAATTCTTGCGCAAATTCTGGAGACTATACTTCGACCGCGAGGGTAACTTCGCACTAAATGATGAGAAGGCGACAGACAAAGAGCTTAAGACGCTACACAAGACAATAAAGAAGATCCGCGAAGATATCGAGAACTTCTCGTTCAACACATCGGTATCGGCATTTATGATCTGCCTTAATGAGTTGGGAGAGTGTCACAAACGAGAGATTGCAGAGCCTCTTACAATACTTATTGCGCCATTCGCACCACACATCGCCGAGGAGCTTTGGGAGATTGCAGGGCACACCACTTCGGTATTTGATGCCGCCTATCCTCTTTGCGAAGAGAGGTATCTTACAGAGAGCTCATTCGAGTATCCTGTTATGATGAATGGAAAACTTCGTTTCAAGATCACCTATGACCTTGCGAAAAATCCAAAGGAGATCCAAGCGGAGATTGTGGCTCATGAGTCAGCTCAGAAGTGGCTGGATGGAGCTTCGCCAAAGAAGGTGATTGTTGTAAAGGGTAAGATCATTAATATTGTTTATTAGAGATGAGAAGAGTATTTCTATCAATTATAGCTGTGATGACAATTGCGACATCTTTTGCACAGAAAGAGGATATCAACATTCGAATTTGGGATAACTCTACAGCACCTCACTCTAACAATTTAAGTGGTGAGGCTGTCGAAGTGAAGCCATTTCGTTTGACAAAAAACAGCGTTGCTGAGCTGCTTATATTCGAGGCAGACCGAAACAAGCAGACTGGTCAGGCTGTGATGATCTTCCCAGGTGGAGGCTATCAGATGTTGTCGATGGATCACGAGGGGACAATTCTCGCTGAGTGGTTTGCTGAGAATGGAATCACAGCGGCGGTGTTGAAGTATAGAATGCCAAATGGTGTGGGAATTGTACCATACGAAGATGTTATGGAGGCGATGAAGGTTATGCGTCAACGATCTCGTCAATTGGGTTACTCTCCAGATAAGATCGGAGTTGTTGGATCTTCGGCTGGTGGACACTTGGCGGCGTATGTATCGACATTTGCCCCAGCGGCTGAGAAGCCTGCATTTTCGGTGCTCTTCTACCCTGTAATCTCTAGCGAGAAGGGTGTGGCGCACGAGGGTTCATTCAACAATTTGTTGGGCAAAGATCGCACAGAGGCTCAGAGTGCGACATTCTCACTAGAGGATAGAGTAAACAACGACACTCCGCCTGCAATTATGTTCCACTGCCAAGATGACACGGTAGTGCCAGCGGAGAATAGTGTGAGATACTACTCTGAGTTGAAAAAACGCGGAGTATTCACATCACTATATATCTTCCCTGAGGGGGGACATGGATGGGGAATCTCGGATCGAGTGGAGTTCCGCACAGAGTGGCAATCGTTGCTTTTGCAGTGGTTGAAAGTTTTAAATAAGGATAAAAAATAATACATATAATAAATTAGATGGCAGATAACTCAATTTTGATGCGCCTAGATGGGCTCAAACTAAAATACGAAGAGATGTCGGGAAAGCTAACCGACCCAGAGATAATCGCTGATAACAAACAGTTTACACAGCTTATCAAGGATTACAAGGAGCTTCAACCAATCATCGAGACATCGGACAGATTCCGCACAGCATTGGCAAATCTTGCGGAGGCTAAAGATATCTTTGCAAATGAAAAGGATGAGGAGTTCCGCGAGATAGCACGCGAAGAGATCGCCACCTTAGAGCCTGCATTGGAGCGCATGGAGGAGGAGATCAAACTCCTTTTGATCCCGAAAGATCCACAAGATAATAAAAATGCGATTGTCGAGATCCGCGGTGGTACGGGAGGTGACGAGGCTGCAATATTTGCGGGAGATTTGTTGCGTATGTATATGAAATATGTCGAGACAAAGGGTTGGAAGTATGAGATAACTAGCACCTCGGAGGGTACTTCGGGTGGTTTCAAGGAGGTTGTGATGAAGGTTACAGGAAACAACGTCTATGGAACTTTGAAGTATGAGTCTGGAGTGCACCGTGTACAACGTGTTCCACAGACCGAGACACAGGGTCGTGTTCACACTTCGGCAGCCTCTGTTGCGGTACTTCCTGAGGCTGAGGAGTTTGATATCGAGGTATCGATGAATGATATCCGCAAGGATACTTACTGTTCATCGGGCCCTGGAGGTCAGTCGGTAAATACCACATATTCGGCTGTTCGTTTGACTCACATTCCATCGGGTATTGTGGTTCAATGTCAGGATCAGAAGTCGCAGCTCAAAAACTTCGATAAGGCATTTGAGGAGCTTCGTACACGTATCTTCAACTTGGAGTATCAGAAGTATCTGGATGAGATCTCATCAAAGCGCAAGACCCTCGTTTCGACTGGAGACCGTTCGGCAAAGATCCGTACATACAACTACCCTCAGGGACGTATCACAGATCACCGCATAAACTTCACGATCTATAACCTATCGGCATTTATGGATGGTGATATTCAGGGAGTGATCGATGAGTTGATCGTTGCAGAGAATGCTGAGCGACTCAAAGAGAGCGAGTTATAGAGTATTAAACCGCAACCAAACACCTTAGGGTCTGGTGAGAGTCAGACCCTAAGAATACTATATATTCCGTTCACCTAAAAAGACAGAACTATGCAGAGACTTAAAACCACACTTATGATCTTTGTTGCGACACTAATGTCGCTTCAACTTTTTGCCCAGCAAAATAACACGAGTAAGAATACCGACACCTATGTCAAAGATGGTGTGCAACCTCTATACGTTGTCGATGGAATTGTCGTGCATGGCGATGCTCCAAGACCCGATCCAATCTGGGTGACAAATATCGATGTGGTGAAGGGTGAAGAGGCGACCAATGCATATGGAGCTGAGGGTGCAAATGGCGTTGTGAGGATCACGATGAAGTACGATGTTCCACCAGTATTTTCGAGTGACACAAAGAAGAGAATGACCCCATTTATCCATAGCAAGATAGAGTGGAAAGAGGAGTATGATAGGATTAAATTTAGATTTTCGGTCGGTATTGATGGAAAGATGAAGATCCTCAATGTTGTAGAGTCATCTAATGACGAACTAGAGGCTCAAGTGAGAAAGATTATTGCGGAGCTACCAAATTGGGAGTCTCCAGCGATGGATGATGGAGAGGTTGTAGTTGCCAAGGGTGTTATGATCCTACGAAATCCAGCTCAACAAAAAAAGGCAAAAATTAAATAATGACATCCCCACAACAGATAACCCTTTCTGAGCTGCAACGCTCCATACAAGAGACTCTTGTGGGGCGTTTTGCTCTACCTATATGGATTAGTGCCGAAATATCGGATGCCAAGGTGAATGGAAGTGGGCACTGCTACATGGAGCTTATCGAGAAGGGGAAAAGCGATGGTGTTGCGAAGGCTCAAGCGAGAGCGGTAATTTGGAGGAGCAACTACTATACGATTGCGCCCAATTTTGAGAGCCTCACAGGACGAAAGCTAGAGCGAGGAATCACAATTCTTGCAAAGGTGCTCGTTAACTACCATGAGCTGCATGGTCTGTCACTACAAATCACTGAGATCGACCCAACATATACCATTGGAGAGAGCGAAAGAGAGAGACAACTTGCAATTGCAAAGCTCAAAGCCAACGACTCTTTTGATAAAAATCGAGAGCTACCTCTTCCGAAGTTAGTGCAACGATTGGCGGTTATATCGAGTTCAAAAGCTGCTGGATATCAGGATTTCATGCGAGAGATTAGAGGTTATGAGTATCACTTCGACCTCACCCTCTTCGAGGCTACGATGCAGGGTGCAACAGCTGAAGAGTCGATAATTGAGGCTTTAATCGCGATTGCAAATCGAAGAGAGGAGTTTGATGCGGTGGTAGTTATTCGCGGTGGTGGTTCGACGAGTGATCTAAACTGCTTTAACTCATATCGTTTAGCTCTTCACTTTGCTCGTTTTCCGCGCCCTGTAATCTCGGGAATTGGACATGACAAAGATAGTAGCGTTGTTGATTTGGTGGCTCATATTGCGCTTAAGACCCCAACGGCTGTCGCTGGTTGGCTGGTTGATCGAATGGCGACGCTCGACAATTGGCTACACAATGCAGCGATAGAGCTTCATAGATTTGCCGTTGAGATTTCGCGACAAAAAGAGGTTATGTTGGAGGTATATGCCAAAGAGCTTGCAACTCGTTCGGAGGAGATCATTAATCGAGAAAAACGCGAGCTGATAGGGTCTCTGCAGGAGCTACCAGATTTAGCCTATAACACACTTTCAATCAAGCGAAAAGAGTTAGAGTATGCACAGACTCTCATTGACGGCTACTCACCAAAGAGATTGTTAGAGTTAGGATTTGCCATTGCTCGCAAAGAGCATAACAGAGTCATAGATTCTGTGCAGAGAGTCAATATCAACGACACAATAACAATACAACTCAACGACGGAGAGTTAGAGACAAAAGTTATAGCAAAAAGAGAGAATAAGTAGTGAAAAACAATTATTGCCATATTTTTAAAAGCACTCTTGGAGTGATATTTTTCATTATTAAATCTCAATGTAGAACCACTATATTTTCAATTCAATAACAAAAAATCTCATCTCCAATAGCACTTTTAAAAACACACCAATATTTTTTTACACTACTTAATTAGCTCAGCGGAGAGCACTCCGCCCGCCGCCAGAGGCAGTTCACAAAACAAAACAGATATGGAAGAGAGAGTTACATACGATGAGGCAACGAAGCAGATCGAGGAGATCCTCACAAAGCTACGAAACAACGAGATCTCGGTAGATGATCTATCGAAAGAGGTGAAGCGTGCAACGGAGTTAATTACACTCTGTCGTGATAGATTGACATCAGCAGAGTCAGACCTTAAAAAGATCTTGGAGTAGAGATGAAGAGGTTGATCCGCTGGATATTGGCACATCTACCACGCCCATTGATGCAGCAAGCTGCCGAGGTGGTTGTACCTATAATGGGGCTGTTTTATATTGGTCGCGGCAAAGAGTGCCCTATCTGTGGAGCTCGTCGTCGTCGATTTTTGCCTTATGGATATTATGCGACCTTGCGCGAAAATGCACTCTGTCCATCATGCCTCTCATTGGAGCGACATCGACTTCTGTGGTTATATCTTTCGCGCGAAACTACCCTACTATCTGAGCTCCCTACCCTACTGCATATTGCGCCCGAAGTCTGTATTATGCGCCCACTCCGCAAGGCTTACAAAGGGGTACGATCACATTATAAAACTGGAGATTTAGAGAGTCCACTCGCAGATCTTCACTTCGACGTACAACAGATACCACTTCCAGATAACTCTTTCGAGGTTATTCTATGCAACCATATATTAGAGCATATTCCAGATGATAGATTAGCTATGCGAGAGCTATACCGCATATTGAGGCCAGGGGGATGGGGAATCCTTTTATCGCCTGTAGAGCGCGATCGCGAAGTGACCTTTGAGGATGACTCGATCACTGACCCCGAAGAGCGCGCTAAGATCTTTGGTCAATATGACCATCGACGGATCTATGGACAAGATTACGCAACACGCCTCTGCGAAGCGGGGTTCAAAGTGGAGCAGATCGACTACATTGATAACTTCACTTTAGAGGAGCGACAACTATACTCCATCTCAAATGAGATGATATATCTTGTTCGCAAATTAGTTAGTGTCCGATAAAACTTTTCTAGCAGTCCCACTTGAGATACGAAATTGAAAATTTCGTCATCCTGAACTTGTTTCAGGATCCCTGCATCATTAATTAAACCATTGTTTTTTTAGCATGTTATATAGATTGCATTGTCGTTTGCAGAGATCCTGAAACAAGTTCAGGATGGCGTTCCTAACGGAACGTATCTCAAGTGGGACTGCTAGAAAAATTTTACTGGGCAGTAATATTCGCAAATGATACAAAAAGGGCTTGCAATCATCAAACTGCAAGCCCCTTTCAATATCTGTAAAACCTCTTTTATCCCAAGAATGATAGCAAGATTCCCGCTGCAACAGCAGATCCTACAACACCTGCAACATTTGGGCCCATAGCGTGCATCAACAAGTAGTTAGACTTGTCGTACTTCAAACCTACATCCTGACTTACACGTGCCGCAGCTGGTACAGCCGATACACCTGCATTTCCAATAAGTGGATTGATCTTGTTACCCTCCTTCAAGAATAGGTTCATGAACTTCACGAACAATACACCTCCAGATGTAGCAACAATGAATGACAACGCTCCCAAGATAAAGATGAAGATAGTCTTCTCTGTCAAGAATACATCAGCCTTAGTCGATGCACCAACAGTAACACCAATAAGAATTGTCATGATATCAATCAACTGGTTACTAGCTGTAGTAGCCAAACGCTTCACAACTCCAGACTCCTTCATCAAGTTACCAAGGAACAACATTCCAAGAAGTGGAATCGCATCTGGCACGACAAGTGTAGTTAAGATAAATGCAATGATTGGGAACAAGATCTTCTCGATCTGAGATACCGCACGCGATGGACGCATCTTGATCTTACGCTCAGCATCTGTAGTCAATAAGCGCATCACTGGTGGCTGAAGTACTGGGACTAGAGCCATATAAGAGTATGCGCAGATTGCAATAGCACCCAAGTACTCAGGAGCTAAGATACCTGTCAAGAAGATTGATGTTGGGCCATCAGCACCACCGATGATTGCGATAGATCCAGCCTCGTTGGCAGGGAATCCTAACAACAACGCACCAATATATGCAACAAAGATACCGATCTGAGCCGAAGCTCCAATAATTACCAGTTTCGGGTTTGATAATAGCGACGAGAAATCGGTCAATGCTCCAACACCCAAGAATATAAGAGGTGGGTAGATACCATGCTCCACACCGAAATATAGTAGATTCAAGACAGAACCGTCGCTATAGATACTTATCTCATTGTCTAATGGCAATGGGATGTTACCCAAAATAATACCAAACCCAATAGGAACCAACAACATAGGCTCAAATTTGTGTCTGATAGCGAGATATAGGAAGAAACAACCGACAGCGATCATCACAAGATATCGCCACCCTCCTGGCTCCATCAAGCCACTGAATCCAGTAGCTTCATAGAACTTCATTATGCTCTCCTGAAGGAATGAGCTAGATAAAAAACTATTCATAGTCACTACTCGATTGTGATAAGCACGTCGCCCTCAAGCACTGAGTCGCCACACTTAACTTTTATTGACTTAACAACGCCCGAGAAGTTTGAGTCGATGTTGTTCTCCATCTTCATAGCCTCCAAAACTACCAATGTCTGACCCGAAGATACTGTGTCACCCACAGCAACCTTTAGATCCAAAATCACACCTGGAAGTGGACTTGTAACTGGCTTCTCAGAGCCTGTAACTGTAACTGTAGCTCTAGGAGATGCAGCTGGTGTTGGGGTATTTGAGACTGGGTGAGATGCTGGTGTCGCTACAACCTGTGGTTTGCGAGCTACACTCTTCTTAACTGTCGAGTTCTGCAACTCGACGTGGTATGCTGCGCCATTTACAACAACCTCTGCGCTTGTCTCGTCATTGATATCGATCCCGACAACATAATCGTTACCATTGATCTTCAAATTATACTCTTTCATCGTATCTTTTACTTTTTTCTAATTTAATTATCTAGGCATGTTTGTCAAACCATGGATCTTAGAGCTCCAAGGTGAGTATGCACGTGCCACACTATTGATAGTAATAACCTCACTCTCACGGTCATGAAGAGCCTCCTTATGAAGTTTAAGAGCCAACGCAATTGCTGCGATAACCTCTGCACTCTGCTCCTCTTTAACATCTGGAACAGCTGCATTAGGGTTTTTCAATGCCTTTTTGCGAGTGATCTCAGCTTGACGCTGCTCTGTGTAGATCATTACCGATGAGAAGCCCCAAATAAGAAGCCCCAACACTATGAGTGCCGACAATACAACTGTTATCGAGATAAACGCTACGGTTGCTCCGAAGGGATCACTCTCAAGAATTGTATCTGCACCCTTTGCACCCGCACCATGGCTCAGCATAGTGAAGAGTGGTGACATAAATAATTGATTCATACTACAATGGGATATTAGAGTGTTTCTTTGGAGGATTCTGTAGACGCTTAGTAGACAAAGACTGCAAAGCTCTAATCACACGGAAACGAGTGTTACGTGGCTCAATGATATCGTCGATATAACCATAGCGCGCTGCATTGTAAGGGTTCGAGAACTTATCGTTATACTCCTTCTCCTTCTCAGCTACGAACTTAGCCTTCTCCTCTGGATCTGTGAATGCTGCAAGAGCCTTAGCCTGCAAAACCTCAACAGCTCCACTTGCACCCATTACTGCGATCTCCGCACCTGGCCAAGCGTAGTTTATATCTCCACGGATATGCTTAGATGACATCACGATATAGGCTCCACCATACGCCTTACGTAGTGTTACAGTAACCTTAGGAACTGTAGCCTCGCAATATGCGAACAACAACTTAGCACCATGAGTGATTACTCCACCATACTCCTGAGTTGTACCTGGCAAGAATCCTGGAACGTCAACCAAAGTTACGATTGGAATATTGAATGCGTCACAGAAACGGATAAAACGAGCTGCCTTACGGCTAGCGTTGCTATCCAAAACTCCAGCCATAAACTTAGGCTGATTTGCTACGATACCGACACTCTGACCATTGAAACGAGCGAAACATGTGATGATATTCTTCGCGAAACCTGCTGCAGACTCCAAGTAGTCACCATTATCAACAATTGCGCTGATAACCTCGAACATATCGTATGGCTTATTTGGGTGGTCTGGGATGATCTCATTCAAAGTATCCTCCAAACGAGAGACTTTGTCTGTACAAACCGCCAATGGAGCATCCTCCATATTGTTTTGTGGCATATAAGACAACAGCTTCTGGATCAACGCGATACCCTCATCCTCTGTCTCAACTGCGAACTGAGCAACTCCAGATTTTGTAGTGTGCATCAAAGCACCACCCAACTGCTCCTGAGTTACATCCTCTCCTGTTACAGTCTTTACAACCTTCGGCCCTGTAAGGAACATGTTAGATGTCAACGACTTCATGATGATAAAATCGGTAAGAGCTGGTGAGTAAACCGCACCTCCAGCGCATGGCCCGAAGATCGCCGAGATCTGTGGGATCACACCCGATGACATTACGTTACGTTGGAAGATATTTGCATATCCAGCAAGCGCATTAACACCCTCCTGAATACGAGCTCCACCCGAGTCATTGATTCCGATACATGGAGCACCATTACGCATCGCCATATCTTGAACCTTGCAGATCTTCTCCGCCATTGAGATAGACAAAGATCCTGCTGACACAGTAAAATCCTGAGCAAAGATATATACCAAGCGACCTGCTACAGTACCATATCCAGTTACAACACCATCACCAAATGTGTGACTCTTATCCATTCCAAAGTCTGTACAACGGTGAGTAACGAACATATCGAACTCCTCGAAGCTACCCTCGTCAACCAACATGTCGATACGCTCACGTGCTGTGTATTTGCCCTTTGCGTGCTGTGCGTCGATTCTCTTCTGACCGCCACCCATGCGTGCTGCCTCGCGATTGTCGATCAGCAATTTGATCTTATTTTGAATTTCGCTCATAACTAATTATTATATAATTTTTGTTTTATTTTGCTCTGTAAAAATTATCTCTTCTCGCAAAGCTCAGTAAGGATTCCCTGAGTTGACTTTGGATGAAGGAATGCAATAGTCATACCCTCAGCACCTTTGCGTGGTGCTTTGTCGATAAGACGGATACCTTGAGCCTCCGCATCTGCCATCTGCTCCTCGATTCCCTCGCAAGCTAGTGCCATGTGGTGGATACCGATGCCTTTGTTCTCGATATACTTAGCGATTGTTGAATCTGGAGATGTAGCCTCCAAAAGCTCAATCTTAGTTTGACCAAGCATAAAGAATGCTGTTTTAACCTTCTGGTCTGCAACCTCTTCGATAGCGTAACATTTAAGTCCAATGACATTCTCCCAATATGGGATAGCCTCATCTAGTGAATTTACTGCAATACCTAGGTGCTCGATGTGCGATACTTTCATAATATTATTAATTTAAAGTTTAGATTTGAATTTTATGTGTAAAATCAAACAAAGGTATATAATAATTATTATAAACCAATAAAAAGATCACTTTTTTTATCACTAAAATACCAATAGCGGATTATTTTCGTTCCGATACAATCACCATAACGTCAGAGAGTTGGCAGGAATGGCATTAATCACCCTTTCGTGTACGAGTTGTTTTTGTCACCACAGAGTCAATTACACCATCTCCGATCGTTGAGTTCTGCTTCGGCTCTACTCTAGCTCCACTCGCCGCTTGATCTTTATACTCTTGAGGCAACATTCCAAACTCCTTCTTGAAGCACTCGCGGAAATACCTCAGATCACTAAAACCGACATCATATGTAACATCTGCAATCGTATATCGAGCGGTCTTGAGAAGTGCCGCTGCTCGACGCAGACGAATAGTTCGAATGAGGGCATTTGCCGTCATGTTGATGAGCGACTTGAGCTTTTTATTTAGAACCAAAGGTGTGATACCCATATAGTTACACAGATCATTAACTACCAAATCTGGATTATGAACATTCTCCTCGATATACTCGGTCAATCGCTTCAAAAAGACCTTATCGGTATTTGTTGTTGCGTCATCTCCATAATTTGCAAATGGCGATGTCTCACCCTCCTCGATCTTTATCTTCGAGAATCTATTTGCTAACCTATAACGATTTACCAATATCGAGTTCACCGTCTCAATCAAGACTTGATTGTTGAATGGCTTTGGGCAGTAGGCATCGGCAGCACACTTCAACCCCGATGCGATATCCTCGTTCGAAGCCTTTGCCGAGAGCAAAACAACAGGAATATGAGATGTCGTTGCATCACTCTTGATCTTGTCGCACAACTCCAATCCATTCATTCGAGGCATCATAACATCCGATATTATAAGCTCTGGAAGCTGCTTCGAAGCTATTTTCCAACCCTCTTCGCCATCGCAAGCAGTGACAATTGTATACCGACTCTCAAACAACTCCCTTAATAGTTGCAGGATCTCGATGTTATCATCCACAATGAGAAGTGTTGCAGGGTTATGGCTCTGCTCTGAATTATCACCGCTATACGATGCATCGCCCTGCGATGCCTCCTCGCAAGCTGTTGGCACAATCTGCTCCTCATTAATATTAATAGCCTGCTTATTGATAAGATCTGAAGAGCCCACCTTTGGCAACTTCACGAAGAATGTCGTACCCCGATCAACCTCTGTTGTAAACCATATCTCACCATCATGCAGCTCCACCAAACTCTTAGTGAGGAATAACCCCACACCAGTTCCACCAACCTCTTTCGAAGCGTCGGTTGTTCGACTATAGAATCTTTCGAATACATGTGGGCGCATCTCCTCTGGGATTCCACAACCACTATCCTCGATCGAGAAGATTATATGGTCATCTTGCTCCTCAACCGAGAGAGTTATTTGACCACCCTTCGGTGTATATTTTATCGCATTTGAGACCAAATTATAGATCACCTGTTCAATCAGATATTGATCGAAATTTATCACAACGGCTCTTTGAGGATCTTTATAGTGAAGTGTCAATCCACGCTGCTCTGCCCAGAATTTAAACTGCTCGAATAGCTTTCGTGTCATCGAGGTAAACTCTCCATGGCTCAACTGCACCTTCAACCCTCCACTCTCATGTTTTGTGTAGCTCAAAAACTCATTGATGAGCCTCATTAGGGAGTTTCCATTGTGCGACATCGTATTAAGCTGCGCGCTCCACTTTGGATTTGCCGCGATCTTATCATCGGCGATCAAGTGTTGCAGTGGGGTCAATATCAGCGTTAGAGGTGTTCGAAATTCATGCGAGATATTTGTAAAGAATCGTGTTCGCATATCGAGCATCTCCTGCATTTTTTGCCTCTCCATCTCCGCCAATCGCACCGCATTGCGACGCTCCATCAAGTCATGGAAGTACCGAATTGTATAGAATCCAGCCAACGATAGCAGTATCACATAGCCCAAAAACGCATACCACATTGCCCAAAATGGGTACTCAATCGTGATCTTAAGAGCCAACTTTTCGCGAGTCCAGACCCCATCGGCATTGGCTGCACTCAGATAGAATGTGTAATTCCCTGGTGAGAGATTTGTGTAGCTCACCTCTCGAACCCCATCCGAAGAGTCTATCCATGTCTTATCAACCCCTTCGAGCTGATATTTATATTGATATTTTGTTGGGTTATAGTAGTGTAGACCTGCGAATTTTATTGTGAAATTATTTTGATCGTGCTTCAAAATAACCCCCTGACTACCATACAATCCATCTGGAGCTGCCTCTCGCAACTCTGGATCTTCGAGTATACTACGATCTTTGAGTCTAAAATCGACAACCACTGGTCGAATTTGGGTTGTATCGGTAATAAAGTTATTCGGATTAAAGTAGTTATATCCTGCAACTCCTCCAAAGATCAACGTTCCATCTGGGAGCTTCGCCGCAGATAGCTCATTAAACTCATAATCCTGTAATCCATCATACATTCCGTAGTTCGAGACACTAAGCTGATCCGAATTAGAGTCAATACTCAGTGAGCTAAGACCGCGATTTGAAGAGACCCACATCACGCCACTATCATCCTCCACAATCGCCTTGATAACATTGCTCGGCAATCCATCTTTTGTGGTTATATGTCGAATATCATAGACTCCAAGATCATCCCGATCACTCAATTTATAGAGTCCATAACCGAGTGTTCCGTACCAAATATCACCATTACGATCCTCTACAATTGAGATCACATAGTGGTTATCAATAGCATCTGGAAGTACATCGTCGATGCGTGGATTGCTCTTGAACCTCTCCTCGCTCGATATTTTACAAATTCCATTGCTGGTACAGATCCAAATATTATCCTTGCTATCCAACATTATATTTCGGACAGTATTCGATGGCAGTCCGCCCTTTTGTAGAATACTGATATAGCTCTCATCTCGCAGATCCTGACGCAATATCCCCCTATTGTAGAGTGCCAACCACAGATAGTTGCTATCCACCAAAATTTTTCGTACCGCAGGGTTGTGAAGTGAAATTTCAGGCTTTAAAAACGCCCCATTTCGCTCTCTGATCCTCAACAGATTTCGATTTGTCGCAACATACAGAGTGTTGTCAATCGTGTCGTAATCCATCGAATAGATCGTATTCTGAGTCAAAATATTCTCTTTTGAAACCTCTCCATTAATTGTATCGAGTCTGAAGAGTCCACTCCCCTCTGTACCAATCAAGAGCCCTCCGCTCCGATCTGATATTATCGGCAATATATGGTCGTTTCCAAACCCTTTATTGGTCATAAAAGGCTTCTTATTCTGCTCATAACGACGCACTCCAGCCTTGTGAAGTCCCACCCAAATACCACCTGTATGATCCTCTGCAATGGTATTAATTGTGTAATTTTGATACGATTCAACAAGTTGTACACTATCAAATCTATCGTAGTTTGGATAATACCTGCTTGTATAGACACCATTGCTAGCCACCATCCAGAGTATATTTCCCTGCCAATGGATTTTAATTGGATTGACACCTAAATCATGTCTCTTGACACGCCCCGTTCGAGTATTCAGACTCATCAAACCACTGCGCGTTGCAAGATGAACCAACTCACCTCTCGCATTTAGATCATAGATACCGACAAGAGGGCTATTGCTCTCGACTTGTGTGAAGTTATTGAGTTTCGGAGTGTATACAAAGAGTCCATTGTTTGCCCCGACATACACTTTGGATCTTGTTGCGTAGAGAGCAGTTGCCACATGTACTCCATCTTCGCTACGTGGATAGAGGTCTATTAAAGATATACGCTGCAAATTGTAGTTAAATCGGATATGGATCATAGATTGCGCCGAGACTTCATACCCCCAAATTGAGCCATCAGCCCCTATCGTTAGCCCCCTTACAACACGCAGCGGCACAATCAATGGGATATCTGTCAACTCCGAATAGTGGTAGAAGTGATCCTTATTGCGAAGGTAGCAATATATACCTTTATCGACCGTTCCGACCCAGATATTACCTCTACGATCCTCTGTAAGGCTAATTATAAGATTTGATTTTAGACCTGAATCCCCGATTGAGAAAATCTTAAATTCGTAGCCATCGTATCGACACAGACCGTCGTTTGTTGCTATCCACATAAAACCATACGAATCCTGAATGATATCTAAAACATCATTCTGACTCAACCCATCGAGCGAAGTTATCCGCGACGTTGTATACTTATCGTAGGCGTATGTGTCAAGTGAAAGTAGTGTAAAGGCTACAATCAAACCAAATAGCAATCTTCGAATCTTCATATCCCCCCTTTAATAGCACGAAGATATGGAAAAAATACTATTATTACAAAAAAATGGACAAACTTTGCTATTCAGTCTGTTGTGCCAGACAAATACTAGATAAGCATTCCAATCATAATAGAGGACATCAACGCGACCAAAGTACTCGCAAGAAGTGCTTTAAATCCATTTGCCGACATGATAGGTCGTTGATTAGGTGCCATTCCACCAACTCCTCCGATCAAAATTCCAATCGAAGCGAAGTTCGAGAATCCACATACGATATATGCGGTCATTATAATAGACTTCTCGGAAGAGAATGCGCCAGCTTGCATCATCTGAGCCAAATTCTGGAAGCTAATAAACTCCGTCATAATGATCTTCTCTCCAAGCACTTGACTCGCAAGGTGAATATCAGCAGATGGGATACCTGTCAACCAGATTATTGGCGAAAAGACAACCGAGAGGATATACTCCATCGAGAGCGCGTCGAATTGCCCTCCAGAGATAGAGGCGATTAAACCATTCAAATGAGTAACATCCCCAATAGTGAAACATATATCATTGAAACCTGCAATCAACGCATTAAATACCAATAACATAGCAGCGACATTAACCGCCAATTTTAAGCCATCCGATGTTCCTGCCGATATAGCGTCGAGAACATTCTTTCCAACAGAATCCTTCGACACCTCAACACTATTGTCGATCTTCTCGGTCTGAGGCATAATAATCTTCGAAAAGGCGATAGCCCCTGGAGCTGCCATTACAGATGCCGACAAAAGGTGTTTTGCGAACTCCAACTCAAGGGCTGGGTCTCCACCTCCAAGCAGTGAGATATAGACCGCCAAGACTCCACCAGCCATAGTTGACATACCCGACACCATAATAAGTACGATCTCCGACTTTGTCATCTTAGGGATATATGCCTTCACCATAATCGGAGCTTCGGTCTGCCCCAAGAATACATTTCCAACACACGAAAGCGACTCCGCACCCGACAAATTCATGAATTTGGTGAGCAACCACCCCATTCCCCAAACAATCTTCTGCAACACTCCAAGATAGAACAGCAGCGATGTGATAGCCGAGAAGAATATAATCGGAGGGATAACCCTCAATGCGAAGATATACCCAAAATCATCCGACATGAGAGGTCCAAATAGATATGTTGTTCCTGCATTTGTCCAGTTAAGAACCGCAATGAATCCATGCCCAACAAACTCAAATCCCGACTTTACGAATGGAAAGAGGATAATTGATAGAGCTATCACAAACTGCAACAGAAGAGCCTTACCAACAGTCGGCCAATTTATATGTTTACGATCTGAACTAACCAACCATGCAATAAATACCAACGCAGCCATTCCGATGACACCTCTCAGAAGAGCCAATATATTGAATTGAAATTCACGTTGAGCAAGTATTGCATTATAAGCACCTGATTCAAGAGCCGATGGCTCTACATTTGCAAATAATGGAGTAACACATAGCAGAGCTAACAGTAGTAAATATAGGTGTCTCTTCATGATAAAATGGATTTATTTCTGCAAATATACAACTAAAAAAGTTATTTAACACACAATTGTATCATTTTTGCACTATTCCAAAAACCTATTTGTCAATATAAAAATAGTTTCTTATAGATACAGATTTTTCACTCTTACATTTTTTTTATAACTTTGCACCCAAACACTTTAATATTAAATAGACTATGCGTAAATTATTATCCTCTTCACTTACACTTATGCTCCTTATGGCAAGCAATACTGCAAATGCTATTTCGTGGGGCGACATCGTCTCAACAGAAAATGTTGAGACTGTGATATCGGCAGTAACAGGTGGTTCAACCGTCACATCATCATCATTAACAGGCACATGGAAATATGATAGCCCAGCCTTTCAACTTGAGAGCGACAGCAATCTCACAGAGGCTCTTGGTTCGATGGCAACATCACAGATCGAAGCTAAGTTAAATGTTGCCTTTACTAGTGTCGGTATTACATCAGGTCAATTCTCATTTACATTTGGATCTGACGGCTCGTTCTCATGCACATGCGGCAGCAAGACTCTTAGTGGAAAATACACAATTGATAGCGACGAGAAGATGACATTGACATTTTCCGCTGTTAACTCGATAAATATTGGATCAATGTCGGTCTACACCTCTCTTTCGAGCAGCACTCTATCACTTCTTTTTGATGCGGATAAGCTATTGTTGATTGTACAATCTATAACATCTGTATCTGATAGTAGCTCTTTTGCCACAATAAACGCTATGTTATCTAACTACAACGGTGTTCTAGTTGGATTCAACCTTAAAAAATAACACCTTATTAATATATTTTAAAAACAACTGCAACAAATAGATCGGCAACACCTCTCACAAAGAGGGTAAATCGGACAAATAATGTGACATAATAGAGAATTATACTAAATATTGTTAATTTATTTTCAAAAACATTTGCAAGGAATATTTTTTTGTCTTATATTTGCAGTGTGATAATTAAGGGGTGGTTGTTTTTATGAGGTAGCCTTCAAGGAGACAACACTAATAAGATAAAACGGGTCAAACCTTTCTGAGGGAGGGGGAGATCTAGAGGCAGAGATCCAGTGCTAG
>JBCQUC010000049.1:0-15596 GCA_047174275.1 Rikenellaceae bacterium | reverse complement strand
CATCGAAGAAGTGTAGAAATGGGATACGAGCCTTAAGAGCAACGATATGAGCAACTCCAGCTAGATCCATAACCTCCTGAACTGATGATGTAGCAAGCATCGCGAAACCAGTCTGACGAGCTGCCATAACATCTTGGTGGTCACCAAAGATAGATAGTGAAGAGGCTGCCAAAGCGCGAGCTGAAACGTGGAATACACCAGGAAGAAGCTCACCAGCAATTTTGTACATGTTAGGAACCATCAACAACAGACCCTGAGATGCTGTAAATGTAGATGTAAGAGCTCCAGTTTGAAGTGATCCGTGAACAGCACCAGCTGCACCAGCCTCACTCTGCATCTCAACAACCTCTACGGTCTCGCCGAACATGTTTTTACGCCCCTGCGCAGCCCACTCGTCAACGAGCTCAGCCATAGTAGAGGATGGTGTGATTGGGTAGATCGCTGCGACCTCTGAGAACATGTAAGCCACATGTGCAGCAGCATAGTTACCGTCACAGGTAATGAATTTCTTTTCTGCCATTTCCTTTATTTATTATGTTTGTTATATATTAGATGTGTTGTGTGTATAATATACCGTTCCACAAAGATACAAAAAGTTTTTTATTTTTTTATAAAAAGCGAATAAAAAATTCTTTTTAGTGTAGTTTTTGCCACTCCCACAAAATAATTATACCTTTGCATCCACTATGATAAACTACAAAGAGAGAAGATTAGATAATGGCTTAAGGGTGGTTGTAGGGCGCGACTACAACTCCAAATTAGCAGCTGTTAATCTGTTATATTGTGTTGGCGCACGCAACGAAGATCCATCGCAGACTGGATTTGCACACCTATTCGAACATTTGATGTTTAAGGGGACTAAGCGATTCCCCTCGTTCGACTATGAGGTGCAGATTGTATCGGGTGAAAACAACGCATTTACAAATAATGACTATACCGATTTTTATATAACCTTGCCAAAGGTGAGCATCGAGCGAGCTTTGGAGCTGGAGGCTGACAGAATGCGCGGACTACAACTCACCGAGGAGGTGCTTGAGATGGAGAAGCGAGTTGTTATCGAGGAGTACAAACAGCGATATTTGAACCAACCGTATGGTGATTTGATGATGTTGGTGCGCGATATGTGTTACAAGGTTCATCCATATCGTTGGGCTACAATAGGGCTCTCGCCAGACCATATCACCAGCGCAACAATGTCGCAGGTGCGTGAATTTTACGACCGTTACTATCGCCCATCGAACTGCATTTTGTCGATCTCGGCAGATATAGATGAGGAGCAGATGTTTCAGCTCTGCGAAAAATATTTTGGCGAGATACCCGACTCCGAATTTAAGGCAGAGCCACTACCTATAGAGCCTGTGCAGAGCGAGGCTCGAAGAGTGGAGGTGGAGCGAGATGTCCCTGCTACATATATTATAATAGCTTTTCATATTGGAGGTCGAACAAGCGACGACTTCTTTGTGGCGGATATGGTCTCTGATATCTTGGCTGGTGGGGACTCTGGTAGACTCTACCAACAGTTGGTCAAGGGACGTGGATTATTCTCTGGAGTAAATGCCTATGTAACGGGCGATATAGACCCAGGGTTGTTTATGTTTACAGCGCAACTTCTCCCATCGACAACGGTTGAGCAGGCGGAGGAGGCACTCTGGGAGCAGATCGAGACTCTCAAAACCGATGCTGTAGATAGCTATGAGATGGAGAAGGTCAAGAATAAATTTGAGGCAAGCACTCTATTTGGAGAGATCAATGTGATGAATAAAGCGATGAATATGGGCTTCTACAAGATGACGGGAGATATGTCGCTAATTAATCGAGAGGTTGCGATATTCCGTGCAATGGATGATGCCACAATAAGAGAGTTCTCAAAAAGGGTATTCACACGCGATAATAGCAATACATTAATATATCGTGCAGCGCAAATTAATGAGGAGGAGATCTAAAATGAAGATAGATTTAAATGATGTAGCGTTGAAGTGCGCTGATTGCAAGATATTGCCAAATGGTGTGAGGTTATACACTCTACCGAGTAATGAGTTTGAGGTGTTGCGCGTAAGTTTTGTATTTGGGGCTGGTTCGGTCGTTCAAGATAAACCATTTACTGCAACTGCAACTGCGAATATGTTGTGTGAGGGTAGCGACTCGATGAGTGCACAGCAGATTGCGGAGAGTCTCGATTTTTATGGCTCTTACTTCGATGTAAATGTTGATCGAGACTACTCTTATATAAGTTTCTGTTCGCTGTCGAAGTTTGTCACACCAACGCTTGATGTTGCGGAGCAGATCATTCTCCACCCTGCATTTCCCGAAAATGAGATCGAGACATACTGCAAAAAGCGCAAACAGAGGCTCGCAATAGAGCGCGAAAAGGTCGAGACTAAGGCGCGTGAAGCCTTTGCACAGTCTCTATTTGGAGAGTCTCATCCATATGGAATGAGCTTTTCGGAGAGCGAATATGACAACCTTCGACGCGAAGATCTGCTCGATATATATGAGCGATTCTACACCGCAGAGAACTGCTTTGTGGTCTGTAGCGGACGTATTGGCGAGGTTGAGATGGCTCGCATCGAGAGGTTAGCTGGAGGGTTGCGACCAGCTGGAAACACGTCCGATGTGGAGTTTTGCGAGGCTGTAAGTCGCAAATTTCACCTTGTTGAGCAGCCCGATGCAGTTCAATCTTCAATTAGAATAGGTCGTCGATTATTCACTCGCAACCACCCTGACTTTTTGGGTATGCAGCTCTTGGCTACAGCTCTTGGCGGTTACTTCGGGTCGCGCCTTATGCAGTCTCTGCGCGAAGAGCGTGGTTTGACATATGGAGTTATGTCGGCGATGGTTAACTTTGCCAAGGATGGATACTTTGCGGTGGCTACTCAGGTGGGTGTCGAGTCGACTCAAGAGGCTATAGATTTGATCTATGCTCAGATGGAGATGCTTCGCAAAGAGGCTATGTCGGAGGATGAGTTGGAGATGGTGCGTCGTATAATGGTTGGAGAGATAATGAGGATCTTGGATGGTCCATTTGGAGCTGCGGATGTTACGATCGAGAATATTTTGTGCGAAGAGACAAATGATATTATAGCTCAAAATGTCAAACGCATAGAGTCCTACACACCGACCCAGATACAGGATATAGCTATTAAGTATCTCGATCCAGAGGAGATGGTTTGTGTTGTGTCTGGAAGTCTGGATTTTACGAAGTAACGAGAATAATTTTTGAGCAATAAAGCGGTTATTATGCACAAAAACATTATCTTTGTGGAGATGAACACCTAATAGACAAAAACAAACATAATAAACACTAACTAAAACAATGAAGAGACTACTAATTTCACTCTCTCTGCTATTTGCAATTAACACATCTATATTTGCAGCAGAGGAGTACAAAGCGGAGTGGGAGGATCTCGACCGCTATCCACAAGCAGAGTGGCTACACAAAACAAAGTTCGGAATGTATTGGCACTGGGGTATTCCATCAATCACTGGAGTTGCAGGATGGTATGGTCGCCTTATGTATCAGCCTAAAAACGAGGCGTACAAGACTCACTCGGAGGCTTACGGAGATCCAGCAGAGTTCGGATACAAGGATCTTGTAAACCTATTCACCGCAGATGGTTTTAGTGCCGAGGAGTGGGTGACTAAGGCTCGTAAGAGTGGAGCAAAATTTGTCGTTGCGATGGGTGTACACCACGATGGTTACCAGATGAGCAAGACAAAATATACGAGATGGAACTCTGTGGATATGAATCCACATATTGATATCGTTGGAGAGCTTGAGAGCGAGGCGCACAAACAGGGGCTTAAATTTGGAGTATCGAGCCACTTGGCATTTAACTGGGAGTTCTTTAGCCTCTCGATGTATCCTGATAAGTTCGATGCTAAAGAGGCTCCAGATCTCTACAATATTCACGATCCAAAGGGTGAGCCATCAAAGGAGTTTGCTCAAATGTGGTATAACAGAACAAAGGAGCTTATCGACAACTACGACCTAGATTTCTTATGGTTCGACTTCGGAACAAAGGAGCGACCATTCCGCGAGAAGCTAACTGCTCAGATCACTGCCGACTTCTACAACCAATCTGTTGAGAAGGATAAGCAGGTGGCACTTGCAGCGAAGGTTGGATTTGACAACATGAAGAGCCTTGTATTTGATGTTGAGCATGGTAAATTCGCCTATACTCGCGATCGTATGTGGATGGCAGATTGTACAATGAACTACAAGTGGTTCAACATCCGCAAGCCAGAGGATCAATATGGAATAACAGGCGAGTATTGGACACACCACTTGATCGATATCGTATCGAAGAATGGAACGCTGCTCCTCAATATGGGCCCAAATGCCGATGGATCTTGGGTTCCTGAGTGGGAGGCTGAGTTGATGAAGATGGGAGCTTGGTTGGATCTCAATGGAGAGGCTATCTACGAGACTGAGCCTTGGCATCGCTTTGGTGAAGGCCCAACAAATGGCGGTGATGGTCTTGCTCACTTGATGGACGATCAGCTAACGGCTAATGATGTTCGTTTTACTCGCAAGGGTGACACTCTATATGCGATTATCTGCGGTTGGAGATCGACCCCTATTCGCGTTAAGTCTCTTGGTTCGAACGACATCGAGGGTATTAAGATCACAAACGTTGAGTTGTTAGGAAGCACTGGCAAGACTGTATGGTCACAACGCGAGGATGGTTTGGCTCTATTCTTCCCATCGCACAAATTCAGCGACTACGCATATGTATTTAAGATCACGGGAGAGAATATGTTCCCTGAGCGCAAGGAGTTTGTTGAGATTGATGTACCTCTAGGAAAGGGCGAGGAGTTTGTTCCAAACATCAAGGAGGTTCGCCTTGTTGCAAAGGGCAAGAACAAAAGTGTCGAGATCGCTGAGCTATATACTATCGGAGCTGTTACAGGTGTCAATAGCAAGGAGCACAATCTAGCACGTTTTGGTATCGCAACAAGCACAGGAACAGAGCAGGGAATGGATGCAGAGTTGGCATTTGACAACAACCTTAATGGTAACTACAACATGAGTTCTATCGCAAGAACAGAGGTTGGAACAGATCCATATATCGGAATCAAGTATGACAAAACAGCTGGATTGGGTCGTGTATTGATTTATACAGAGATGAACTCACGCGCTAAAGTTGTTGAGGAGTGCTCTATTCAGCTTCTTGATGCTAGTGGCAATATCTTCTTCGACAAACCACTCTCTGAGATTGCCTCAGCTGAGGGTACTACTGTGACATCTTATGGTGTAGAGTAGAAATAAGATCGTTGCAAGGCGGCGAAATTTTAAAGATCTCGTAGAGTACTCTTCAGTCACATACATTAGTATGCTCCTTTCAGAGCCCTCTACGAGATCTTCAAAATTTCATCCACCTATCAACGATCTCGAAAACAGATAAACACAAAAAAATATATTAGTGTCCGATAAAACTTTTCTAGCAGTCACATTTGAGATACGAAATTGAAAATTTCGTCATCCTGAACTTGTTTCAGGATCCCCGCATCATTAATTAAACCATTGTGTTTTAGTATGTTATATAGATTGCATTGTCGTTTGCTGAGATCCTGAAACAAGTTCAGGATGACGAAATTTTCAATTTCGTATCTCAAATGGGACTATCGGCAAAAGCAAGCCCCTGATTTTACAAACATATATAATTCTATTATATTACAGCGCATTACAAAAGTTTGTCTAATTTTTATCGGACACTAATAAAAAAATAACTCCCCTTTTTGCCCATCAATTGGTAAGGCAGAAAGGGGAGTTAGTTTTTTATTATCGGAGCTATTACTTTATGATTTTATCCCAATTGCGGATCTTCGCGTTAGGTACAACCGCACCGACAATATTCCCCTTGATAGGGTTGCCAAAGTAATCTTTCGTCACCTCTAATCCACCGAAGTATACTCCGTAGTCTGTTGTGTCGTATTTAAGTTTCTCGATCTTTACGCCACGCTCAATAACCTCAGCATTTTGAGGTACGAAATCAGCTGGCTCAGATCCTGTCGCATTGACAAACTCTGGAGATCCTCCAAGTGCATTCTCATCCCAGTAACCCTCTGGAAGCGCATTCTCAACACGTGAGAAACGATCTGTACCCTTCTCGTTATAGTGACGGTAGATGTTATTTGTCATTACAAGATTCATCTTATCTAGCTCTGCCTCGTTCATCGGGCGGATAGTTGCAGGGTACCCCAATTTAGGATCCTCCTTTTTACCCTCGATCATCGCATCAGAGATCTTAAAATCAAAGGCTGCATCATATGCCGCTCCATTCTTCCAACGGTGCATACTCCAACCTGCGTTTGTCTGCTCTGCGAACCAGAAGATATTATTCGCCATAAGTAGACCCTCGTTTGAGGTTGCAATATTAAAGACATTAAGGCTTGTGTATGGCTTGTAGCCCTCTTTAGTCGAGATTATTGTGTTGTTGTAGATGTATGTCTGGTAAGGTCCGATATACTTTTTGTCGTTGTTATGACCATTAACTGTAACCAAACATCCTGGAGTTCCAACCTTGCCCCAGAAGCTCTGCTCTGGATCTTTGATGTTGCGCCAACCATCATTCACACTGATATTGTAACGATATGCACAGTTGTAGTTGAGACCCAACACCTGAATGAAACCACCTGTATTGTAGCGACTTAGGCAGTACTGAATAACAACATTGCTACAGTTGAAGTCGATGTGTGCACCGCAGCAATCTGCAATACCCTGCGCACCCTCGAATATATTGTGCTCCAAGAGGAAGTAGTTTGTGCCCCAAGTCCACATACCGCTACCACGACCCCATTTACGGTTATCGCGACGATCTCCCGACTCTGTGATACGGCAATACTTCATATGGCTATAGTTGCAGCAGCTAAACTGCATACCTGGGCCTCCTGCGCGATATACAACGCAGTTCTCGATATGGATATTTATAGGATTACCCTTCTCCTCGCCTTTGATGCCTCCAGTACCCTTGAAGCGAATACCCATCTGGCTAACATCCTCGACATTGATATACTTAACCTGCACATTATCAATACCTAGACCGCCTCTGAGCACCTCACCAAAGATACCCCAGCCCCAGCCTGCGCCATCATTCATATCCCATTGGCGACATGCACGTGACACCTCAACAGGGTTCACCAAATAGACATCTTTGATATCAAGGTTGTAGGTTACGATATTCTCAACCAAAGAGTACTCCCACTCCTTATCCGACTGAATACGAACACCATAGCGTTGCTTGTTATACTTCTCGCCATCGCGTATCATAAAATCAGCATCATCTGGACCACCATCTCCTGTTAGCTTCAAATCGGTCACCTCGACATTGCTAGAGTTCTGAATCCAGACACATGCAGGGTATCCTTTACAGTCGATTGTCGCCTTTGAGCCACCGTAGCTTGAGATGTGGATCAACTCCTTTGTTTTGTTCGCTGTATTAAGATTTATAAGTTCGATAGTTCCGTAGTGGGTCTGCCCACCTTTGAGCAACACTTGATCCCCATATCCGATCTTCATATCTGCCAATTTTGCCAATGTCTTAATTGGAGATTTTTGTGAAGTTCCACTATTTGAGTCACTTCCTGCCTTGGCATCTACATAGATGGTGCGACTAAACTTCCCCTTCGACTTGTATAGGATGTCGTTGTTGTAGATTGGCTTTTCGAAGACAAAGTTGTTTGGGGTCTTAGGCACTGCATAGTTGATTGGGACTAGATCTGCACCCTCCATTGCGCTATCGAGCTGTACCTGAGCCGATGCACCCCCCACTGTCAACATCGATATTGCAGCGATTGCGGAGAGGGTTAATTTGAAGATTCGTTTCATGATAATTTAGGTTTGATGATTTTTTGAGTGCTAAAAAAGTTTAGCATAGCAGCAAAGATATGAAAAAATATCAGAATATATTGATGATAGAGTATAAAATTTAGCTCCGCGGAGAGCACTCCGCCTACCAGAGGCAGTTCGCGCGTTACCATCGCTCTCTCTGAAAAAATGGAGATTTTCCAAAGAAAATCTCCACAGAGAGCGAGAGTAAACATAATTCTCAATATATTATCTTCGTGCCCGATAAAACTTTTTTAGCAGTCATACGTGAGATACGAAATTGAAAATTTCGTCATCCTGAACTTGTTTCAGGATCTCTACAAAAAATCTGAAACACTGATAGTTAGGGATCCTGAATCAAGTTCAGGATGACGACTCTGGTGAGTCGAAACGAAGTGCCAACATAAATCGTAAACTTTTATCAGGCACTAATGAATTTAAATATTATTTACTCTTGTAATAGTCATTCATGATATACCACGCCTGTTTCTTCTCGCGATACGGCGAGAGCAGACCCTTGCGATTCCAACCATCCTGATACTTAACATTCGAGCGACGTGTAGATCTAAAATCAAACATCACCCACGGTGTGACACCACAATAGTTAGGGATATTCTCGTAGAACGCTAAACTTTTGCGATATAGCTCTGCCATATACTCCTCGCTAAAGAAATTCACATTCTCAGGATTTTCGTGGTTGCCATATACAGCACCAGCACCAAACTCACTCACAATCATCGGTTTATCGTCGCGAGTGATCCATTGAGTATCCTCTGGAGCAACACCCCAATCACCATACCATCCGAGGTATTTATTTACAGCGATAATATCTACAACATCCGCCAACGGATCGACCAAAACAAGATTTTTATTATCCCCTTCGAGGAACTTCGAAGAGTTCGATGCGGTCGATATTGCACGTGTATTATCCCACTCGCGGCACTTATTTATTAATTCTGTCAGGAATTTATTTCGTGAATCATCCCAAGATTTTGTCTCGTTTGCAACGCTCCAAATAATTGTGCCACAGCGATTTTTGTCGCGGCGGATCATCTCCTCCATCATAATTGTTGCATTCTCCTGAAGCTGAGGCTTCGAGAAGTCGAGGTGAGAGCCCCATGTTGGGATCTCCTCCCACATCATAAGACCCATCTGGTCACACATCCTTACTGTATACTCATTTGGTGCGTAGTGTGCATGGCGAACGAAGTTACAACCAAGCTCCGCAACGGCACTCAATAGATACTCAGCATCGTCGGCGTTGACTGATCTGCGTCGCTCGTGAGGGATCTCTTGATGAAGATTTACACCCTTCAAGAATATAACCTCTCCATTTAAGAAGAGTTGAGTGCCACGAACCTCGAAGCAGCGGAATCCGATCTTGTCCTCTATCTTGTCGTTCTCACTCTCGATAACTACGTCGTATAGGGTTGGGCTCTCTGGCGACCACAAATCGAGGTCTGCATCGAAGCTGATACTTCCTGCCCCCTTTTTGTCGGTCTTTATCTTCTTTGTGATCTTTGTCCCTTTGAGGGTTACAGTGACCTCCTTGTTTGCGACATCTGCTCCATTTAGCTGTACATCTGCAACCACACGCTTCATTGAGCCCTTGTCGAGGCGCACCCAATAATCCTCGATATATGTCGCTGGAGTCGTTACAATGTCGACATCATGTGTGATACCGCCATAGATCCACCAATCGTATATCATGCCAGGGATGCTGACATCTGTGCGACGATTGTCGACACGAACAGTGATTGTATTCGACCCTTCGCGAAGTTTGTCTGTCACCTCGAATTGGAATGGAGAGTATCCGCCTGTATGCTCTCCCAACAGCTCACCATTGAGATATACCACCGATTCTGAACAGACCGCTCCAAAATATAAGAAATGACGATCGTTTTTGTTGGTGTCGGTAAAATCGAACTTATGTTGATACCACACCAAAGACTCCAAGTATAGCAGCTCTGGATGTTGGCTATTCCAATCCCCTGGGACTGTTAGACGCTTCCCACCATCGAAATTTGTCTCGACAAACTTATTTGCTATAGAGTGGTCGGGCTCTGCAAACCACTTTTGCGATGTTCCGAGGTTGTTTATGTCTGGAATGAATGCCCAACTACCATTGAGGCTCATGCGTTCGCGCCCCATAACATTTTGCATTGCAGGTTGAGTTGCGCCATAACTAGTTGCGCAACCAAAAAGCAGGATAAATCCCACTAATAATCTTTTCAATTCTCTCATATTTATCGTTTTAGGTTATTGTATAGACTGAATTAATACAGTTCATTTGTGACAAAGGTATGAAAAAAAGTTAATATTTCAATGGTTTTTGTTAACGTACACGGTTTTTTAATTGAACTAATTAAAAAGCTATCACACTACTATTTTGTTGTTATCATGGATCAAGTCTATTAGTGCATAGTAAAGATTTTTTATCAGTCCTACGTGAGATACGAAATTGAAAATTTCGTCATCCTGAACTTGTTTCAGGATCTCTGCAAATGATCTGAAACTCTAATAGTTAGGGATCCTGAATCAAGTTCAGGATGACGACTCTTTCAGAGTCGAGACGTGGTGTCAACATGATTCTGTAACTTTTACCAGACAGTAAGAATCTGTTTAAGTTTTTCTCACTTAATCTGCTATGGCTTTTGGATTTATGATAAAATAGAGTAACTTTGCTGCTGTTAATGGTGTGGTGATCGTTAAGCGACGAGAGCCATAACAAGGGAATCCAGTTGAAATCTGGAGCTATACCCGTAGCTGTGAGTTCATTACAATAATATTCAAAGTAATCTTACGGTCACTGTCCATCGGGATGGGAAGACCACTTTGAGAAGGAACGAGCCAGAAGACCTACCATTAATATTTATTTATTTTATTAACCTCGGGGTGTAGGTTGATTAAGTAACGACTTTATTTAATGAATTTTATTTTAAAAAGATTTTACTCATCACTATTTTTATCTTTCGGGATATGTAGCTCTCTTTTTGCTCAAGAGGATGAGGCAATGGAACGAGATATGGAGGCTGTAACAGTCTCTACAAATGCGTCACAACCTGTTGTGAAGCAGGGTGCACCTGTCCAGATCCTGAGAAAAGAGAGGTTAGAGACTCTAGGGATATCGGATCTTCACGAGGCTGTACGTACATTTTCGGGGGTTAATATCACCGATTATGGTGGATTGGGGGGTGTCAAGACGGTATCGGTGAGGAGTCTTGGTGCACACCACACAGCAGTTAGCTACGATGGTGTTGTGGTCTCGAATGCGCAGGGTGGGCAGGTTGATATTGGTAGCTTTGCGCTGGATAATATTGAGGAGGTGTCGTTGGTGATTGGTCAAGGGGATGAGATATTTCAGGCGGCACGAAATTTCGAATCTTCGGGTGTAATAAATATTAAGAGTGCTAAGCCTCAATTTGGGGATCAATGCGTAAAGATTGGTGCGCAGATGGAGGTTGGATCGTTTGGATATTACAATCCAATGTTGGACGTAGCCCTTAAAATGGGGGATAGATGGTCTATAAAGTTGGCATCGGACTGGATGAAGACAGATGGCGACTATCCATTTACGTTGGTCAATGGGTCGTTGGTCACCGAAGAGATCCGAAACAATAGCGATGTGAACAGAGTGCGCTCAGAGGTGAATATATATGGAGAGGTTGGACGCAAAAAGGGTAAAGTCTATATCAAGGGTAACTATCTAGATTCGGAGCGTGGATTGCCAGGTGGTGTGATATATTATAACACCAAGGCAAATGAGAGGTTGTGGGATAAAACATACTTTTTGCAGGGTGGTTATAGTGTCGATCTGAGTAGCAAGTGGTCGCTTCAGAGTCATGCGAAGTATAACTATTCATGGAATAAATATGCGGATTGGGATAATAAATATCAGAATGGATACACCGAGGATAGATACACCCAAGAGGAGTACTATGCGAGCGGGTCTCTGAGATTTAGACCAAACGAGAGGTGGAGTTTTAGCTATGCGCAGGATATCTTCGAAAACAAGTTGGTTACAACGCTCAGCGACTGCCCTGATCCCTATAGATTGAGTCTTTTGAGTGCATTGGCAGGGCAGTACAAAAGCGAGCGATTGACAGTAACAGGGTCTCTGCTGGGAGTCTACAACAATGAGTGGGCACTCAACGACACCTACGAAATAGCACCCGATCGCAGACACCTCTCGCCATCGTTGAGCCTTTCATATAACCTCTTTGCGGAGCAGGGTATTCGAGTGAGAGCTTCCTTTAAGGATGCCTATCGAGTACCGACATTCAACGATCTATACTATTCGAGTATGGGAAATACAGATCTTACTCCAGAGAAGGCTCTTCAATACAATTTGGGGCTTACATATGGTGGAGAGCTGCTCCCCTCTATTTTCGACTATGTCTCGATCTCGGTTGATTGTTACTACAACAAGGTAGAGGATAAGATCGTAGCTATTCCAACTATGTTTATCTGGAAGATGATGAATCTGGGAGAGGTTGAGATCAGAGGTTTGGATCTTAATCTATCGACCTATTTCACCCCATTTGATGGTATCAAGGTCAATCTAACGGGAAACTACACATATCAGAGTGCAATAGATGTGACCGATTCGACAGCGAAGAATTACCGAGACCAGATCCCATATACAGCACTCCACAGCGGAAATGGAGCGATAACGCTTCAACACAAGTGGTTTGATCTGGGCTATACAGCAACAATGGTTGGTGAGAGATATACCCTACCTCAGAATATAGCGGCAAATCTGATAGATGGTTACATAGACCAGAATATAAACATCAGTCGACAATTTGAGTTTAAGAGATTCTCGATGAAGCTACGCGCAGAGGTATTGAATATCTGCGATGTCAACTACGATGTGATAAAGTATTACCCTATGCCTGGGCGACAGTATCGTCTAAATGTGAAATTTACTTACTAAATCAAATAAAACTTAAAAACAGATGAAAAAAAATTATTTATTGCTTTTGTGCACATTTGCACTATTTGGCGCAGTATCTTGTAGCGACAATTCGGATGACACAATCGAGACACCCGATGTTGAGCAGAGCTCTGCATCGAAACTATACACCTTGAATAGCGGTAGTTTTGGTTCAAACAACGCCTCTCTATCTAGCTACAACACTGAGGATGGAGTTGTAGTTGAAGATCTATTCCTATCTCAGAATGGTCAGGGATTGGGCGATACAGCTCAAGATATCATAATGTTTGAGGATAAGCTCTTTATCACTGTATATGGATCGGGTTTGATCTTTGTGACAGAGCTAGATGGTACAATTATCACACAGATTGTAGATGACTACTACGAAGATCCACGCTACCTTGCAGCAGACGACGACTACGTATATGTAAGCTACTACGATGGTGGTGTCGGAAAGATCGACCCTACAACCTACGAAGTTACAACTGCAAGCATCACAACAGAGGGAAACCCAGAGCAGGTAGCTCTTGTAGATAGCAATCTATATGTTGCTGTTTCAGACTACGGTTATGGCAATGCAGAGAGTGTTGTCGCTGTATTCGACACAACTTCAATGACACTATCAAAGAACATCGCTGTTATCCAGAATCCAACGGCACTTGCGGCTAACTCTACAGGCGATGTATTTGTTATCTCGATGGGTAACTATGGTTACGGAGATCCAGCGATCTACGCTACACTTCAGAAGATCGACGCAACAACAGAGGCTGTAACAGAGCTCTCTATCTCGGGTGTTGAGGGTAATCTTCCATCTACTATGGTGATGGGCGTTGATGATGTTCTATATGTTGTTGAGGGTATTAGCGACTACTCGACTGACTGGCAGATGGTTGGTAGCGTATACGCTTACAATACAACAACAGGCTCTGCAACTGAGTTTATTTCAGATGGCACATCTGTACCTGCGATCTACTCTATCAGCACAAACCTCACAAACGGAGAGGTATATGTAGGCTCTTCAGATTATTATAACACGGGAGATGTATATCTGTTCAATGCAGATGGTACACTTAAAACTAGCTTCGAGGTTGGTCTAAATCCAATCAAGGTTATCGAGGTTGACGTTGAGGAGTAGTATTATAACTGGTGCGTTAACTCTTCCCGTCATCCTGAACTTGATTCAGGATCTCCCGATTTTTTCGCTAGAAAAAACTCGGGCACGAAGAAAACACGTTGAGAATTAGAAATTTACGAAGGTAAAAAAGTTGTGCCCGAGTTTTCGTTCCGAAAATCGGGAGATCCTGAATCAAGTTCAGGATGACGGATTGGGAGGATCTCATTTTCAAATTGAAAGCACAACACACCTTTGCATCAATCTATTAATCAACGCTTTATCGCAATTATTAAAAATTAAACGCACCACTATTAGAGTAGTATCAAATGAGGTTATTCGCAACAATAGTTTTTTCTGTGTCACTGCTCGGCTCCTGTATAGGAAATCGAGCAGTGACTCTATCAGAGCCAACATCTATCGACTCGATTCAATATGCCAAAGGGTTCTATATAGCTCGTCACGAGGAGTTTACGGAGGTTGTTGTTCGAGATCCGTGGGACTCAACTCGACAGCTGCAACGCTATCTATTGGTAGATCGAAATCGCGAAGAGTTGCCCGAGGGGATGGGCAGAGGTACAGTTGTGAGAGTACCTATCGAGAAGATGGTTCTCTATACATCTGTTCACGCCTCTATAATCGAATTTTTGCGCGAAGAGGAGAGAGTAATAGGGCTCTGTGAGGTGAAGTATATCGACTCAAAGAGCCTTCGAAGTCGCCTTAAAGATGGGTTGATTGCCGATCTTGGAGAGTCAACCGCACCAAATATCGAGAAGATGATGGATATTGGGACAGAGGCGATTGTCTCCTCTCCATTCAAGGACTCTGGATATGGGCCTGCCGAAAAGCTCGGAATCCCAATTATTGAGGGTGCTGATTATATGGAGAATCACCCTTTGGGACGAGTCGAGTGGGTTAAGTTCTATGGTATGTTGGTTGGTGCGGAGTCTGTTGCAGACTCGATCTACAGAACAACCTGCAACGAATATAACAAATTAAAGAGGCTCACAGCAGAGATTAAAGAGCGTCCAACGATGATTGCAGAGCGCAAATATGGTGGTCAATGGTTTGTTCCAAGTGGAGATAGTTATAACGCTGTGATGTATAATGATGCAGGTGCAGAGTACATCTTCAAAGGTGAGGTTGGCAGCGGAAGTGTCCCTCTAGCCTTTGAGAGTGTTTTGGATCGAGGGATTCACGCCGATATCTGGATTATGAAGTATTACAACACCACAGATATGAGCTACGATGATCTTCGAGAGGAGTACTCTTCGTATGCGAATTTTGATGCTTTCAAAAATCGCCAGATCTACGCTTGCAATAGCTACTCTGCTCCATACTACGAAGATGCACCGATGCATCCACATCTAATTCTGAAAGATTATATCTATATCTTTCACCCAGAGCTGCTACCAGATTACACACCACAATATTTTCTTCCAATGAAGAGAGGGAATACCCGATAGGTACTCCCTCTTTTGTTGTGCTATAAAAAATATTAGTGTCCGATAAAACTTTTCTAGCAGTCCCACTTGAGATACGTTCCGCAAGGAACGTCATCCTGAACTTGTTTCAGGATCTCTGCATCATTGATTAATCTATTAAGTAGCGCAAAATAATTATTGCGATATTTTTCGTATTTTCTTTGGATAATTGGCAAATATTTCGTATATTTACTTAATAATAAGAAGTTTATATGAGATACGTGATACTTTCGGAAA
>JBCQUC010000114.1:0-2807 GCA_047174275.1 Rikenellaceae bacterium | reverse complement strand
TTTCCGAAAGTATCACGTATCTCATATAAACTTCTTATTATTAAGTAAATATACGAAATATTTGCCAATTATCCAAAGAAAATACGAAAAATATCGCAATAATTATTTTGCGCTACTTAGGTCAAAGGTAAGCAAATTAAATGAGATCAGCTACATAAAAGCCGATATAAAATATTTAGTGCCCAACAAAAATTTGTGATTTATGCTGGCACCTCGTTTCGACTCATCAGAGTCGTCATCCTGAACTTGATTCAGGATCTCCCGAATTTAGTGAAACTAAATCTCGGGTACGAAGATAATGTGTTTATAGTTAAAGTGTTAAAAAAATGATAATGTTCCCGAGATTCCGCCTTTGGCGTAATTCGGGAGATCCTGAATCAAGTTCAGGATGACGAAATTTTCAATTTCGTATCTCACGTGGGACTGCTGGATAGGTTTAGATCAAATACTAATGATATAAAGATAGGTAAATTAACGCATCTCTAGTAATTCTAAATATTTTTATGTAAATTTGTATATAAATTACTTATTTTACTATACATATGGAGAGTCCAATAGAGAAAAAAATCATTGAAGAGTCAATAGCAAAGATGAATATCGCTGACTTTGGTCGTGCAACGATACGTGAAGTTGTTGCAATATCAAACGATCTGGAGGCGACAACAGGAACTGAATTTATACATATGGAGATGGGAGTCCCTGGACTTCCTGCCGCACAAGTTGGTGTCGAGGCGGAGATCGCAGCACTCAAGAGTGGAAAGGCTTCGATCTACCCTGTAATTGATGGTGTCGCGGAGCTTAAAAATGAGGCTAGCCGATTTGTAAAGGCATTCATTGGAGTTGATATTGCAGCTCAAGGGTGTGTGCCTGTTGTGGGCTCTATGCAGGGTACATTTACATCGTTTTTGGTCTGTGGACAGTGCCGAGAGGGGCGCGATACGATTCTATTTATCGATCCTGGATTCCCTGTTCAGAAGCAGCAGATCACCGTTATGGGCTACAAATATGAGTCGTTTGATGTCTATGATTACCGCGGTGAGGGGCTTCGCGAAAAGCTCGAAAGCTACCTAAAGCAGGATAATATCGCAGCTATAATATACTCAAATCCAAATAACCCATCGTGGATCTGCCTAAAAGAGAGTGAGTTGCAGATTATTGGCGAGCTCGCAACCAAATACGACACTGTGGTTCTTGAAGATCTTGCATACTTCGCAATGGATTTCCGCACAGAGCTCGGAACACCCTTCGAAGCTCCATACCAACCGACAGTCTCGAAATACACAGACAACTACATATTGTTGATCTCTGGTTCAAAGGCGTTTAGCTACGCTGGTCAACGTATTGGTGTGGTTGCAATCTCCGACAAACTATATAGTCGAACATTCCCAGCCCTCACAGAGCGATACGGACAGTGCACATTCGGAAGTGCCTTTGTTCACCGCGCACTCTACGCCATCTCGTCGGGAGTTAGCCACACCGCTCAATATGCTTTGGCTGCAATGTTTAAGGCTGCAAGCGATGGGGAGTTCCGCTTCTTGGAGGATGTCAAGGAGTATGGTCGTCGAGCGAAACGCCTCAAAGAGATATTCCTAGCCAATGGATTCCATATTGTCTATGATGCAGATATGGAGGATAAGATCGCGGATGGATTCTACTTCACAATTGGATATAAGGAGATGAGCGGAGGAGAGCTTATGTCGGCACTTATCCACTATGGTGTTAGCGCAATATCACTCGATACGACTGGCAGCCAACAGCGAGGGATTAGAGCCTGCACATCCTTTATTAAGGAGCACCAATATGACCTTTTGGAGCAGCGATTGAGGCTATTTAACCAACTTAACTAGATAGAAAATGTAGCAGTGACCTTGTTGGCACCATGTTATCGAATCCAACGGATTCGTCATCCTGAACTTGATTCAGGATCTCTGCAATTGACCGGGAACTCTGACAGTTAGGGATCCTGAGACAAGTTCAGGATGACGACTCTTTCAGAGTCGAAACGAGGTGCCAATACAAATTGTAAACTTTTATCGGAGACTGATAAATCAAGTTCAGGATGACTTAAGTCAAAGTAATACAAAACTACTAAAAAACCAAATTATAATAAAAAAATGGGTACACTGGATTTTATAACAATTATCGGCTTTGCGCTAGGTATCATAGCGGCAGGTCTGTCATTCTCGAAGAGTGGCAAAAACATGAAGAGTTTCTTCGCCGCTGGAGGAGAAGTTCCATGGTGGATTAGTGGATTATCTCTCTTTATGGGATTCTTCTCCGCTGGAACATTTGTGGTTTGGGGCTCGATCGCCTACTCGCAAGGTTTGGTGGCTATAACGATCCAGATGTGTATGTGTATTGCAGGTTTTGTTGTCGGTTTTTTGATCGCTCCCAAGTGGAAAGAGACAAACGTTCTAACGGCGGCGGAGTATATATCAACTCGATTTGGAGCTAATACTCAGAAGGTATACACCTATATTTTCCTCCTTATATCACTCTTTACAACAGGTTCGTTTTTGTATCCTGTAGCGAAGATTGTCGAGGTCTCTACAGGACTGTCGCTCTATGCAGCGATACTTCTGTTGGGGGTGATATCTATTCTGTATGTTGCAATCGGAGGGTTGTGGGCGGTTGTTGTGACCGATGTTCTGCAATTTGTGATCTTAACAGCGGCGGTTATTATTGTTGTTCCATTGGCATTTATGAAGGTTGGGGGTGTCGAAGGGTTTTTTAATGGTACGCCAGATGGATTCTTCAACCTCTTTAGTGACGAATACACCCCTTGGTTTTTGGTGGCTTTTTGTATC
>JBCQUC010000005.1:4797-61386 GCA_047174275.1 Rikenellaceae bacterium | reverse complement strand
ATTTGGAATTGGAAATATTGTCGATTCTTAATATTGATAGAGCTATAAGCTAATGTAATAGAGCAATAATTTTGCCATCTTAAAAAAAAGATCTATATTGCATATATTTTTATCATGAATTAATAAATATGAATAGAACAGATTTTGGATTGTGTATGATTATTACACGCCCTAAGTTATCATACGCCGACGTTGCACGCTCATGTGTAAAGTGTGGCGTAACATACCTTCAACTTCGAGAGAAGGATCTCTCAGATCGTGAGATTTTGGCTGCGGCAGCCGAAGTGTTGAGCGTTACACGTGGTACAGAGACCAAATTCGTGGTGAATGATCGCGCAGATTTGGCACTGCTTGCAGGTGCAGATATGTTGCATCTAGGTCAGGGTGATGTCACACTCTCCGATGCACGACGCATTGTTAAGGATATGCCGATCGGACTCTCAACACACTCGTTGGATCAAGCTCGCGAGGCTTTGGCACAGAGCCCTAACTATATCGGATTTGGGCCAATATACCCAACAACGACAAAGGCTATTGCCGACCCTACAGTGGGAACAGAGCTGCTTGGTGAGGTGCTCAAATTTGCAGATGTTCCAGTCATTGCAATTGGTGGAATATTCCCAGAGAATGTGGAGACGGTAACATCGGCTGGAGCGCGTAATATCTGTCTTGTCCGCCACCTTATGGAGTGCGATACACGCGAGGAGTTGGAGCGCAGAATCTTGGAATTGCAGGCTGCTTTGAAAAATAATTAGCAAATAGTGGCTAATTTCTGAAATAAATATTGTATATTTGAGGGGGTGTAGGTTTCGGTCTACACCCCTAATTTGAATTTGACCAAAACTAATAACTTAACAATGAAGAGAATTAAACACCCTCTGCATCTGTTTCTGCTGCTCTTTGCATCTATTGTGATGAGTGCCTGTGGAGGAGATGCCAACAAAACTGTTGTGCTCAAACTTGGGCATGGACTCCCTCCAGCACACCCTGTGCATATGGGGTTGGAGCGAATGAATGAAGAGCTTATCAAACTCTCTAATGGGGCGATGAGTATGGATATCTACCCATCGTCGCAGCTCGGATCAGAGATACAGTGTATCGAGTTGCTTCAGATCGGAAGCCTCGATATTACGAAGGTCTCGGCGGCATCTTTGGAGAGCTTCGTTGAACCATTCAAGATCTTTGGAATACCCTACATCTTCCGCTCTCGCGCACACTACGACAATGTCCTAAACAGCGAGGTTGGCGAAGATTTCTTGACCTGCACAGAGCCATATTGGTTTAGAGGAATCGCCTATTTCGATGCTGGTGCTCGTAGCTTCTATACGACAAAAAAGCCAATCCACAAACCTGAAGATCTGCAAGGGCTAAAGATCCGCGTCCAAAAGAGCCCTATTGCCGTCGAGACAGTCAATACATTTGGAGGCTCTGCAACACCTGTCGATTGGGGTGAACTATATACAGCACTACAGAGTAATGTTGTCGATGGCGCGGAGAATAATACACCATCTATCACCACAGCATTCCACCACGAAGTTGCTAAATTTTACACCGTTAACGAACACAGCTTCTCACCCGATGTAATTATCATCAGCAGCAAGAGTTGGGCAAAGCTCTCGGAGGAGCAATGCGGATGGTTGAAAGAGGCGGCAAAACGTGGTCGCACATACCAAAAAATATTGTGGGATGAGCAGGAGCAGCTCTCTTTGGATCAGATGATCGAGAGTGGCGTGGAGGTGATATACCCCGACAAACAACCATTCATAGATGCAGCGCAACCGATGATTCGAAAGTATAGAGAGAATCCAATCTTCACGGAGTTAATCAACAAAATAGATGCAATAAGCGATGAGAATTAAGATAGATAAAGTGCTCGAAGTGGTGCTATGTGCACTATTGAGCCTCCTTGTGATTGATGTTTTATGGCAGGTTGCGAGCCGATATGTACTCGCTTCACCTAGTTCGGTGACCGATGAGATTGCGGGTTTTTTGTTGGTGTGGGTTGGACTTTTGGGCTCTGCTTACTGCTTTGGTTCGGGCGACCACCTTGCGGTTGATCTGTTATTGCACCGAGCTAACGCAAAGACTCAATATCGACTAAAGCTCATTATTGATGGTATCGTTGCGATATTTGTCGCTGCGGTTATGGTCGTTGGTGGCGGTTGGTTGGTCTATACTCGATTCTACCTTGGTGTAACATCACCTTCGTTGGCTCTTAATTTGGGCTATGTCTACGCTGTATTGCCATTGAGTGGAGTTCTGACACTCTACTATGCGATAGACAATATCATTCAAAGTATTAACTCAAAAAATAGTTAGTGATGGATATTCTCTCAGTAGCAACACTCCTCATAACATTCTTCGTGCTCCTTACGCTTGGAGTGCCTGTAGCATATAGCATCGGAACGGCTGGAGTAGCCACCATGCTCATTAGTATCGACTCTATCCCCGCTTTTACATCGTTTGCCCTTCGTATGGCATCGGGACTCGATAGCTTCGCCCTTCTCGCCATTCCATTCTTTGTCTTGGCTGGTAATATCATGAATAGCGGAGGTATTGCAATGCGACTCATTGAGTTTGCCAAGGTGTTGGTTGGTCGCCTCCCTGGTGGATTAGCGATTGTAAATATCATGGCAAATATGTTGTTCGGAGCTATTAGTGGCTCGGCTTCGGCAGCGGCTTCGGCAATCGGAAGTATCATGACTCCCGAGATGAAGAGAGCTGGATATGATGAGAAGTTTAGTGCCTCGGTCAATATATCTTCGGCGACAACAGGTCTGACAATTCCACCAAGCAATGTCTTGATTGTATACTCTTTGGCTAGTGGCGGAGTCTCGATCTCGGCACTCTTCTTGGCTGGATATATTCCTGGAGTCTTAACAGGATTGGCGATTATGATTGTAGCGGCGGTTCACTCTATGCGATGTAACTATCCGCGTGGCGAGAAGATCGGATTTAGGGATGGCGTGGTTAAATTTTGGCGTGCTATACCTAGTTTAATGCTCCTTGTTGTGGTTATTGGCGGTATCTTGGCTGGTCTATTCACTGCAACTGAGGCTTCGGGAATTGCGGTGCTCTACTCGCTTGTATTGTCCTTTATCTATAAGGAGATGAGTCTCAAAGATCTCCCTGCGGTGTTGTTAAGGTCTGTCAAGACGACTGCAATCGTGCTATTGTTGGTCGCAACTTGTACGGGTCTAGCTTGGATTATGAGTTACGAGAACATTCCACAAACGGTTAGCGATATGCTTCTTGGTGTGAGCTCTAACCCTATTATCATTCTACTACTCATCAACCTTATACTTCTTATTGTAGGTATATTTATGGATATGACTCCAGCGGTGCTTATCTTCACCCCGATCTTCTTGCCTATTGCCACCGAACAGTTGGGAATGGATCCTATTCATTTTGGCATTATGATGGTTGTGAACCTCTGTGTTGGTCTCTGCACGCCACCTGTGGGTTCTGTGCTATTTATTGGGTGTAGTGTTGCTAAGGTTCGAATTGAGGATGTTATTAAGCCTCTTTTACCCCAATTTATCGCGATGATTATCGTACTTTTGATGGTTGCTTATATTCCAGCGATAAGTATGTGTCTACCAAATCTATTCGAATAGATCCACACTTAATTTAATTGAGTAGGCTGTCCAAAAAATGGGCAGCCTATTATATTGAAACTATTCGTGTCCGACGAAAACCTGACAAACCTTTGCAATACGCTGTAATATAACTGATTATATGTGTATACAAAATAGGGGGCTTATTTTTGCACCGCGTCTCGACTCTGAAAGAGTCGTCATCCTGAACTTGATTCAGGATCTCCCGAATTTCGCCAAAGGCGGAATCTCGGGGACATTATCAAACCTTTGTGTATCTTTAATCTCAACTTATTATCTTCATGCCCGAGATTTAGTTTCACTAAATTCGGGAGATCCTGAATCAAGTTTATTAGTGTCCGATAAAACTTTTCTAGCAGTCCCATTTGAGATACGAAATTGAAAATTTCGTCATCCTGAACTTGTTTCAGGATCCCTGCGTCATTAATTAAACCATTGTGTTTTAGTATGTTATACAGATTGCATTGTCGTTTGCTGAGATCCTGAAACAAGTTCAGGATGACGAAATTTTCAATTTCGTATCTCAAGTGGGACTATTGGTAAAAGTAAGCCCCTGATTTTACAAACATATATAATCTATTATATTACAGCGTATTACAAAGGTTTGTTGGATTTTTATCGGACACTAACAAATCACGTTCAGGATGACGAATCCGTTGGATTCGATAACATGGTACCAATAAAATCTCCACTCTATCTTTTTATCAGAGACCAATAACTTCTATATCGAACGCCAACCATTTTTGACCACATTACCCTTCGAATAATACCAAAACAAGATCGACCTCCACCAAGGTGAAAGTCGATCTTATCATATATCTGTAAAAGGTGATTTTACGCCACCCTCCACTTCTATTTACTACATCTTACGTCCTACGCCACTCTTTGTTGTAGCTGCCTTCGATGAAGATGAACTCTTTACAGCACGTGGAGCTGCTTGACGCTTCTCGCTTACTACTGTAGCATCATCAACTGAATCTGCCGACTTCTTTGCACGTGAACGACGTGTCTTTGGCTTAGCCTCACCTGTCGCTGCTGCCGCTGGTGTTACACCCAAAGTGTAAGCATCATTGAAGTCAACGAACTCGATGATACACATCTCTGCTGCATCTCCCAAACGGAAACCTGTGCGCAAAATACGTGTGTAACCGCCTGGACGATCTGCGATCTTTGGTGCAATTGTGCGGAACAACTCCGTAACTGCCTCCTTCTGCTTTAGGTATGAAAATACCATACGACGCTGGTGCGTAGTATCCTCCTTAGACTTAGTCGCTAGGGGCTCGATGTACTTCTGTACAGCCTTTGCCTTCGCAACAGTAGTCTCGATACGCTTGTGCAGAATCAAAGATGACGCCATATTCGCCAACATAGCCTTGCGGTGACCCGCCTGTCTGCCAAGGTGATTGAAATTCTTATTGTGTCTCATTTAATTATTCTTTATCAAGTTTGTAGATAGATACATCCATACCGAATTTGAGGTTCAAAGATGTCAACAACTCATCCAACTCTGTCAAAGATTTCTTTCCGAAGTTACGGAACTTCAACAGATCGTTGCGATGCAAGCGAACCAAATCGCCTACTGTATCAACATCAGCAGCCTTCAAACAATTCAATGCACGAACACTCAAATCTTGATCTGAGAGCTTCGTTTTGAGTAGCTGACGCATGTGTAGAACATCCTCGTCGAACTCCTCAGCACTGTTAGTGTCATCCAAATTAACGGTAATCTTATCGTCAGAGAATAGCATAAAGTGTTGGATCAAGATCTTTGCCGCCTCCTTCAATGCATCCTTAGGATGGATCGAACCGTCGGTAGTGATCTCAAGGTTCAACTTCTCGTAGTCTGTTCTCTGCTCAACACGATAATCCTCGCTCGAAAACTTCACATTCTTGATCGGCGTGTGAATAGAGTCGATCGGAAGTGTTCCAAACTCACTCTCCGCAGGTGCGTTCTCCTCAGAAGGAACATATCCGCGTCCCTTTCCGATTGTGAGTGTGATTGTCATCTTAGTGCCCGGTGCAAGGTGGCAGATTACCAAATCAGGATTCAAAACCTTGAATGAAGTGAGGTAATTTGAAATATACCCCGCTGTGAGCTCAGTAACACCTGCAACGTTAACGACAACCTTCTCAGATTCTTCGCACTCGGGTGTATGCACAAAACGTACCTGCTTGAGTTTCAACACTATGTCGATCATCCCCTCCATAACGCCAGGGATAGCCGCAAACTCGTGATCTACACCAGCAACCTTAACCGTTGTAATCGCATAACCCTCCAATGAAGAGAGCAAAATGCGACGTAGTGCGTTACCAATTGTCATACCAAAACCAGGCTCCAACGGACGAAACTCAAAACGTCCGAATGATGCACTTGATTCGAGCATAATCACCTTCTCAGGTCTCTGAAATGCTAATATTGCCATAATGTATTCTGGTTATGTGTAATTACTACTTAGAGTACAACTCGACGATGAGCTGCTCCTTGATGTTCTCAGGAATCTCCTCGCGCTCTGGACGCTGCAAGAAACGACCCGACATAGAAGCACCATCCCACTCCAACCAAGCGTAACGACTCTTCGAGCCACCTGAAAGAGATGCTGAAATAACCTCCAAGCTCTTTGACTTCTCACGTACAGAGACTACATCGCCTACACGCAACGAGTAAGATGGAATGTTTACTACATTTCCATTTACGCAGATGTGGCGGTGTGAGACTAACTGGCGCGCTGCTGCACGTGTTGGAGCGATGCCCAAACGATAAACTACATTATCCAAACGGCACTCCAAAAGGCGCAACAAGTTCTCACCTGTGATACCGCCCATACGTGCTGCATGGTCATATGTACGAGCGAACTGCTTCTCCAAAAGACCGTAAGTAGCCTTTGCCTTCTGCTTCTCGCTCAACTGCTCTCCATACTCAGAGACTTTCTTGCGCTTGCGAGCCAAACCGTGCTGCCCTGGAGGGTAATTACGCTTCTCCAACGCTTTATCGGGTCCAAAGATAGCCTCTCCGAACTTTCTCGCAATTCTTGTTTTTGGTCCTATATATCTTCCCATTGTTTTAACTTGTTTAAAAAAACTTTTATTGGTTTAAGTTCACTGTTCAAATCTGCTTCAAACAGCAACCCACTCTCAAAATCCTTCGATTACGTAAAATTATACGCGACGACGGTTTGGAGCGCGACAACCATTGTGTGGTAGTGGAGTAACGTCGATGATCTCTGTCACCTCGATACCTGCACCATGGATTGTACGTACAGCTGACTCACGTCCTGCACCTGGTCCCTTAACATAAACCTTTACCTTGCGAAGTCCCATATCGTATGCTACCTTCGCGCAATCTGCAGAGGCGGTCTGAGCAGCATATGGGGTGTTCTTCTTTGATCCACGGAATCCCATCTTACCTGCTGAAGACCAGCTGATTACATCACCAACCTCGTTAGTGATTGTAATGATGACGTTGTTGAATGTTGAGTGCACATAAACCATTCCCTGTGCTCCAACCTTAACAACCTTCTTCTTAACTGTTCCAGTTTTCTTTGCCATAACTCTACCTATTACTTAGTTGCCTTTTTCTTATTTGCGACTGTCTTCTTACGTCCCTTACGAGTACGAGCGTTGTTCTTTGTGCTCTGTCCGCGAACTGGAAGACCCAAACGGTGGCGGATTCCACGATAACATCCGATATCCATCAATCGTTTGATATTGAGCTGTACGACCGAACGACACTCTCCCTCTACCTTGATGCCCATGTTAGCAATTGTAGAACGGATTGCTGCGATCTGATCGTCATTCCAATCATCTGTTTTGAGGTCGTAGCTGATGCCTGCCTCGTCGAGAATTGCGCGAGATGTGCTGCGACCAATACCATAGATATAGGTCAAGGCGATCTCACCTCTCTTGTTTTTTGGTAAATCTACACCGACTATACGTGCCATAAATTCTTTTCTCTTGTGATTAATCGTTAAACGGGTTACCCTTGGCGCATTTTGAACTTAGGGTTCTTCTTGCAGATCACGTAAAGTTTTCCTTTACGACGTACGATCTTGCAATCCTCCGATCTCTTCTTAATTGATGCTTTTACTTTCATTTTTTTGAAGCATTCGTGGTGGATTAGTAACCTACTCTGCGTTTGTGACCCTAATTAAAACATCACACTCGCCCGAAGCAGCTTGACTCGTCCCCCTGATTATTTGTACCTGAATGAGATGCGTCCTTTACTTAGGTCGTAAGGTGTCATCTCAACCTTTACTTTATCGCCTGGTAAGATCTTGATGTAGTGCATACGCATCTTACCCGAGATATGGGCGGTGATAACGTGACCGTTATCTAACTCTACTCGAAACATTGCATTACTCAACGCCTCGATAATTGTTCCGTCCCTTTCAATAGCAGTCTGTTTTGCCATAATGAGTCTAAATGTTTCTTAATTTAATGACTGTTCGATAATCGTAAAATCTGTCAATATGTCTGGGCCATCTGCCCCCACCGCCACAGCCCACTCGAAGTGTGCCGATGGTTTGCGATCCTTCGTACGCACCGTCCATCCGTCGCGCTCGAAGACAACCGCCTTGCCTCCCATATTGATCATCGGTTCTATACAGAGCACCATACCCTTCTTGAGTAACGGTCCTCTGCCGCGTGCACCGTAGTTAGGAACACCAGGCGATTCGTGCATTTTACGCCCACATCCATGTCCCTCCAACTCCCGAACCACGCCATAGCCAAAGCTCTCTGAGTACTCTTGTACTGCCGATGAGATATCGCCTACGCGATTTCCAACTTTGGCCTGCGCCGCACCTTTGCGAAGAGCCTCTTTGGTGACTGTGAGAAGTTGCTGCACCTCGGCAGCGATCTCTCCGACGGCAAACGTATATGCCGAATCACCAACAAACCCCTTCATAAAAGTACCGCAATCTACCGATACTATATCTCCGTCGCGAAGTATACACTTTTCTGTTGGAATACCATGTACAACCTGCTCATTGATCGAAACGCACAATGTTGCAGGAAAACCTTGGTATCCAAGGAACGCTGGAACTGCTCCATGAGCACGGATAAAATCCTCTGCGACTCTATCCAACTCCTTTGTCGAGACTCCTGCTTTGATATGCTTACCAACCTCAGCGAGTGTTTTGCTCACCAAGAGATTGTTCTCGCGCATCAACTCAATCTCCTCTTCGTTCTTCAAATGTATCATCTTCTGACTCACAATAACTCCTCGTTAATAGCGTCCCTGAATACGACCAGTCTTCATAAGACCGTCATAGTGACGCATCAAAAGGTAACTCTCGATCTGCTTTAGAGTGTCAAGAACTACTCCAACCATAATCAACAACGACGTTCCACCATAGAAGTAAGCAAACGCCTGCTGAATATTCATGAACTTCATCGCCAAAGATGGCATGATAGCCACCAACGCAAGGAATACTGAACCTGGAAGGGTGATTCTTGTCATAACGGTGTCGATATAGGTAACTGTGCTCTTACCAGGTTTTACTCCTGGGATAAAGCCGCCATTACGCTTCATATCATCCGCCATCATTTGAGGATTTACGATGATTGCTGTGTAGAAGTATGTAAATGCAATCACCATAACAGCCAACGTAAAGTTATACCAAAATCCGCGAACATCTGCAAATACACCAGCGAAACCTGGAGCAACTTCGACGAATAGCATTGGGATAAACATCAAGGCTTGAGCGAAGATGATTGGCATTACGTTTGCCGCATTCATCTTTAGTGGGATGTACTGACGAACACCACCATACTGCTTGTTACCTACGATACGTTTAGCGTATTGAACCGGGATCTTGCGAACCGCTTGAACCAAGGCGATAGTAGCCATAAAGACCAAATACAAGACAACCAACTCCAAAATCAACATGATAGCTGATCCATCTGAAGTCTGGAAACGAGCATTAACCTCAGCCAATAGAGCGTGCGGAAGGCGAGCAATGATACCAATCATAATGATCAATGATACACCATTTCCGATACCCTTATCGGTGATCTTTTCACCCAACCACATCACAAACATCGTACCAGCGATCAATACGGTTGTAGCGTATAGCACGAAACCGAATGAGTTACCATAGATGAATGCCGCAGGCACTTGGTTGAAAAGATTCGCAATATAACCAGGACCCTGCAACAGCAATACGCCGATTGTAAGGAATCTTGTCCACTGGTTCATCTTACGTCGCCCACTCTCACCCTCTTTCTGCATCTTCTGGAAGTAAGGTATCATCATACCCAACAACTGAATAATGATCGAAGCGGTGATATAAGGCATTACTCCGAGCGCAAAGATGGACGCATTACCAAATGCACCGCCAGAGAATACGTTCAGCAGACCCAAAAGCCCATTGCTGTCCATCTGACTTGCTAATGCTGACCCCTCACCCAAAAGATTTGGGTTGATACCCGGAATGACTACAAAACTACCAAAACGATAGACAAGGAGGATTCCCAACGTGTAGATTACACGTTGGCGGAGCTCCTCAATCTTGTATATATTCTTGACAGTCTCAACTACTTTTTTGTTGGTTCCCAAAACGATTGCGACAACCAAAAAGAGTATTCCAACAATAATATAAGTATTCATTTTTTTCGGTTTTTAGGTAACCTACAATTTCTCTACTGATCCACCAGCAGCGACGATAGCAGCCTCTGCACTCTTCGAGAATGCATGTGCAGTAACCTTCAATGCTGTACTTACTGAGCCATTACCCAAGATCTTCACCTTGTCGTTGCGTGAAGCAAATCCTGCAGCCTGCAACGCCTCGAATGTGATCTCAGTAAGAGAGTTCTTAGTTGCCAAATCCTCCAATGTTGAAAGATTGATAGCCTTGAACTCTACGCGGTTGATATTAGTGAATCCGAACTTAGGAAGACGACGCTGCAATGGCATCTGACCTCCCTCGAAGCCCAACTTACGTGAGTAACCCGAGCGAGACTGAGCTCCCTTGTGTCCACGTGTTGCTGTGCCGCCGTGTCCTGAACCTGCACCACGACCGATACGTTTCTGGTGGTGTGTTGAACCCTTAGCGGGTTTTAGATTATTAAGTTCCATTTACTTATTAGCTTAAAACGTTAAAATTTATTTAACCTCCTCGACTTTAACGAGGTGCTTTACGCGCTCTACCATACCCAAAATGATTGGTGAAGCATCGTGCTCAACAGTCATGTTGATCTTGCGTAGCCCCAAAGCGTCGAGGTTTTTGCGCTGACGATCTGTCGCGCCATTGCGACTTCTGTACTGTGTGATTTTCAATCTTGACATTATAATTCCTCCTTAAGATTAACCGTTAAAGACCTTTGTCATCGAAATACCACGAACCTGAGCTACTGAGTAAGCATCACGCAACTCGCACAACGCTCCAACTGTAGCCTTTACCAAGTTGTGTGGGTTAGATGAACCCTTACTCTTAGCCAAGACATTCTTGATTCCTACAGACTCCAACACTGCACGCATCGCACCTCCTGCGATGATTCCAGTTCCGGGAGCAGCTGGACGAACCATCACTACAGAACCGCTATAACGCATCTCCTGCTTGTGAGGAATTGTTCCGTTGATGATAGGTATCTTAACCAAGTTCTTCTTTGCATCTTCAACGCCCTTAGCGATGGCTGTAGTAACCTCAGAGGCCTTACCCAAACCAAAACCAACAACGCCATTCTCATTTCCTACTACGACGATTGCCGAGAAGGTAAATGTACGACCACCCTTCGTAACCTTAGTTACACGCTGGATGCTTACGAGTTTATCCTTTAGCTCGATGTCGCTTGTGCGTACTTTAATATTACTGTTTGTCATAACTCCTATTAGAATTTAAGACCACCCTCGCGAGCGGCATCAGCCAACACTTGAACTCGTCCGTGGTAGAGGTAACCATTACGGTCAAAAGCAACCGTTGAGATTCCCTTAGCCAAAGCACGCTCTGCAGCTAGCTTTCCTACCATTGCGGCAACATCTTTCTTATTCTGACCTGCAGCAGCCTCAGCGATCTCCAATGAAGAGGCTGTTGCCAAAGTTACACCTGCTAGGTCGTCAATGAACTGCACGTAGATCTGCTTGTTACTACGAAATACAGTCATACGAGGCATCGCAGCGGTACCGCTTACGATCTTGCGAATACGCATCTTGATCCTCGATCTTCTATCTACTTTACTTAGTGACATAAATTGACTCCTATTTTATTATTTAGCACCTGCAGACTTACCTGCCTTACGACGAATCTGCTCGCCAACAAAGCGGATACCCTTACCCTTATATGGCTCTGGCTTACGCAACGAACGGATCTTTGCTGCTACCTGACCTACCAACTGCTTGTCGATACTCTTCAAGGTTACGATTGGGTTACCCTTCTTCACTGTTTCTGCTGTTACTGAGACCTCCTTTGGAAGCATCACATAGATATCGTGTGAGTAACCAAGGCTCAACTCCAAGATCTGACCCTTAGCCTCAGCCTTGAATCCTACTCCGACTAGCTCCTGCTTGATCTCGAAACCTTTCGATACTCCTAACACCATGTTGTTAATCAACGCGCGGTAAAGACCATGCATTGAGCGGTGACGTGGCTGATTTGTTGGACGAGAGATCAAAACCGCTGGGATCTGCTTCTCTGAATCCTTCTCTGTATAAGAGCCAACCTCTACTGTGATATCTGAATCCACCTTTTGGCTCAGTGTACCAAGTGGCCCTTTAACGCTTACCACATTTCCTGCTAAAACCTCTACGGTTACACCAGCTGGCAAGTTTACAGGTTGTTTACCAATTCTTGACATTGTAATTCTTTGATTTAATTGTTACTATTAGAAAATGTAGCACAAAACCTCACCTCCGACATTCTCGCGGCGTGCAGCCTGATCTGTCATGATTCCCTTAGATGTTGATAGGATAGCGATACCCAAACCATTCTTTACGCGAGGCATATCCCCTACTGAGGCATACTGGCGCAAACCTGGACGGCTCACTCTCTTCAACTCCTTGATGGCGTTAGTTTTTGTCTGAGCATTCCACTTAAGCGCGATCTTGATTGAAGGGTGACCCTTCTCATCTGTGTCGAACTTGTAAGCTAGGATGTAACCCTGCTCGTGGAGGATCTTTGTGATCTCCTGCTTCATTTTTGAACCGGGAGCTTCAACCACCTTGTGGTTGGCTTTCACCGCATTTCTAATTCTCGTTAGAAAATCCGCTATTGGATCTGTCATAATGAATTAAAAGTTAAAAATATAAGTTATTAAAATTATTTAAACGTAAAGACCTAAGCATCAAGTTATTAACCATAGCCAACCACTCTTCACCCACCTCCTTACGTACTTTGCACCATATAATTAGAGGCACAAAAGTGGGCAAATATAAACATAATTTTCGAATAATCAGCTATTTAAGCCTAACAATTTTTAAATTATTTTCAGCCCCACCATAAAAACAACAATGTTAGCATACACATTCTACTGTCGCTAACATCACTTCGCTACCCTACTATTGGCTTCCAAATGCCACCTCAAAGAGGGACACAATGCCCCTTTTTCAGCCCACTTGAACCCTATGATGGATGGCGAAGTTAGTGCCCACCACCATATACAATAGATAAGGTCTCTGATCTCGATCTGTTTGGGATGATTCATCATACCTCGAAGTTATCGCACATGTGCAACACTTTTCGCAGGTATACTCACCTCTTACTTTAAATCTCGACCCGTATAAGGATCAACTCATCTACCAAGCAACGAACTTGGTGCGGGCTCCCCACAACTAAATAAAAGTTGGAACACCCTCCGATTTCATCCGAATATAGATTTTTATTAGTGTTCGATAAAACTTTTCAGCAGTCTCTTTTGAGATACGAAATTGAAAATTTCGTCATCCTGAACTTGTTTCAGGATCCCTGCATCATTAATTAAACCATTGTGTTTTAGCATGTTATATAGGTTGCATTGTCGTTTGCTGAGATCCTGAAACAAGTTCAGGATGACGAAATTTTCAATTTCGTACCTCAAATGGGACTATCGGCAAAAGCAAGCTCCTAATTTTACAAACGTATATAATCTATTATATTACAGTGCATTACAAAGGTTTGTTGGATTTTTATCGGACACTAATAATAGATTTTAAAAAGTGGGGGCTCTGCACAATCGCCACTAGACGATAAATACATATACCCCCCTCTTTTAATATACTACCAGCTAGCCTTCTTTACTCCTGGGATAAGACCATTAGAGGCCATCTCACGGAACTGGATACGGCTAACACCAAACTGACGCATATAACCCTTTGGACGACCAGTTAGCTTACAACGGTTGTGCTGACGAATAGGATTCGAGTTGCGAGGGAACTTCGAAAGAGCGATCCACGCCTCCTCATGATCCATCTCACCTGCCTTAACTGCGGCTGCAATCGCCTCACGCTTTGGAGCGTAACGCTTAGCAAGCTTCTCACGCTTTACCTCGCGTGCCTTCATTGACTCTTTTGCCATAGCTTATTGGTTGTTTTTAGCGTTTTTAAATGGAAGACCGAAAGCCTTAAGAAGTGCATAACCCTCCTCGTCGCTCTTCGCTGTAGTAACGAATGTAATCTCCATACCGAAGATCTTAGTGATCTTGTCGATATCGATCTCAGGGAAGATGATCTGCTCTGTGATACCCAAAGTATAGTTACCCTGACCATCGAACTTATCATTGATACCCTTGAAGTCACGAACACGTGGCAAAGCTACTGCAACCAATCTCTCCATGAACTCATACATCTTGTTAGCGCGAAGTGTTACACGTACACCGATTGGCATACCCTTACGCAACTTGAAGTTAGAGATATCCTTGCGAGACTTTGTCTGTACCGCTTTCTGTCCTGTGATCTGAGTAAGCTCAGCCTGAGCAACGTCGATAAGTTTCTTATCTGCCACTGCCTGACCCATACCCTGATTGATAACGATCTTCTCGAGGCGAGGGCACTCCATAACGCTTGAGTACCCAAACTCCTTCATAAGTGCAGCTACGATCTGCTCCTTATACTGTGTTTTAAGTGTTGGAACGTATGCCATTATTTGATCTCCTCCCCAGTTTTTTTAGAGTAACGAACTAATTTACCCTCTGCATTGAGCTTGCGACCAGTACGAGTAGGTTTGCCACTCTGTGGATCGATAAGCTGCAGATTTGAGATGTGCAAAGCAGCCTCCTGCTCAACAATACCTCCTTGAGGGTTCTCCGCGCTAGGCTTCTGAGCCTTCTTCACGAGGTTTACACCCTCGACGATGGCACGTTGCTTCTGAATGTCTACCGACAAGATCTTGCCCTGCTCTCCACGGCTATCACCTGCGATGACCTGAACCAAGTCCCCCTTCTTAATATGTAATTTCACTGACATATCTGAAATGTGTTTTTATTATTACAATACCTCAGGTGCCAAAGAGATGATCTTCATAAATTGGTCACGTAGCTCGCGAGCTACAGGGCCAAAGATACGAGTACCACGCATCTCACCTTGATTATTTAGGAGAACAACGGCGTTGTCATCGAAACGGATATATGAACCATTTGGTCGACGAATCTCCTTACTTGTTCTTACGATTACTGCCTTTGAGACAGTACCCTTCTTTACATCGCCCGAAGGTGAGGCACTCTTTACTGACACGACGATCTTATCGCCTACAGATGCGTAACGACGCTTCGTACCTCCAAGAACGCGGATACAAAGTACCTCCTTTGCGCCACTGTTGTCAGCTACTGCGAGTCTACTCTCTTGTTGTATCATAACTACTTAGCTCTTTCAATGATTTGTACTAATCTCCATCGTTTCGTCTTGCTCAACGGACGGGTCTCCATAATACGAACGGTGTCGCCTTCCTTAACGCTCTCATCTAGGCACTCAGCTGCAAACTTTGTAGTTTTGTTTACGAACTTACCATAGATTGGGTGCTTCACCTTACGTGCTACTGCTACGACGATGGTCTTCTCCATTTTTGCGCTGACAACTACCCCAATACGCTCTTTTCTAAGATTTCTTTCCATAGTGGTAATTAACATTTTGCGGTTTTCTCGCCCAAAACAGTCAGCATAAGAGCTATATCTCTGCGAGATTTCTTAATTAGTGAAGGGTTCTCGATAGGTGAGATCGCGTGCTGAATCTTCAACTTCGAAAGCTCTGCCTTCGATGCCTCGATACGCTCCTGCAAATCTTTCACCGAAAGATCCTTTATTTCTGCAATTTTCATCTTCTTCTAATCCTTAAATTGTTTCAACGTAGTCACGACGTACGACGAACTTCGTTGTGATTGGCAACTTCTGAGCTCCCAAACGAAGAGCCTCGCGTGCAATCTCCAAAGATACTCCCTCTGCCTCGAAGAGGATACGACCTGGGGTAACTGGTGCTACGAATCCCTCTGGATTACCCTTACCCTTACCCATACGTACCTCGGCTGGCTTCTTAGTGATTGGTTTGTCAGGGAAGATGCGGATCCACAACTGACCCTCACGCTTCATGTGACGTGTGATAGCCTGACGTGCTGCCTCGATCTGACGACCTGTGATCCACGTAGACTCCAACGCTTTGATCGCAAATGATCCGTATGAAAGTTGGTTACCTCTTTGAGCTATACCCTTCATACGACCCTTCTGCATTCTTCTAAACTTGGTCTTTTTTGGCTGTAACATTTTACTTTTGCTTTAAAAGGTCCTACTTACTTACTATTATTATTGCGACGCTTGCGATCTGGACGAGCACCGCGACGATCACGACGATCTGAACGATCTCCACGCTCGTTGCCACCCTGCTGGTTTCCACCACGCTGAGCTGCAGCTCCTGCGATCTCAAACAAATCACGCTTGCCATAGACGATACCTTGGCAGATCCAAACCTTGACTCCCAAGATTCCAACCTTTGTCAAGGCCTCTGTTAGAGAGTAGTCTACATCAGCACGGAATGTGTGAAGTGGAATACGTCCCTCTTTAACTGTCTCCGAGCGTGCCATCTCTGCGCCACCTACACGACCTGATACCTGAACCTTGATACCCTCAGCTCCCATACGCATTGTTGCAGCGATAGTAGTCTTGATAGCACGGCGGAACGATACACGACCCTCCAACTGACGAGCGATATTGCGACCTACGATTACAGCATCCAACTCAGGACGCTTTACCTCGAAGATATTGATCTGAACCTCTTTGCCGGTAAGTTTCTTCAACTCCTCCTTCAACTTATCTACCTCAGATCCACCCTTTCCAATGATGATACCTGGGCGAGCAGTTGAGATTGTAACCGTAACCAGCTTCAAGCTACGCTCGATGATGATCTTCGAGATACTAGCTTTAGCCAAACGAACGTCAAGGTACTTACGAATCTTAGCGTCCTCTACCAACTTCTCTGAGAAGTTGCGACCACCAAACCAGTTAGAATCCCAACCTTTGATGATACCAAGACGATTTGATATTGGATTTACTTTCTGTCCCATTGCTTACTTTTTTTCTACGGTTACCATTTTATCAACTACGATAGTCACGTGGTTTGAACGCTTACGGATACGGTGTGCGCGTCCCTGAGGAGCTGCCTGTATACGCTTCAACATTCTACCTCCGTCAACAAAGACCTCCTTAACGCAGAGTTGAGTATCCTCCAATCTCTCCGATGGGTTCTTTGTCTCCCAGTTTGTAATCGCAGAACGAAGCAACTTCTCCATACGGATCGAAGCCTCCTTCTTTGAGTAACGTAGGATACCCAATGCCTTGTTAATCTCAACATTACGGATGATATCAGCTACCAAACGCATCTTACGTGGAGATGTAGGGCAGTCACGCATAATAGCTATCGCTTTCTGCTTCTTCTCCGCCTTATAAGCAGCGGCCATATTTGATTTTCTTGCACCCATTTCTTAACTATTTTTTCTTGTTTCCACCGTGTCCACGGAAGTTACGTGTTGGAGCAAACTCTCCTAGCTTGTGACCAACCATGTTCTCAGTTACGTAAACTGGGATAAACTTATTTCCGTTGTGTACGGCTATCGTCTGACCTACGAAATCTGGCGAGATCATACTTGCACGTGACCAGGTCTTTATTACGGACTTCTTATTGCTCTCAGCTTGTGCCATTACGCGTGAATCAAGCTTTGGGTCGATAAATGGTCCTTTTTTTAATGAACGGCTCATTATGTACTCTATTTAATTATTTTTTCTTCTTTGAAATAATAAACTTAGAGGTCGTCTTCTTAGGATTACGTGTCTTGTATCCCTTAGCAAGCAAACCTTTACGTGAACGTGGATGTCCTCCAGATGAGCGTCCCTCACCACCACCCATAGGGTGATCTACTGGATTCATCACAACACCTCGGTTTCTTGGGCGACGACCTAACCACCTGCGGCGACCTGCCTTACCAGAGCTCTCAAGCTGGTGGTCGGCATTCGAAACAACTCCGATAGTTGCACGACAAGTGATAAGTACCATACGAGTCTCTCCTGAAGGCAATTTGATAATTGCATATTTACCCTCACGAGCCAATAGTTGAGCGTATGAACCTGCTGAGCGTGCCATTGCAGCACCCTGACCAGGGTATAGTTCGATTGCGTGGATGATAGTTCCGAGTGGAATCTCCGAAAGCAACAGTGTGTTACCTACCTCTGGAGCAACTCCTGCACCACTCATTACTGTCTGTCCTACCTGCAATCCGTTTGGAGCCAAGATATAGCTCTTCTCACCATCTGCATAAGCGATAAGTGCGATACGAGCTGTACGGTTTGGATCATACTCCACTGACTTTACAGTTGCAGTCATGCCATCCTTAGCACGCTTGAAGTCAACGTTACGGTACATCTGCTTGTGTCCACCACCGATGTAGCGAACTGTCATCTTACCTGAATTGTTACGTCCTCCTGAGCTCTTCTTTACGCTAAGCAACGACTTTTCGGGAGTTGATGTAGTGATCTCACTAAATGTCCCGATGATCTTATGTCTTGTACCAGGTGTTACTGGTTTAAACTTTCTTACTGCCATCTTCTCTTAGATATTACTGTAAAAATCAATGGTATCTCCATCCTTCAATGTGACAATAGCCTTCTTGAAGTTATTTGAGCGACCTACCAAAAGACCAGCCTTTGTGAAACGGCTCTTAGTCTTTCCCATGTAGTTACATGTGTTTACGTCGGTAACTACCACATTGTACATCTGCTCCACTGCGTTGCGGATCTGTATCTTGTTGGCACGTACATCAACAATAAAACCGTAGCGATTCAACTTTTCGCCCTGAATCGTCATCTTCTCGGTTAAAACCGGCTTAATAATAATTTCCATTTCTTCAGTACGTTTAAGCTAACATTACATTCAATACGTTCTCCGCACCCTCGACCATTACCAAAGCTGAACAGTTCATAACCTCATAAGTGTTAACGTTCTGTGCTAGGATAGTCTTTACATATGGCAAGTTGCGTACAGATAGTTGAAGATTTGGGTTTGACTCTGGCAAAACCAACAATACCTTCTTATCTGAAACTTTCAATGCCTCTACCATTGCGATTGCAGCCTTAGTCTTTGGAGCCTCCAATGAGAGCATCTCAACTACGCTGATTGCACCTGCTTGAGCCTTGTAAGTCAATGCGCTACGACGAGCCAACTGCTTTAGCTTCTTATTTAGCTTGAAGTGGTAGTCGCGTGGCTGTGGTCCGAATACACGACCTCCACCTACGAACAATGGCGACTTGATGCTACCGCAACGTGCTCCACCAGTACCCTTTTGCTTCTTTAGCTTACGAGTTGAACCTGCAACCTCGTTACGCTGCTTAGACTTGTGAGTACCCTGACGCTGATCTGCAAGATATTGCTTTACGTCGAGGTAGATCGCGTGGTCATTAGCCTCCACGCCGAAGACAGCATCCGAAAGTACTACTTTACGTCCTGTCTCAATTCCTTGTGTGTTTAATACAGCTAATTCCATTCTCTACTTCTCAATTGTTAAATAAGAACCCTTAGCCCCTGGGATAGAACCCTTAACCAAAATTAGGTTGCTCTCAGGGATTACCTTTAATACTTTCAAGTTAAGAACCTTAACCTGATCTCCACCATACTGTCCTGGAAGACGCTTGCCCTTGAAGACACGTGATGGATAAGACGATGCACCAAGCGAACCTGGCTTACGCTGACGGTTGTGCTGACCGTGAGTAGCTCCACCCACTCCAGCAAATCCATGGCGTTTAACAACTCCCTGGAAGCCGCGTCCCTTTGAGATTCCTGTCACATCGACCCAATCCTCCTCTGTGAAGATGTCTACTGTGATCTGATCTCCAAGGTTTACGTCGGTGATACTCTTAAACTCTGCCATTTGGCGTTTAGGAGTAGTACCTGCCTTCTTGAAGTGTCCTAACAAACTGCTGCTGGTGTGCTTTTCACTCTTGTCGTCATAGGCAATCTGAACAGCCTCGTAGCTATCTACTTCGAGTGTTCTGATTTGCGTAACTACACACGGACCAGCCTCAATGACAGTGCATGGTATGTTCTTACCCTCGGCACTGTAAACGGAAGTCATTCCGATTTTCTTTCCAATTAGTCCTGACATTTTTGTCGAATTACGTTTGTTATAAAAAAGTGATTGATGAAAATCGAGAGGTTTATCTCCTTCCGGCGGGGTAAACCCCTCGATTGAACATTTATCGTTGTGGCGAACACGTCGCCTATTTTACATTATTTAGTCTTTTGGGGAGTTTTTGCGGTGGATGAGTTTTGGGGCTTCGCGAGCATTTCAAAGCGGAGCGTACTAAATGTACGTGAGCATTTGAAAGCGGAGGGAAGTGCCAAAAATCGCCGCTGCAAAAACTACGTTATCAGACTTTGATCTCTACCTCTACTCCTGAAGGAAGCTCCAACTTCATCAAAGCATCAATTGTCTTTGGAGTTGATGAGTAGATATCAAGCACACGCTTAAATGTGCACAACTGGAACTGCTCGCGAGCCTTCTTATTAACGAAGGTTGAACGGTTTACAGTGAATATCTGTTTGCGTGTTGGCAATGGTACAGGGCCGCTTACGGTTGCGCCAGTGCTAGTCACAGTCTTAACGATCTTCTCTGATGATTTATCAACGAGATTGTGGTCGAAAGACTTAAGTTTGATTCTAATCTTCTGATTCATATCTATTTACTATTCTAATCCCTTAACTTTACCACTTGACTTCTCAATGATCTCCGTTGCAAGGTTCTTAGGAACCTCCTCGAAGTGAGCGAACTCCATTGAAGATGTTGCACGACCAGATGAGATAGTACGCAATACTGTTACGTAACCAAACATCTCTGAAAGTGGCACCTTAGCCTTAACCACGCGAGCTGTACCCTTAGACTCCATTCCTGAGATCTGACCGCGACGCTTGTTCAAGTCACCGATGATATCTCCCATAGACTCCTCTGGAGTAACAACCTCTACATTCATGATTGGCTCCATGATTACCGAACCTGCCTTTGGAGCAGCTACGCGGAAACCGTTACGAGCACAGATCTCAAATGATAGCTGATCTGAATCGACTGGGTGGAAAGATCCATCCTTCAAAGTTACCTTCATTGAGTCGATCACATAACCTGCCAAAGCTCCGTTTGCCATTGCAGAGTTGAATCCCTTCTGTACCGCTGGGATAAACTCCTTAGGGATGTTACCACCCTTAACCTCGTCAACGAAGATAAGTCCTGTTTGACCCTCCTCAGCTGGCCCGATCTCGAAGATGATATCTGCAAACTTACCACGACCTCCAGTCTGCTTCTTGAATACCTCACGATGCTGAACTGTTGTAGTCAAAGCCTCCTTGTAGTTAACCTGAGGTGCTCCCTGGTTGATCTCAACGTTGAACTCGCGACGTAGACGGTCAACAATGATGTCAAGGTGAAGCTCACCCATTCCGCTAATTACGGTCTGACCTGAATCCTCGTCAGTATGAACTGTAAATGTTGGATCCTCCTCAGCAAGTTTCGACAAAGCGATTCCCAACTTATCAACATCCTTCTGAGTCTTAGGCTCAACAGCAAGTCCGATAACTGGCTCTGGGAATGTCATCTGCTCTAGGCACAATGGTGCATTCTCAGCACATAGAGTATCTCCAGTACGGATCTCCTTGAATCCTACAGCTGCACAGATATCTCCTGCCTCTACAGTCTCCATTGGGTTCTGCTTGTTAGCGTGCATCTGGTAGATACGGCTGATACGCTCGCGCTTTCCGCTACGTGCATTCAAAACGTAAGAACCTGCATCCAACTTACCAGAGTATACACGAACGAAAGCCAAACGACCTACGAAAGGATCGGTAGCGATCTTAAATGCCAATCCACAGAACGGTGCATCAGAAGTTGCTGGACGCTCCTCCTCCTCATCAGTCTTAGGGTTAGTACCTGTAACCGCTGGAAGATCAAGTGGAGATGGCAAGAATGCCATGATATAATCAAGAAGTTTCTGAACTCCCTTGTTGTGGAATGAAGAACCACACAACATTGGAACGATCTGCATATCGATTGTAGCCACACGGATAGCAGCCAAAAGCTCCTCTGGTGTGATTGAATCTGGATCCTCAAAGAACTTCTCCATCAACGCATCGTCAGTTGCAGCAACCTCCTCAATAAGCTCCGCACGAGCAGCAGCAGCCTCCTCGGCCATATTAGCTGGGATCTCGCGGATCTCGAAGTTGTCACGAACTGTCTTATCGTCGTAATAGTAAATAGCGTTGTTATACACTAGGTCGATAAGTCCCTCGAACTTATCCTCTGCACCGATAGGAAGTACAACTGGAAGAGCCTTCGCACCGAAGTTCTCTTTGATCTGCTGACATACTGCAGCGAAATCAGCACCTGTACGATCCATCTTGTTGACGTAACCCATACGTGGTACATTGTACTTATCTGCCTGACGCCATACGGTCTCAGACTGTGGCTCAACACCACCTACAGCACAGAATGTTGCTACAGCACCGTCAAGAACGCGCAATGAACGCTCTACCTCGACAGTAAAGTCAACGTGACCTGGGGTGTCGATAAGGTTCATCTGATATTGCTTTCCCTTATAGTCCCAGAACGCTGTTGTTGCAGCAGATGTGATAGTGATACCGCGCTCCTGCTCCTGAACCATCCAGTCCATAGTTGCGCCACCATCGTGAACCTCTCCGATTTTGTGAGTCTTTCCTGTGTAGAACAGGATACGCTCCGAAGTGGTTGTTTTTCCAGCATCAATGTGAGCCATGATACCGAAGTTACGAGTATATTTAAGATCTCTTGCCATTTGCTTCTCTTCTATATATATTAATAGGTATACTAAAAATTAAAATCTGAAGTGAGCAAATGCCTTGTTAGCCTCAGCCATACGGTGCATCTCCTCTTTACGTTTGAAAGATGCTCCCTGCTGGTTGTAAGCATCGACGATCTCAGCCGATAGTTTCTCTGCCATAGACTTTCCAGCGCGCTTGCGAGAGTAAAGAACAAGGTTTTTCATAGATATTGAAGTCTTGCGCTCTGGACGAACCTCCATTGGAACCTGGAATGTCGCACCACCGATACGCTTCGACTTAACTTCGACTTGGGGTGTGATATTCTCAAGAGCCTGTTTCCAGACCTCTAGTGGAGATTTCTCAGCATCCTTCATCTTCTTGCTTACAAGCTCCAACGAATCGTAGAAGATTGTGTAAGCAATACTCTTCTTTCCGTCCAACATAAGGTTGTTCACGAAACGAGTCACCTCGCAGTCGCCGAACTTAGGATCGGGAAGTAGAATGTGCTTTTTTGGCTTAGCTTTTCTCATTGCTTTTTAAAACTACTGTTTTCTAAATCTGTTAATTACTTCTTTTTCTTTCCTGCTGCAGCTGCTGGTGCACCTGGTTTAGGTCTCTTAGTACCGTACTTTGAGCGACGTTGGTGTCGTCCATCAACTCCTGCTGAGTCGAGTGCTCCACGAACCAAGTGGTAACGAACTCCTGGAAGGTCTTTTACACGACCACCGCGTACCAATACGATACTGTGCTCTTGCAAGTTATGGCCCTCTCCTGGGATGTAGGCGTTGACCTCCTTGCCGTTTGTCAATCTAACACGTGCCACTTTACGCATAGCCGAGTTTGGCTTCTTTGGTGTTGTCGTGTAAACACGAGTACATACACCGCGGCGCTGTGGACATGCTGCCAAGGCTGGAGATTTACTCTTGTACTCCAATTTAACTCGGCCGTTTCTTACTAACTGTTGAATAGTTGGCATTTTAACGTTTTGTCCTTTAATTTGTTATTAATTTTCTCGCCCAATTGAAGACTTCAATCCCAATTGGACTGCAAAGATAGTTATTATTTTTTTAACAACCAACTTTTATCATCTTTTTCGACACCTAATGCGCTGATTTTCTTTGTTTTTCTCCACTTTCCGCAGCTTTCTCTCATTTGTCGGCGTTGGAGCGTATCTTAACGGATAAAAAAGACAAATTAATGGGGCATAAAAATGGCACGCAGTTTGCACCAAGAGTCGAAAAACATATAAACAAAATAACAAATATGAAAAAGAGACTCTATTCAACTCTGCTTGCACTCGCAGCAATCACACTTATCGCCTGCACAACGACAAAATCGGAGTGGACGCACGAACAACGCAAGACCATGCGACGCGCACTACACGAATATCGCGAGATGGTCTATCTTGAAGAGTTGTCGGATGCGGAATTTCTTATCTTTACGGGAGGTGTCACCGAAGATATTGAGAGTGCCTACCCTCTCTATGCCAACATTTTGGCACTTCCTGATATGGGCGAGACGATCGACACATTTGTAACTACCGCCATTGTTGAGCAGCTGGATGCCGATGGTGCGAATATGCAGCATATCTATCCATATCGCGAGCTTGTTAAGGAGGGTCGACTCCCGAAAGATCTAACGCGTCAGCAGCGTCGAGCATTCTATAAATGCCTTGCTCGCAAAGTCGATAACGAGTATTCGGATTTCGAGCAGTTCTTTGCCGCTGTGGTTGCCGACACAACCGATAAGGGTCAAATTGCATCTATGGAGGCGGCTTGTGCCTTGGATCTATTCGACTGGAAGGGCGAGGAGACGACAACCGCTAAAAAATAATTTCAACATTCGATGTTTTCTAGCAGTCCCACTTGAGATACGAAATTTTTAATTTCGTCATTCTGAACTTGTTTCAGAATCTCTGAAATGTCTCTTTAATCGATGATGTAGAGATCCTGAAACAAGTTCAGAATGACGTTCCTTGCGGAACGTATCTCAAGTGTGACTGCTAGAAAAGTTTTATTGGACACTAATAAAATAGCTTTCCTATAACGTTCCGCGTGGAACATCCCTCAGAAGAGATTGCTGAAAGAGAGGGATCTAACAATACAAATAAACAGCAAAGAGGGTGGCTAAACCGTTAAGTTAGCCACCCTCTCTCATCTTTTTCATCTATTACTTCAGAACTCGTTCGATATACGCCTTATAATCCTTTACCACTGGCTCATACTCATCCGTTGAGAAGAGTGGCGAAGAGATTAGATAATCGGCTGTCGAGCGGTTGATCGCTGTAGGCACATTGTACAGTGTTGCCAAACGCAACAACGCCTTAACATCCACATCGTGTGGCTGCGCCGACATAGGATCCCAGAAGAATATAAGAGCTGAGATCTGACCATCAACGATCATTGAACCAAGCTGCTGGTCACCTCCAAGTGGACCCGATTTGAGTAGTGTTATATCCAACGGCATGAGAGCCTTCGAAGGCTCACCATCGCGATGTTTTGAATCTATCTGATTGTTTACTAGTGTCTTTTCGACCATCTTACCCGTTGTTCCTGTACATACCATCGGGTGTTTACAGAGTGTTGAAGCGTTCCAATCTACCCACTCCGCAAGATCGCATTTCATGTTGTCGTGTGCTACGAGAGCTACCCTCTTCGCTAACTTTAACTCTTTTGTCTCCATCTTTTTCATCATTTGAGGCTCGCGTGTCGAACCTCGGTTTATTTTATAATATTATTCTACGCCACAAAGGTAAAACATTTTCGATCTATTTCCTAATCTTTTGTTGGAAAAAATGTTATTAATAGTTAGCGTAAAAAGTACGATAAGTTTGCAATTCCCAAATTATCGTATTATCTTTGTCTTAACCACAAGACTTAAAACTTCAAGACAATGACTATTGAGACTAATAACTCATTATCGGTCGATTGTGTTATATTCGGATACGACAACGACGGACTTAAGGTTCTACTTGTAAAACAACGTAAATCATCGAGTTATAACACCGACCATACACGACTAAAACTCCCTGGCAGTATGATCCTCGAAAACGAGACTCTCCCCAATGCAGCGCGTAGAGTCTTGCTAGAGAGTACTGGACTAGAGAGCGTATACCTACAACAAACCGATATCTTTTCGAACCCCGACCGAGTGGCTGGTGAGGAGTTGAATTGGATTACGGAGTTCTATAACATCAAGACAAATCGAGTTGTCACTGTTGGCTACTATGCACTTGTGCAGATCACACCAAAGATACTCAAACATACCGCCCGAAAGGGGGCACAATGGTACAAATATGACGAGATTGACAACTTAGCGATGGATCACTCTCAGATTCTCGACCATTCGTTGAGTGTTATGCGAAGAGAGTTCGAACACTCCACCATTGCATTTGAGCTTTTACCTCGCAAATTCACAATTCGAGAGTTGCAGGATCTGCACTCGGTGGTGATGGGGGTTAATATCGACAATCGCAACTTTCGAAAGAAGATTCTTGGAGCAGGAATCTTGAAACCAACAGGGGTAAAGCAGCGAGGCGTGGCACATAAACCTGCTGAATACTTCATGCTAAATGTGTCGGCATATAAAAAGGGAGAGAGGAGAGGTATACACACCTCTATCTCCATATAATAACAGATATAAACAGTAGTGGTCGATTTAAATTGGCACCACGTTAGCGAATCCAACGGATTCGTCATCCTGAACTTGATTCAGGATCTCCCGAATTTAGTGAAACTAAATCTCGGGCACAAAGACAACATATAATTAGGGTGTTGAAACATTTGACAATGTTCCCGAGATTACGCCTTTGGCGCAATTCGGGAGATCCTGAATCAAGTTCAGGATGACGACTCTTTCAGAGTCGAAACAAGAGACAAAGAGATAACCCGATTTATTACAACGTAGATAAACAGATAAAATAACTTCTATGTATAGTTTAGGAATTGATATAGGATCATCATCGATCAAGGTGTCGTTGATGGAGATTGAGTCGGGGCGATGTGTCGCTTCGGCAACTAACCCATCGCAAGAGATGGAGATATATGCAGCGCAGAGTGGTTGGGCTGAGCAAGACCCCGATATGTGGTGGGGATACGTTAAGGATGGTATCTCTCAGATCGGTGAGTCGGCAGATATCTCGAAGATCGCATCTATTGGAATTAGCTACCAGATGCACGGTTTGGTGGTGGTTGACAGAGATGGCAAGCCACTTCGCAAGGCGATTATTTGGTGTGATTCGCGTGCCGTTGAGATCGGAAACAGGGCGTATGAGGAGTTGGGAGAGGAGTGTTGCAAAGAGCATTTATTGAACTCCCCTGGTAACTTTACAGCCTCGAAGCTAAAATGGGTCAAAGAGAATGAGCCCGAGATCTTTGCGCGTATCTACAAGATGATGCTACCTGGAGACTATATCGCATATAAGTTGTCGGGAGATATCTCAACTACAAACACTGGACTTTCGGAGGGAATCCTTTGGGATTTCAAGGAGGATCAGCGAGCGGATTTTGTCGCTGAAAACTATGGAATACCAACAGAGATGATCGCTGATGGTGGTATCGCAATTGGAGTTCAAGCTCGCACAAACGCTGCCGCAGAGTCTTTGATAGGGATCAAGGAGGGTACTCCGATCGCATATCGCGCTGGAGACCAACCAAACAACGCATTCTCGTTGAATGTGATGGCAGCTGGAGAGATCGCAGCTACGGGAGGTACGAGTGGCGTTGTCTATGGAGTGATTGACACTCCGCAGGGCGACCCAAAATCTCGTGTTAATCCATTCTTGCATGTGAATCATACTCACGATGATCCTCGATATGGAGTTCTGTTGTGTATCAATGGTACGGGAATCGCCAATGCTTGGGTGCGTCGTAACTTTGCATCGCATTTGAGCTACGATGAGATCAATGAGCTTGCAGCCTCTGCCCCTGTAGGGTCGGGAGGTGTTGTAGTCCTTCCATTTGGTAATGGAGCGGAGCGCGTCCTTGAGAATAGATATACGAAGGGGGGTGTGTCGGGTGTAGATTTTAATATACATTCATTGGCTCATGTCCTTCGTGCTACGCAGGAGGGTATCGCATTCTCGTTCCGATATGGAATTGATATTATGCGCGAGATGGGTCTTAAACCAAATATTATACGTGCAGGCAAGGCGAATCTATTCCTTAGCCCACTCTTCCGCCAATCACTCTCGACACTTTGTGGAGCGCAGATTGAGCTCTATAACACCGATGGTGCGTTGGGTGCAGCGCGTGGCGGAGCACTCGGAGCTGGACTGTACTCTTCGAGAGAGGAGGCATTTGCATCGCTTGAAAAGTTGGAGCAGATCACCCCGATCGAGGCAGAGAAAGAGGCTCTTGAGGCGGCATACCAGAGTTGGAAATCACAATTAGAGAGAGAGTTACAATAATAAAATATAAAATAAATCACATAAAAATTAAAGACTATGTCACAGAAAATCTATTTCCCAGCTATCGAGAAGATTCAGTTCGAGGGTCCAGCATCAAAGAATCCACTAGCATTCCGCTACTATAATCCAGAGCAGGTTGTCTATGGAAAGAAGATGAAGGATTGGTTCAAATTCTCAATGGCTTGGTGGCACACATTGTGCGCTGAGGGTGGCGATCAGTTCGGCCCAGGAACTTTGAAGCAGGAGTGGAAAGCTGGCAATACAGCTTTGGAGCGCGCTAAGAATAAGATGGATGCTGGTTTCGAGTTCATGACAAAGATGGGTATCGAGTACTACTGTTTCCACGATATCGACCTAATCGAGGAGGGTGACTCTATCGCAGAGTATGAGGCTAACTTGAAGCAGATCGTTGCATATGCAAAGCAGAAGCAGGCAGAGACAGGAATCAAGCTACTTTGGGGAACTGCAAATGTATTCTCTCCAGCTCGTTATATGAATGGTGCATCTACAAACCCTGATTTCGATGCAGCAGCTCGCGCAATGTTGCAGATCAAGAACTCTATCGACGCAACTATTGAGTTGGGTGGTGAGAACTACGTATTCTGGGGCGGTCGTGAGGGTTATATGAGCCTCCTAAATACAAACATGAAGTTGGAGAAGGAGAATATGGCTCGTATGCTTACAATGGCACGTGACTATGCTCGCTCAAAGGGCTTCAAGGGTAACTTCCTTATCGAGCCTAAGCCAATGGAGCCAATGAAGCACCAATATGATGTTGACACAGAGACTGTTATCGGATTCTTGAAGGCTCACGGTTTGGAGAATGATTTCAAGGTAAATATCGAGGTTAACCACGCAACACTTGCTGGTCATACATTTGAGCATGAGTTGCAGTGCGCCGTAGATGCAGGGATGTTGGGATCTATCGACGCTAACCGCGGAGATTACCAAAATGGTTGGGATACAGATCAGTTCCCAGTAGATATCTACGACATCACAATGGCGATGATGGTTATTCTTCGTGGTGGTGGAATCCAAGGTGGAGGTACAAACTTCGATGCTAAGCCTCGTCGTAACTCTACAGATACAGAGGATCTATTCATCGCTCACATCTCGGGAATGGATATCTTCGCTCGCGGATTGTTGTGTGCAGCTGATTTGTTGGAGAACTCTGATTATGAGAAGATGCTTACAGATCGTTACGCTTCATACTCTGAGGGTAAGGGTGCTGAGTTTGTAGCTGGTAAGTTGTCGTTGGAGGATGTTGCTGCTTATGCACGCGCAAACGGCGAGCCAAAGCAGATCAGTGGCAAGCAGGAGCTATATGAGACTCTAGTTAATATGTATATCTAAAAATAGGTTATTAGTATCCGATAAAGATAATAGCGGTAATTTTAATTGGTACCATGTTATCGAATCCAACGGATTCGTCATCCTGAACTTGATTCAGGATCTCCCGAATTTAGTGAAACTAAATCTCGGGCACGAAGAGAGTAGGTTGAGAATTAAGAATCTGTTTAAGTTTGATGATGTTCCCGAGATTCCGCCTTTGGCGAAATTCGGGAGATCCTGAATTAAGTTCAGGATGACGAAATTTTCAATTTCGTATCTCAAATGGGACTGCTTGGAAAATTTTATCGGAGACTAATTAAATTATAAAAAATTATGGAGGTGCGCGCATGGGATTTAAAACCCATGCGTGCATATTATAATATCAACCACTACAACCAAAAATTATGAAAAATAACGAAAATGGAAGCACGCTCTACCTTGTAGGTATTACAGCTGTCGCGATCCTCGGAGGTCTCCTCTTCGGATATGACACAGCGGTGATCTCGGGTGCTGAGCAGGCTCTTCAACAATTCTTCCAAGGTGCTAAGGATTTTGAGTATACAGCATCTATGCATGGAATGACGGCATCGAGTGCCCTTGCAGGGTGTATCATCGGAGGTGCTTTGTCGGGACTCTTGGCAAATAGATTTGGTCGTCGCAACTCGCTAATTATTGCAGCTTGCCTATTCTTTTTGTCGGCTCTGGGATCTTTTAACCCTGAGTTTTTATTCTTTACGTATGGTGAACCATCGGCAAATCTTCTTGTTGCCTTTAATATCTATCGTGTTATTGGTGGAATCGGTGTGGGACTCGCCTCGGCAGTCTGCCCGATGTATATCGCGGAGTTAGCTCCAGCGCATATTCGTGGAACACTTGTTTCATGTAACCAATTTGCCATTATCTTCGGTATGTTGGTTGTCTATTTTGTCAACTACTCGATCAAAAACTCTTTGGAGGGTGCTGAGGCGATGGTCGAGATCGGATGGCGACGAATGTTCCTTAGCGAGGCTGCTCCAGCTAGTCTCTTTGGATTGTTGCTGTTGCTTGTCCCTAAGACACCGCGATATTTGGCGATGATGGGTCGCGAGAAGGATGCACTTGTGGTTCTTACGCGTATCAATGGAGCATCTACAGCGAAACAGATTTTGGAGGATATCAAGATCACAACTCGCGAGAAGAATCAACCACTATTCTCATTTGGAGTTGCGGTGGTTGTGATTGGAATCTTGTTGTCGATCTTCCAGCAGGCTATCGGAATCAACGTTGTATTGTATTACGCCCCTCGTATATTCGAGAATATGGGTGCTACGGGTGATGTTGCGATGTTGCAGACTGTTGTTATGGGTATTGTAAATATTCTATTTACGGTCATTGCTATCTTGACAGTTGACAAGTGGGGTCGTAAGCCTCTTCTTATCGTTGGATCTGTTGGAATGTTGATCGGTATGGTGGCACTTGGCACTCTATCGTTCATGGATCAGATTGGCGTTACTGCACTTGTATTTATTGTGATCTATACCGCTTCATTTATGATGTCGTGGGGGCCGATCTGCTGGGTTCTTATCTCGGAGATCTTCCCAAATACTATTCGTGGAAAGGCTGTGGCAATCGCTGTTGCAGCTCAATGGTTGGCTAATTATGCGGTATCATCGACCTTTATTCCGCTATCGGAGTGGAGTTTAGGTGGAACGTATTTGATCTATGCAATGTTCTGTCTCTTGTCGATAATATTTGTTTGGAAATGGGTTCCTGAGACCAAGGGTAAGAGCTTGGAGGATATGACTCGCCTATGGCAAGAGCGCAAATAGGTGGTTTTGTCGTATGATAGAGGCATTTAAGGTATAATTTTAGTGTAAAAAGTAGCTGTTTTATAAAATAAAATAGCTACTTTTGTTTTATACGTATATAATTTAAACCAATGCAAATAATTAGATGGAATTAATAGAATACACATTAGGATCGATCCTTGAGAAGTGGGCAAAGGAGACTCCAGATAAAGAGTACCTTGTTTCACCATATAAAGGTATTAGGTATACATACGCAGAGTTCAATCAACGCGTCGATAATCTAGCCTCTGCACTCCGCGAGATAGGTGTTCAAAGAGACTCTAAAGTCGGAATCTGGGCAAATAACCACCCTGACTGGATCACAGTATTCTTTGCTACGGCGAAGTTGGATGCTGTGTTGGTGACGGTAAATACAAATTATAAGGTGACCGAGGTGGAGTATGTGATGCGCAATGCAGATATACATACGATGTGTATGATCGACAGCTATCGCGATAGTAGCTACACCGATATCACATACGAAATTGCTCCAGAGCTTCGAACTGTGGGTAGCGGAGAGTTGAGAAGCGAGCGTCTGCCAAAACTTCGCAATGTAGTCTTGATTGGTGAGTGCGAGGCTGATGAGAATTGCCACTGCAAGGAGCGTCCAGGAGTACTCTCTTTGGAGGCGATGATAAAACATGGAGCGACACTAGATCACACTCCACTCAAGAAGATTGGCGAGGAGACTAGCTGCCACGATGTGGTAAATATGCAGTATACATCGGGAACAACAGGATTTCCGAAGGGTGTACTCCTAACACACTACAATATCCTCAATAATGGTAAGGCAACAGGAGAGTTTATGAAGTATACAGATAGTGACAAACTTCTGGTCTGTGTTCCGATGTTCCACTGTTTTGGTTGTGTGTTGGCTCTCTGTGCTGTGATTACGCATGGTGCAACGATGGTTATGTTGGAGGATTTTGATGCACTTAAGGTGTTGGAGTCTGTACATAATGAGCGATGCACAATATTATATGGTGTGCCAACGATGTTTATCGCTGAGTTGAACCACCCTGAGTTTGAGAATTTCAATCTTAAATCTTTGCGTACGGGAATTATGGCTGGTGCAGTCTGCCCAATCGAGACTATGAATGCAGTGATGGATCGAATGAATTGTCGCGTGATTAGTATCTATGGACTCACCGAGAGCTCTCCAGGAATGACAGGTTCGAGCATAGAGGATACAACAGAGGCGCGTTCAACAACTGTTGGTCGACCATTCCCAGGTATTGATGTGCAGATTATCGACCATGAGAGTGGCGAGGTTCTACCAGCTGGAAAACAGGGCGAGGTGTGTTGCAAGGGTTGGAATGTGATGCGCGGATACTACAACAATCCAGGTGCGACGGCAGAGGTTATTGATAGCGATGGTTACCTCCACTCTGGAGATCTGGGAATGGTAGATGAGAATGGATATTTCCATATCACGGGACGTATCAAGGAGATGATAATCCGCGGAGGTGAGAATATCTATCCACGCGAGATCGAGAACTTCCTATTCAATGTCGAGGGGCTCAAAGGTGTTGAGGTTGTTGGACTTCCTTCACCAAAATATGGCGAGCAGGTTGCGGCGTTTATCACCGTTAAAGATGGTTACTCGATTAGTGTGGCAGATATCGAGGAGTTCTGCAAGGGACGAATTGCGCGTTATAAAGTTCCTCGCTATATCTTCTTTATCGAGGAGTTCCCGATGACTGCAAGTGGTAAAATCCAGAAGTATAGACTTCGCGACCTTGGTGTAAAGCTAATGGAGGAGCGCGGAGAGGCTATATTGTAAATCTAAAACAAAAATATGAGACTTAAACTAACAATCGCGGCACTGCTCGCAACCGTAGGTAGTGCAGTGGCACAAAACCCATTTGTTACCCATATATATACGGCCGATCCGACAGCTCGTGTGCATAACGGTAAACTATATGTCTACCCATCGTGTGATATAATCCCTGAGGGGGAGAAGAGTTCAGCTCCAGGTTTTTATATGCCAGGGTATCACATCTTCTCGCTCGAAAATGGTAGTACATGGCGCGACCATGGCTCTATCGTTAAGGAGGCAGATATCGAGTGGACAAAGAAGGGGGCTGACGCTATGTGGGCACCCGACTGCATCGAAAAAGATGGTAAATATTATATGTTCTTCCCTGCACGAGACAAGGAGTTTAAGCAACGTATCGGAATGGGAGTCTCGAAGAGTCCCGAAGGTCCATTCAAGTGGCAACCATCGTTTTTGGAGGGTGTTATGGGTATTGACCCAGGTCTGCTTCTCGATGATGATAACCAAGCGTATCTATTCTTCGATAGCAAGGAGTATCTGCGCGTAGCACCATTGTCTGCCGATATGACCAAGATAACTCAAGAGCCAATCGTCGTTGAGGGGCTTCCAGCAGGGTTCAAGGAGGGGGCTTTCCCATTCAAGAGGGATGGAGTCTACTACCTAACATTTGCACACATCTTTAATGAGGAGGGCTTCACGATTGGCTATGCGACAAGTGACAAACCGATGGGACCTTATCGTTACCAAGGTAAGATCATGGATAATATTGGCAATGGTACAAACCACCACTCGGTTGTAAAGTACAACGATCAATGGATCTTCTTCTACCACAACTGGGCAATCAGCGGTATGCGAAAGTTGCGCTCTATATGTGCCGATTACATGGAGTTCAACAAGAATGGAACGATCAAAAAGGTAGAGCCTACACTTCGCGGAATCGGATATCCAACGCTCCGTGACACGATCCAGATCGACCGATATAGCGAGATCAACGGAGCACAGACCGCATTTGTCTCGGGAGGTGAGCCAAATGGATGGATGGTGTGTGAGGCTGCGACACAATCCTATGTCAAATTCACAAATGTCGACTTTGCGAATGGCGAGGCGACAAAGATGGTTGCTCGCATGGCGAGTGGTCAGAGACTAGGTCAGGTAGAGGTTCGCAAAGACAATCCAGAGGGCGATCTAATTGCGAAGTTCCCAATCGTTCACACTGGAGGGTGGGACGCTTGGACAACCGTTGAGAGCGATATCGAGACAAAACTCACAGGGCTCAATGATATCTGCGTTCTGTTCATCAGCGAAGATGGAAGCACAAAGACCGCCAATCTAAACTGGCTGATCCTCAAATAGAGAGCCGACCCAATATATAAAACAGGTTGCCCCTTGAATCACATCTGATTCGGAGCAACCTGTTTTTATTTTATTGGTATTCGATAAAACTTTTCTAGCAGTCCTACGTGAGATACGAAATTGAAAATTTCGTCATCCTGAACTTGTTTCAGGATCTCTACAAAGAATCTGAAACACTTATAGTTAGGGATCCTGAAACAAGTTCAGGATGACGACTCTTTCAGAGTCGAAAGATGGTACAAAAGTAAGCCTCTGTTTTTGCAAACGCATATTACAGCGCATCACAAATGTTTGTCTTTTTTTATCGGATTTTATCTATATGTCGATATACCGCTTCATGATAGCATACATTGTGAGACCTGCAACCGACTTTATGCCCAACTTCTCCGCAATGTTTTTGCGATGGGAGATCACTGTTGTAAGACCTATGTTTAACCTTTCGGCGATCTGTTTATTGAGTAGCCCCTCGACAAGAAGTTTCAATACATCGATTTCGCGAGGTGAGAGGATCTCTTTTTGTGCCATATTTGGAGTTTGAGGGGTGGGAGGTGCTCCATGCGCATATTTATGCAGATTGCTCAGCGACTCTTCTATCTCGTTTTGAGTCCCTTGAATATTTATCTGGTGGTAGTTTTGAAGCAGCTGTGCGTGAGGTGTGCCATTGGTCAACACGATCGTTTTATTGTGTCGCAGCTCGAAGAAGTCACCATGTTCAACCACCTCATTTGCCGCGACAAAGATATGAAACAGCTCCTCGGGGGTTGTGTGCTCGATATCAGCAAACCTCTCACAGATCTTGAACGCTGCAAAGGGGAACATCTTCTCCAGAATAGAACGCATACCAATCCCCATCAAGGCGTTTGATGTAAGTATTGCTATTACAGGGATATTTCTACTCATTATGATATGGTTCGTTTCGTAGGATTGTGAATGCGCGATATATCTGCTCTGCGAAGAACACACGAATAACTTGATGCGAGAAGGTCATCGCCGAGAGCGATATCTTGGAGTTTGCGCGTAAATAGACCTCTTCCGCAAATCCGAATGGACCTCCAACGATAAATACCAACCTCTTCACACCGCTATTCATACGCTTCTGCAACCACTGTGCAAACTCCACCGAACGATATTGCGCACCTCTCTCATCGAGGAGTACAACGTAATCTGAATCGGTGAGCTGTTTAAGGATCATCTCACCCTCCGATTTTTTCTGTTGCTTTGGGCTGAGGCTCTTGGTGTTGCGTAGGTCGGGAAGTGTGGTTATTGAGAACCGACAGTAGTGTGTTACTCGCTTTGCATAATCCTCTACTAACCTCTCGATATCTGCCGAATCGGTCTTACCTACCACTATTAACTCTATATTCATCCGCTCTTTACTCTATTTTTAATTGCATCTCCTGTATGATATTTCTCAGCAGTCCCATTTGAGATACGAAATTGAAAATTTCGTCATCCTGAACTTGTTTCAGGATCTCTACCCTATCTGCAAACTCCTATAATACTATCGGTTGCTGAGATCCTGAAACAAGTTCAGGATGACGAATCCTATGGATTCGATAACATGGTACCAATAGATCTACCTCTATTATTTTTTATTGGACACCAATAATTTTTAATCGGTCGCTATTCCACTCGCCAGCTGTATCTCCATATATGATAGGTCGGATAGGCTCAACCCCTTTGAACCACTCATATGTCTTATACATATTGTATCCATTTCCCGAATCGCCACCCATAGAGAATGCAACTACAGATGGATGATTCTTCACTCTATAATAGCTCTTTTCGGCTCGTTCGATGTAGTTGTTTAGGAGCTTAGGGTTGTTGGATGGTGTGCCACCAAGCGAGCGATCATCTGCCGAAGATGGGGCGTTGATATTGATCTGCTCAACCACAAAGAGCCCCATTGCATCTGCCAACTCATAGTACCACAGTGGTTGAGGGTAGTCGGGGCGTAGAGTGTTTACCCCACTCTTTTTAATCGCTGCCAACTCCTTTGCACTCTGCTCTTTTGAGGATGTTGCGTTGTATCTTTTAGACTTTAGCGAGACCTTTTTCCCAAAGTTATAGAGCTCCCCACCTCTATACTCTCGATCCATATAAGCCACCTTCATCGGTAGATAGCTCCTCACAACACCGCTGCTCTTGGTCATAAGTGTAACCTCATATAGCGCGGGATTGGAGACTGACCAACGATTTACATCGGCATTATAGACATATGAGTTGAAGATGACACTATCGCGAGATCGACCCTCGATAGTCACTTCGCGCGTTGAGTAGTCGACCAACTTCCCCTTCGGGTCGTAGATGTCGAAACTCACCTCTATTGACTCTTCGAAGTTATAGCCATTCTCCACAACTGCTATGACCTCCAACCTCGCAAACATACCTGTTGAATCGGGGTAGATTCTTGCGCTATAGTCGTGGATATCGCGTCTGCGTTGCGCAAATAAGTAACAATTTTCGAGCCTTTCGCGAGTTGGACGTTGATCGGCTGCGACACCCTCTTGGAGCTCAGGGTATAGAGGGTCGTTTACGGCAATGGCTATCTGGTTGACACCTTGATGGAGGTATTTCGAGATATTATACTCCGCTGGAGTCAGTGGATCGTCGGTATATGCCACCTCCGAGCCGTTGATAATTAACGAGTGGGCAAGCCCCAAATTTTCGAGGTGTATGTATGTACGACCAGCCGACCACTCGTAAGGCAGGTCGAAATCTTGTGTCAAGAGTATACGTCCACCCACCTCATCCATTCGTGTTGGATTGAATGGTGCATATTGAGTCGAGTCGCTACGTGTTCTGGTAGTAGCATCGGTGCGCATATTGTACGGGATAAACTCCGAGCGGAGGAGATGTTGTGCAAATATGGTGGAGCTCGTGAGGGTTATAATTAGCGATATAACTAATATTTTGACTCTTTTATTCATTATTTTCTATTTAGTGGTGCGTCTATCTCTAAACACATTTTACAACTATTTTATATCCAAATATAACTGGTGCATTAACTCTTCCCGTCATCCTGAACTTGATTCAGGATCTCCCGATTTTCGGAACGAAAACTCGGGCACGACGATGTTACCATCATTAAATTTACAATCTTCGATGTGTTGTCTTCAACCCCGAGTTTTTTCTAACGAAAAAATCGGGAGATCCTGAATCAAGTTCAGGATGACGGAAAAAAGCAGCGTATCAATCATTATTTTCTACAGTGATTTTTTCAGACGATTATCCCACAAAAGTAGCGATATAATTATGAATTAACAACTCGAATGGTTAATTTGACTATTTTTTTTGATATTAAATGCAAAAACTCACTAAATTTTATTATCTTTGACGCTTGTATGAAAATCTAAACTAGTATGTTAAGTAGAAAAGTAGCAGATAAGTTACAGGGGTTGCACACGCCATTCTATCTTTATGATATGGGGCTTTTGCGCCAGACTCTCGAGAGCGTAGTCTATGAGTCAAAGAAATATGGTTATCACGTTCATTACGCTATAAAGGCAAACTACGATGATCGTGTGCTTGCTCTAATCAAAGAGTATGGATTGGGCATCGATTGTGCAAGTGGAAATGAGCTGCGCAAGGCGATAGAGGCTGGATTCGATCCAAAGGGTATCGTATATGCAGGAGTTGGTAAACGCGACCATGAGCTAGATTATGCAATCGACCAAAAGATCATGGCGATCAACTGCGAGTCGCTTGAGGAGCTCGAAATCATCAACCAGATGTCTATAGATAAAGGTGTTGTGACTGATGTCGCACTTCGTATCAATCCAGATATCGACCCTAAGACAAACCACTGTATTGATACAGGTCAAGCGGATAGTAAATTCGGCATCTCATACGAAGAGGTGATGGAGAATGCGGAGCATATCAAATCATTGAATGGTTTGAGTATCAACGGAATTCATATCCATATCGGTTCTCAGATCCGCGAGCTTCATGTATTCGAGAATATGTGTAACAAGGCGAATTTGATCGTTGACAACTTGGTAGCTTTGGGCTTTTCATTTAGCTTTGTAGATGTCGGTGGTGGTCTTGGAATCAACTACGATGTACCAGAGAATGAGCCTATTCCAAACTTCGCTTCACTCTTTTCGATCGTTAACAACCACCTTCGTGTAGGAGATCACCGCTCGGTTCACTTCGAGTTTGGTCGTTCGATTGTTGGTGAGTGTGGCGAGTTGATTACAAAGGTGCTCTTCAACAAGACAACTGCAACGGGTCGTAGATTGGTGATTGTCGATGCTAGCATGACTGAGCTTATGCGCCCCGCACTCTATGGCTCATACCACAATATCGAGAATATCTCGTCGGACTCTGATGCGCGAACAAAGTATACTGTTGTAGGTACAGCATGTGAGTCGACAGATGTATTCCAAGAGAACTTGACACTACGCCCAACAAAACGTGGTGATCTATTGACCTTGAAATCGGCTGGTGCTTATGGTATGTCGATGGCATCGCGATACAATCTTCACGATCTGCCAGGTGCAGTCTATAGTGACGAACTTTAGTAAAAGTCAAATATTATGTGGCTACTACTAGCATTTCTCTCAGCCTCGCTGTTAGGATTATATGATGTAGCGAAAAAACAGGCGGTAACGGCTAATGCTGTGCTGCCTGTTTTGTTGCTTACAACTCTCTTTTCGTCACTTCTCTTTGTCCCGATGATACTCTCTGCGGAGTTTGACCTTGGGTGGTTCGATGGAGGGATCTTCGAGGGTGAAAGGGGCGACTTGATGGCTCATGGCATGGTCTTTATCAAGGCGATCATTGTCCTTACATCGTGGATTTTGGGCTACTTCGCCATAAAACATCTACCTCTTACGACCGTTGGCCCGATCAACGCTACACGCCCTGTGATGACACTCATTGGTGCGATGTTGATCTTTGGCGAGAGGCTCAACGCTTGGCAGTGGAGCGGAGTGTTGCTCTCTCTGTTGTCGATCTTTTTGTTGAGTCGATCGAGCAAGAGGGAGGGTATCAACTTCGCAAGCAATGTATGGATCTTGATGTTGGCAGGGGCTGCGGCATCGGGTGCGATGAGTGGATTATATGATAAATTTATCATGCAGACGCTCAATCCGATCTTTGTGCAGGGTTGGTATAACCTCTATCAACTGCTCTTGATGTCGTTGGTTGTTGGGCTGATATGGTATCCGAAACGTAACTCCACAACACCGTTTCATTGGAGCTGGGCTATCCCACTTATCTCGATATTTTTGTCGATGGCGGATATGGCGTACTTCTTCGCTTTGGAGCAGGAGGAGGCTATGATCTCGGTGGTCTCGATGGTAAGACGTAGCTCGGTGATTGTCTCGTTTGCCTTTGGTGCATTGATATTTGGCGAGAAGAATTTGAGGGCTAAGGCACTCGATCTCGTCTTTATTTTAATAGGTATGATTTTGCTCTACATCGGAACACAGTGTTGATTTTTCACACTTTTTTTGTAACTTTGTACGATTCAACGAAAAATAAAAAACAATTAATTAGTGTCCAATAAAACTTTTCTATCAGTCCCACTTGAGATACGTTCCGAAAGGAACGTCATCCTGAACTTGTTTCAGGATCTCTACACTGTTGATTAAACTGTTGTTTGTTAACATATTACAGTGGTTATATTATCGTTTGCTGAGATCCTGAAACAAGTTCAGGATGACGAAATTTTCAATTTCGTATCTCAAGTGGGACTATTGGCAAAAGCAAGTCCCTGATTTTACAGACACATATAATATGTTATATTACAGCACATTACAAAAATTTGTTGAATTTTGTCGGAATTAATAAAAAAACAATATATATTATGAATATCTCTTATAACTGGCTGAAGAGCTATCTTGATACAACTCTCTCAGCGGAGCAGATCTCAACTATTTTGACCGATATCGGACTTGAGGTTGATGGATTCGAGAAGATCGAGACTATCAAAGGTGGTTTGGCTGGCGTCGTTGTTGGCGAGGTTCTCACTTGTGAGGATCATCCAGACTCTGACCATCTACATGTAACAACGGTCGATGTTGGCGCAGATACCCCTCTTCAGATTGTATGTGGAGCGGAGAACTGCCGCGCAGGCTTGAAGGTTGTATGTGCAACTGTTGGCTCTGTTTTATACCCTGACGGTGGTAATGAAGAGTTTAAAATCAAGAAATCGAAGATCCGCGGTGTAGAGTCATTCGGTATGTTGTGTGCCGAAGATGAACTTGGAGTTGGAACTGATCACGCAGGAATCATGGAGCTACCATTTAACGCTACAGTGGGAATGAGCGCGAAGGAGTTCTTTGGAATCACAGATGACTATTTGATCGAGATTGGACTTACACCAAACCGTGTGGATGCAGCTTCACACATCGGAGTTGCTCGCGACTTGGTTGCCTATCTTAAGAGTCGCAGAGAGTCTGTAGAGTTGAAGTATCCATCGGTTGAGGAGTTTAAGGTTGACGATCCAGAGGCATTGCCAATCAAGGTTGAGGTTCTAAACAGTGAGGCATCGCCTCGTTACTGCGCTATCTCGGTTAAGGGGTGTAAAATTGCACCATCGCCAGAGTGGATGCAGAATAGATTGCGTGCAGCGGGAATCAACCCAAAGAATAACTTGGTAGATATCACAAACTATATACTCCATGAGCTTGGTCAACCTCTCCACGCATTCGATGCAGCGAAGGTTCCATCTCACCACATCATTGTAAAGACATGTGACGAGGGGACAAAATTCACAACCTTGGATGAGGTGGAGCGCACTCTAACCTCTCAGGATCTTATGATCTGTGGCGGTGATGGCGAGCCGATGTGTATCGCTGGAGTCTTTGGAGGTATGGATGCTGGAATCAGCGACACAACGACCGATGTAATTATTGAGTCGGCATACTTCAACCCTGTTTGGGTTCGTAAGAGTGCCAAAAGATTTGGACTAAATACCGATGCCTCTTTCCGCTATGAGCGTGGAATTGACCCAAATATCCAACTATACGCTGCGAAGCGCGCTGCTCTTCTATATAAGGAGTTAGCTGGCGGAACTATCGCAAGCGAGATCTTTAGCTCGAACAGCGAGGAGGTTGCTCCATTCCGTTTCGAGATTTCGTTGGATCGCACTCGCTCACTTATCGGAAAAGATATTCCAGATGCGGAGCTTCGTTCGATCATTGCGGCATTGGATGTTGTAGTTGAGTCGGAGGATGGAGCGGTGTTGAGTGTTGCAGTTCCTCCATATCGTGTTGATGTTCAGCGTGAGGCGGATCTTATCGAGGATATTCTTCGTATCTATGGCTACAACAACGTCGAGATCCCAACAGTTGTTAAGTCGTCACTATCGTACCCTCAACGCCCCGACAAGGCGAGCTTGATGAATATTGCAGCGGACTATATGAGTGCGAATGGATATACCGAGATCATGTCAAATTCGCTCACTAAGGCGAGCTACTATGAGTCGTTGGAGGGTTATCCTGCGGAGCGTTGCGTGAAGATCTTGAACCCTTTGAGTGCAGATCTTAATGTAATGCGTCAGACGTTGTTGTTCAACACATTGGAGGCGGTGGAGCTCAATGCAAACCGTAGGAATAGCGATCTAAGACTATATGAGTTTGGAAACTGCTACTTCTTCGATGCTGAGGCGGCAAATGAGGAGAAGCCACTCGCTCAATATACCGAGAGCTATCGCTTGGCAATAGCTGTTAGCGGCGATGCTTCGTCAACAACATGGATGTCAAAGGGGCAACAGGCATCATACTTTACACTTCGCAGCATGGTGGAGAGGGTATTGCGTCGCTTTGGTGTCGATATCTACACTCTTCGCGAGGAGGCCGTTACAGGAAATGGCTTGTTCGCTGAGGCTCAGAGTTTCAAACTAGCGGGCAAGGAGTTTATGCAGATGGGAGTTGTTTCGAGCAAATTGCGCTCGACATTCGATATTAAGCGCGATGTATTCTACGCTGAGATCGACTTTGATGCACTTGTAAAGTCTACAAAGAGGCAGAAAATCGCCGTTACAGAGCTATCGAAATATCCAGAGGTGAAGCGTGATTTGGCACTTTTGATCGATAAGGGTGTTAGCTTTGCACAGTTGCGTAGCGTTGCATTTGCGACCGAGAAGAAGTTGTTGAAGAGTGTCACTCTATTCGATGTATATGAGGGAGACAAACTACCAGCAGGCAAGAAGTCATATGCTCTAGGTTTTGTATTGGAGGATAAGAGCCAGACCCTTACAGATAAAGTAATCGAGAAGACAATGGCAAACCTACAACGCCAACTAGAGGCTAAGTGTGGAGCTCAAGTTAGATCGTAGGTTAAAAATCTTTTTATATTTTATATTAATCCCACCTGAGATACGAAATTTTTAGTTTCGTATCTCAGGTGGGATTAATAGTATAAGTTTTCTCGGGCACTAATCGTTTGATTTATTGGGAACGTTTGCAGATTTTGGGAACGTTCCCGCAAACGTTCTCATTAAATTTGTGTTAAATTAATTATATATTCGAGCATGTTGTAGATACTTTTGTGGTAAACCATTAAAAAACTATAATATGCGATCAAGAACTATTATCATCTTTTTAACACTTTCTCTAGCTATTACAACAGTAGTAAATGCAGTAGCGCAACCAAACATGAGTGCAGATATTCAAAATATGCACTTGTGGCGTGGTATGGAGGTTGCTGATGGCGTAGTTGTGACAACAGATGTTAGCGTTAGCGACTCTAAAGATAGATTTACGGTTGGAGTGTGGGGCGGTATGAATAGTACTGGTTCATACAAAGAGTTTGACTACTATTTCTCCTATACACACAATAGAGTGAAGTTTTTGTTGTGGGATATCTATAATTTCTCACCTAACGCAGAGTACAACAACAGCGACATATTCAACTATAAGCCAGATAGGAGCGGTCGATTTATCGATGCTACAATTGCATATACCGTGAGCGATAAATTCCCACTTTTGTTGAGCTGGTCGACAATTATATTTGGTCGCGACCGCGACGAGGATAATTTGGAGAATAGATACTCAACATACTGCTCTGTGGAGTATCCAATCTACAGATATGACAAATGGTGTTGCGATGTAAGTGTTGGAGGCGGATTTGCCCTTAACACATCGAATGGCGTAAACTTCTATAGCGATAAGGGTGGTATTCTAGAGGCTAAGATCAAGTTGACATATGATCTAAAGATCAGAAATCACACTATGCCTATCTCGACAGCTGTGATGTGGAATCCTCAATCGGGAGATGGATTTATGCAGCTAGGGGTGCAAGTCTTCTCATTCTAAAGATAGTGTTTTATTGGAGTCCAATAAAATTGACAGTCACATTTGAGATACGAAATTGAAAATTTCGTCATCCTGAACTTGTTTCAGGATCTCTACGTTGTCTATTAAAGTATAATATTGTCGATTGCTGAGATCCTGAAACAAGTTCAGGATGACGACTCTTTCAGAGTCGATACGAGATGTAAATATATTTAAAGAACCGTAGGCAGGTAGTAGATACAGATTCCAGCCAGAGCCGAAAGGGCAATAATTAGAATCAGACTCACCTTTTTGGAGGCAACAGCGATAAAAGCAAGCGCAAAGAGCACCCAGCTCCAGATATCGACAAAACTCTCGCCCGATCTATCTTCGGGAAAGATCAATGATATTCCAGCCGACCCAATCATTCCAATAACAACGGGACGCATAGCCTTCATTATATTTGTGACATATATATTATCACGAAGATACAGGAATGACTTCGTGACAAATATCATGAGAGTCATCGCTGGTGTGCAGACCGCTATCGTTGCGACCACAGATCCCCAAAATCCGCCAACGATATACCCAATATATGTTGCGGAGTTGATAGCTATCGGACCTGGTGTCATCTGCGAAAGTGCTATTATATCGGCAAATTGCGACCCTGTGATCCATTCGTGGTGTATCACAACCTCGTATTGGATAAATGAGAGCATGGCGTAGCCGCCTCCGAAGCCCAAGAATCCAATCTTTAGATAACTTATAAGGAGTTCCAAATAGATCATTTGCGTAGCTCCTTTCTCATTTTATATGTCCAAAGTATCGCGATCACAATAGCCGATAGGATTAACACCGCAGGTGAGGTGAGATGAAGGGCAAAAAGAGCCATTGAGAGTATTGTAAAGCCGATCATCAGAGGGCTAAGCCCCTTCATAAGTGCGATTGTTGGGGCTAAGATCAGAGCAACAACGACTGGTCGCATAGCTCGAAATGCCGCCTCCACAACTGCATTTTCACGAATCGTCGAGAAGAAGAGTGCCACGGTAAGTATCACCGTAAAGGCAGGGACAACGATCCCCAATAGAGCAACTAGAGCCCCCAAATATCCGCGACTCTTATACCCCACAAACGCGGCAGAGTTCAGAGCGATTGGGCCTGGGACAGATTGCGCAATGGTGAGCAGTCCTATAAAATCATCCTTATTGATCCACCCCTGTTTATTCACCACTTCGCGTTGAATCAGAGGGATCATGGCATATCCACCGCCGATGGTGAAGAGCCCGATCTTCAGAAACGATGTGAAGAGTGTCGAGTATTTTGTATCTCTCTCTTTGATCTCCATTTTTACATATTTTTTACTTTCAATATCCGATAAAATAAACCTCTTTAATATTCACAATAATTTAAACTGAGCAACAAAGACTTTAGAATCTATGGTTGTTTTTTGCACCACTTTTCGACTCTAAAAGAGTCGTCATCCTGAACTTGATTCAGGATCTCCCGAATTGCGCCAAAGGCGAAATCTCGGGAACATTATCAAATATTTACATATATTAGTGTCCAATAAAACTTTTCTAGCAGTCCCATTTGAGATACGAAATTGAAAATTTCGTCATCCTGAACTTGTTTCAGGATCCCTGTGTCATTAATCAAATCATTGTGTTTTAACATGTTATATAGATTGCATTGTCGTTTGCTGAGATCCTGAAACAAGTTCAGGATGACGAAATTTTCAATTTCGTATCTCAAGTGGGACTATCGGCAAAAGTAAGCCTCTGATTTTACAAACATATATAATCTATTATATTACAACGCATTACAAAGGTTTGTTAGATTTTTATCGGACACTAATGATTTACATATTGTCTTTATGCCCGAGTTTTCGTTCCGAAAATCGGGAGATCCTGAATCAAGTTCAGGATGACGAATCCGTTGGATTCGTTGACATGGTACCAATAAATCTATCGCTATTATCTCTTATCGAACACTAACAAAGCAAGGTTCTATTTATTGTTTTTCATCAAATACTACATATTTTTTATCGCAACCATAGTTGTTGCAACGACCGCTGCTGTCTCGGTGCGTAGTCGTTGAGTGCCGAGCGAAATCTCGCGAAATCCATTCTCAAGTGCTAGGCTAACCTCTTCGGGCGAGAAATCACCCTCTGGCCCGATCAACACCATTGTTCGACCTCCATTTTGAAGAAGTTCTGGAAGGGGGCGTTTACCCTCACTTGGTTGGCAATGCGCAATGAATTTGTCGCCATCGAATGGCATCTTGATAAGCTCTGTGACCGATGTTAATGGGTGCAGAGTGGGGTGATAAGCCTTCAAAGATTGTTTCATCGCGGCTGTTATAACCCTCTCTTCGCGCTCATGTTTTACCACTTTTCGTTCGCTGTGCGAGGTGAGAAGCGGATATATCTCGTCGATTCCGATCTCTGTAGCCTTCTCCAAGAACCATTCGTAACGATCTGAGTTCTTGGTCGGTGCAACTGCCATCGTTAGCCTGTATGGTAGCTTTTCATACTCCGAGATCTGCTTCGAGACTCGGATCTGACACCGTTTAGGGTTAGGATCAATAATTGTGCAGCAAAATAAATTCCCTCGTCCATCAGTTATATGAAGCGTAGAACCCTCTGTTAAACGCAACACGCGGATGCAGTGTTTCGACTCATCCTCCGCGAGGGTGTAGTTTGGAGGTGTGAAGTTTGGTGCGTAGAATAATTGCATAATAGATTGTCAAATGGCTAATTTTCGCTATCTTTGCAAAGGTACGAATTTAACGCTAAAATTGGTAATTTATACAACGAAGATGAACAAGATTATAAAAATTATAGTAGCTGTTTTAATTATGTCAACACTTTTGTCGTGCGATAATAAGAGACTCGCAGAGGGGCAGAATCCACTCTTAGAGGTTTGGGAGACCCCATTTGAAATTGCCCCATTCGATAGGATCGAGGCTCACCACTATCTCGAAGCGTTTGATGTGGCATTCGAGGAGCAGAGGGCTGATATCGAGCGAATTACATCGTGCAAAGATGAGGCGAACTTCGAAAATGTGATCTTTGCTCTGGATCAATCGGGGATTAGATTGGGAGAGTTGAAGGATCTCTTCGAGATGAGTTCGGCGGCGATCTCCACACCCGAATATCAGTCGGTTGGAGAGCAGTTGATGCCTCTGATCTCTAAGGCTAAGGATTATGTCTGGATGAATGATGATCTCTTTCAGAGAGTAAAGGCGGTCTATCTTGGGCGCAAGAGCATGGAGCTTGATGAGCAACAGCTACGTTTGGTAGAGAAGATTTATGATAAATTTTTGCGTGGAGGTGCAGATCTCAACTCTGAGTTGAAGGGGAAGTTAGCAGCCATAAATGCTGAAATTGCAACACTTAGCACCAAATTCACAAACAATCTCATTATTGAGAATGATGCGTTTTATCTAAACCTTGGGTCGAAGGATCTCACGGGGCTGCCTGCGGATCTGCGAGATATGGGTAAAGATGATGCAGTGCGTCGTGGGTTGAAGGATCGCTGGACATTTGGACTCAATCCAGCAAGCATGATCCCATTTTTGACCTACGCCAAGGATCGAGTTCTGCGTGAGAGGCTCTATAAAGCCTACCTTAGCAGAGGTGCAAATGGTGGGGAGAGTGATAATCGAGAGATTGTGAAGCGAGTGAGCGAACTTAGACAAGAGCGTGCAAGGATATTGGGTTATACGAGCCATGCCGATTATGTGATATCGCAACAGATGGCGGGCTCTGCATCGGCGGTATATGAGTTGTTGGATAAGATCTGGACTCCTGCGTTAGAGCGAGCTATTGATGAGCGCGATCAACTCGAAAAATTACTCAAAAAGGAGTATAAAGATGCAGTGTTAGAGCCTTGGGATTGGTGGTATTATGCGGAGAAGGTGCGTAGCCAAAACTATGGAGTGGCAACGGATGTGCTTCGCCAATACTTCAAGGTTGAGAATGTGAGGGCTGGAGCATTTACACTCGCAAATAGACTCTTTGGAGTGCTATTTCGACCTATCGACGCTCCACATTATGACCCAACTTGCAGTGCGTATGAGGTTATAGATCGGGATGGCACACATATCGGAGTCTTATATTTTGACCTCTTTGCAAGGAGCACCAAGGGGCAAGGGGCGTGGTGTGGAAATCTTCGCCAACAGAGAACCGAGGGTGGAGATCGTATAACACCTGTTGTTGCGGTGGTCTGCAACTTCCCACCTGTGGCAGGCAAAAACCCATCACTTCTCAATTTGGAACAGGTTGAGACGCTATTCCATGAGTTTGGGCATGCGCTTCACTTCCTATTCCAGAATGTTGACTATCGTGGATTAGCCGATGTGGAGGGTGATTTTGTGGAGTTCCCATCGCAGGTGATGGAGAATTGGGCGTTAGAGCCAGCCTTGTTGACACAGTATGCGGTTAACTATCGCACAGGAAATGTTATAACTAATGTCTTGATCGAGGGTATTCAGAAGAGTCGCCTCTTTAATCAAGGGTATGAGACGCTCTCTTTGACCGCTTCGGCTCTGTTGGATCTTGATCTGCAGAGTTTAATTGACCTCTCTGATTTCAACATTGAGAATTTTGAGGAGGAGGTGCTTCGAGAGAAGAGAGGCATGATTCGAGAGATTGAGCCAAGATATCATCTTCCATACTTTGCACATCTGTTTACGTATGACTACTCGGCAGGTTACTATTTTTATCTGTGGGCTGAGGTGTTGGATAAGGATTGCTTTGCGATGTTTAAGGAGAGTGGCGATGTATTTTCGAAGAGTTTAGCTGATAAATTGCGCAGTGAGATATTGCGTAGAGGTGGCGAGGCGGATGGAATGACACTCTATAGGAACTTCAAGGGAGATGATCCGTCTCAGATTCCGATGTTGGTGTCGCGTGGGCTTATTGAAGAAGAGGAGGTATTAGAAGAGACAGCGGAAATTAGCTCAGCGGAGAGCACTCCGCCCGCCGGAGGCAGTTCTCAAAATGACCCTCGCTCGCTCTGAAAAAAAGGAGATTTTTGGGTAAAAATCTCCACAGAGAGCGAAACAAAACAATATATTATTCATCAAACGTCTACTTTGGTAACGTTGTTGTGCCCGAGATTTCGCCTTTGGCAAAATTCGGGAGATCCTGAATCAAGTTCAGGATGACGAAATTAAAAATTTCGTATCTCACGTGGGACTGATGGAAAAGTTTCACCTAACACTCTAGGTAATTGACAAACAATAATGTATAAAATGAAAACAAGAGCAATAATTATGTTAACATCTTTTTTTGCAGCGGCGTGTGCCGATGCATCTATGCCAGTGGTGGAGTACCCAGAGCTAGATAAAACAAATCCGCTCCTTGCCGATTGGGGCGGTGAATTTGCGACACCTCCATTCGAGCAGATCAAAGTGGAGCACTACGAACCAGCATTTGACGCTGCGATAGAGTGTGCGCGAGCTGAGTTGAAGGCAATTGTGGAGAATGAGGCAAAGCCAACTTTTTACAATACAATCGTGGCGTTAGAGCGTCAGGGTGCACTTTTAGATCGAGTGTCGGGGGTATTTTATCCGCTCCTTAGCGCACATACCAACCCTCAAATGGAGGAGATATCGATGGCTATTCAGCCAAAGATGACGGAGTTAAGCAACGACATCTCACTCAACCCAGTGTTGTTTGAGCGCGTAAAGGCGGTCTACGACAACCCTCCGATGATGTTGGATGAGCAGGATAAGATGCTGCTAGAGGAGTGTTACAAGGGTTTTGCACGAAGTGGAGCTGCACTGTCGGATAGCGACAAGGAGATATATCGCGAAATCACAACCGAATTGGGACGTTTGGGGTTGGAGTTCAGCCAAAATATCTTGGCTTCGACCAACGCATTTTCGATCAACATCACCGACAAGAGCAAGGTGAGCGAGCTACCAGAGGGTATTAGAGAGGGTCTTGCAGCTGAGGCTAAGGCGCGTGGCGAAAAGGGTTGGTCGGTAACACTCAAAGCACCTAGCTACATCCCATTCTTGACATATTCGAGTGATCGAGAGCTAAAGGAGCAGCTGTGGCGCGCATATAGCACCCGTTCGTTGGGCGGCGAGAAGGATAACACCGAGGTAATCAAGCGCATCGTGAATCTACGTCTTAAGTTGGCGCAGTTGTTGGGATATGAGAACTACGCTTCGTATGCACTAGAGCATAGAATGGCGATGAAGCAGGAGGCGGTGAATAACTTCTTGTCGGATCTGTTGGTGGCGACTCGTGAGAGAGGGCAGCAAAACTATGATGATATTGTGAAGTATGCTGTTGAGCAGGGTTTTGTGGGCGAATTTATGCCATGGGACTTCGCATACTACAGCGAAAAGTATAAGGATGAGAACTACTCGTTGAATGATGAGTTGGTTAAACCATACTTGGAGTTAAATAGCGTTCGCGAGGGTGTATTCCTATTGGCGACAAAGCTATATGGTCTCACTTTTGAGCCTGTCGAGGGTGTTGAGGTGTTTCACGAAGATGTTGAGGTCTACGAGGTTAAGGATGGCGATGGTTCACATTTGGGGCTCTTGTATCTTGACTTCTTCCCACGCGAGAGTAAGAGCGGAGGTGCTTGGATGACAGAGTTTAGAGGTGCGGATGGTGCTCTGGATGAGAGTGGTAAGCAGGTCGATATTAGACCTCTTGTGACCCTAACAATGAACTTCACCAAACCTACCGAGACAACTCCATCGCTATTGACATTCTCGGAGTTTGAGACTCTGCTTCATGAGTTTGGACATGGTCTGCATGGTCTTATGGCTCATGGAAAGTATGGATCGTTGAATGGAACGAATGTCTATCGTGACTTTGTGGAGCTTCCATCGCAGCTGTTGGAGAATTGGGCTACGGAGAGTGAGTACCTTGATCTATGGGCTAAACACTACCAGACAGGTGAGAAGATCCCTGCGGAGTTGGTCAAAAAGATCGAGCGTGCAGCGAATTTCAACGCTGGGTATGCTTGTGTGAGACAGCTTCAATTTGGAATCTTGGATATGAGCTACCACTCAATCACAGAGCCTTTCGAGGGCGATATTGAGAGTTTCGAGAGGGTAGCGACTGAGCCGACTCAGATCCTACCATTGGTGGCTGGCACAGCATTTTCACCTAGCTTCTCACATATATTTGCTGGAGGATACTCTGCTGGATACTACTCTTATAAGTGGGCAGAGGTGTTGGAGGCTGACGCTTATGAGCTATTCAAGCAGAGAGGAATCTTCGATCAAGAGACAGCGAAGTCGTTCCGCGAGAATATCTTGGAGCGTGGTGGTCAGGCGCATCCGATGGAGCTATATGTAAAGTATCGCGGTCACGAGCCATCGGTCGATGCTCTGATCGAGAGAACTTTAAAATAGCCTCGAAATATTTGCAAATTAATTAATTTTTTACTATATTGCGCAACGCTTATTGAAAGTGTTGTGCTTTTTTGTCTGAAATGAGGCGCGATTATTGACAAATAGGCAAATAAATATCTAAACAATTATTAACCTTTAAAAATTAAAAAAAAACTATGGGTAATCAAGTAGAGATGTATATCGAGAATTTTATGGCTGATATTAAAGCCAAAAGTCCTAATGAACCAGAATTCCATCAAGCAGTATTAGAGGTAGTTGAGTCATTAGCTCCGTACATCTTAGAGAATCCTAAGTATCAAGAGGCTAAAATATTGGAGCGCATTGCAGAGCCGGAGCGAGTTATTATGTTCCGCGTGGCATGGGTCGATGATAAGGGAGAAGTGCAAGTGAATCGTGGTTATCGAGTGCAGATGAATAGTGCAATAGGTCCATATAAGGGAGGATTACGTTTCCACCCATCAGTGAATCTTGGTGTCTTGAAATTCTTGGCTTTCGAGCAGACATTCAAAAACAGTTTGACAACACTACCTATGGGTGGTGGTAAGGGTGGTTCTAACTTCAACCCTGCTGGCAAGTCAGACAATGAGGTTATGCGTTTCTGTCAATCATTCATGACAGAGTTGCAACGCCATATCGGAGCTGATACAGATGTTCCAGCTGGAGATATCAATGTAGGTGGTCGCGAGATCGGATACCTATATGGTCAATACAAACGTCTACGCAATGAGTTCACTGGAACATTGACAGGAAAGGCTCCTGAGTGGGGCGGAAGTCCACTTCGTCCAGAGGCTACAGGTTATGGTACATGCTACTTTGCGAAGGAGATGTTGGCTATGCGCGGAGATAGCTTCGAGGGTAAAATCGTTGTGATCTCTGGATCGGGTAACGTTGCTCAGTACGCTACAGAGAAGGCTACTCAGTTGGGTGGTAAGGTTGTAACACTATCTGATTCATCTGGTTACATCTACGATGCTGAGGGAATCGACGCTGATAAGTTGGCTTATGTTATGGAGCTTAAGAATGTTAAGCGTGGACGTATTAGCGAGTATGTTAATGAGTATCCAAGTGCACAGTTCTTTGCTGGAGAGCGTCCTTGGGGCGTGAAGTGCGATATCGCATTGCCATGTGCTACTCAGAATGAGGTGGATGGCGACGAGGCTGCTAAATTGATCTCGAATGGTTGTATCTGTGTTGCTGAGGGTGCTAATATGCCATCTACACCAGAGGCTATTGCGGTATATCAAGCGGCTAAGATTATGTATGCTCCAGGTAAGGCTTCGAACGCTGGAGGAGTTGCAACATCTGGTTTGGAGATGACTCAAAACTCGATCCGCTTGAAGTGGACTCCAGAGGAGGTAGATGCTAAGTTGCATAGTATTATGGCAGATATCCACAGTGCATGTGTGAAGTATGGTGCTGAGGATGGTGGCTATATCAACTATGTGAATGGTGCGAATGTTGCTGGATTTATCAAGGTTGCTGATGCTATGTTGGCTCAGGGCGTTTTGTAAAATAATAGCTAAAAAATATTAATAACTCTATAATCAGCTGTATTAATGGCTGATTATAGAGTTATTATTTTTTTACACCAATAAAAATTAGCTCCGCGGAGAGCACTCCGCCTGCCAGAGGCAGTTCGAGCGTGACCCTCGCTCTCTCTGAAAAAAAGGAGATTTTCAAGAAAAATCTCCACAGAGAGCGAAACAAACATGCTTCAACTTCACAATATTCTAATTTTCAACATCTTATCTTTGTAATCATCACAATTATTGCGACTTATATAAGGTTTTATAAAATGGGGGCTTACTTTTATTAGCAGTCCCACGTGAGATACGAAATTGAAAATTTCGTCATCCTGAACTTGTTTCAGGATCTCTACAAAGAATCTGAAACACTGATAGTTAGGGATCCTGAATCAAGTTCAGGATGACGACTCTAGTGAGTCGAAACGAGGTGCCAATATAAATCGCAAACTTTTATCGGACACTAATAAATCAAGTTCGGGATGACTAATCCATTGGATTTGATAACGTGGTACCAATAAATTTACCACAACGACTCTCCTCTGATTCAAATAAAGCATATAATCATAGAGATACAATAAAACGCTCTAATATAGAGACAAACAGCCTACAAAACGAGCGTCATTTTTCATTCATTGATAAATAATAGCCATTCATTGAGTTTTTTTTGCAATTTTGAGCAATAAAGTTACATTTGCTCCGAATTACTATTTTTATTTATTAAGTCAAATCAATATTAAATTATAATTATGAACAAAAGACTATCTGTATTACTATTGACACTCCTTGCGGCGTGCTCAACAGATGATTCGCTCAACATCACGATGGATGAGGGTATGGGTCGCATGAACCTCTCTGTTGAGATCAACGATGAGGTCGAAGCATCTATCTCAACTCGTGCCGAGGAGAGCTACTCAATTCCAACTGATTTAGTCCCAGAGTCGGGTGATCTAAAACTCTCAATCTACAAGAGAAGTGGCAACAACGAAGATGCTACTTCTGAGCTCTACGGAGAGTATGTGAGCCTAGATGATTATGACACTCCAAGCATGCCTGTAGGTTACTACACTGCAACAGTAGAGAGCGGTGAGGGTATCGACACAGAGAGCAGCACAAATGCGGTATTCAGCGGCTCGGTAGATTTCACAGTGACTGATAGCGAGGAGGCTGGTCAAGCTGCAATCTCTGCATCTTTAGCAAATGCAATTGTAAGCCTTCAGGTTACCGACGCATTCAACAACTACTACGCTGGAGGTGCTACACTAACACTCTCGACAGAGAATGGTGGCGAGATTACAATCGACTTCCCCAACGCATCATCTACCGACGAGATCCTATTCGTAGCTCCTGAGGCTGCATTATATATTGCAGGTACAGCGGTAAAGCAAGATCCAGGAACAGGCACAGCACCAACTGTAACATTCGCAAAGAGCAAGGTTGGAGTGGCAACAACAGGTATGATGAATAATATCATAGTAGATGCTACAGAGACTGGTGGCGCATCTATCACAGTCACTATCAACGACACAATCACAACTGTTAGCACCACTACAGTGGATGTAAATAGTGGTATGACAACTACCGAGGAGTAAAAATAAACAATAAAGTATAATGAGACTAAAATTTCGAAATTTTATAGCTGCCTCGATGGTGGCAATCGCAGCTCTCACGGTGAGTTGTGGATTAGATGATGTCGATTTCACAAATCCAGACGATAGTAACGACTCTACAGAGGATTTGGGAGATGGTATTGGTTACCTATCACTAAGTTCTCTAGGTCTTGTCGTTGACAATGAGAGTGAGGACTTTATGACTACAAAGGCTGCTGACGATACAATCAACACCGATAACTACTTCATCTCTATTATAAATGAGGATGAGAGTAGCGAGCAAGCCCCTATTTTGATGAGCTACGCCGATATCAAAGCCCTTGGCAGTGGAGAGTTGGAGCTTGAGGCTGGATACTATATCCTTAGTGCTAGATCATACGAAGAGACGATTGCAGCATTGGGATGGGACAGTCCTGAGTATGCCTCTATCGATTACAGCTTTGTAATTAAAGAGGGAGAGACGAGCGAGTTTAGTGATAGTGTGATCTGTACACTAGCAAATATCATGGCGACTGTTAATCTATCGGATGAGTTGTTGGCGAAGTTCGATAGTGAGGATACAGACTCTCCACTAACTCTAACTTTGCAGCTAGGAGAGGTTGTTGCGACATTCTCGCTCAATGAGAGTGGAGAGTTGGTAGGAGCAGGTGGCGAAGTTGCATATTTCGCAACGCAGGTTGACGACAACTCTATGACTTTGACAATCACAGGTATGTACAACACTGCATTGGATGGAGATACTCCAACCTACAAATATATAGAGTGGGTAGAGCAGATCGAGAATGTTGCAGCAGGTCAATACCGTAATATCACTATTAGCCTATCTACAGAGAATGGAAATACCAATATTGAGGTGACTATCCTATCTTCTGTTGGAAATCAAAATATTACTGTTGATCTTACAGATGGCGATGGCGAGGCTGAGCTCGATACTGAGGAGACTCCAGAGGTTAACCCAGAGCCAGAGATTGACCCAGAAGTTGATCCAGATCCTGAGATCCCAACTGAGCCAGAGGTTGATCCAGAGCCAGAGGTTGACACTGTTACATGTACTCTCACATGGAGAGATGGATATGACTTCGCTACACGCTACGATATCTCAGAAAATATAGCTCTTCCAGTAGTTATTGATATGACATCGGAGACTGGAATCACAAAATTGACAATTGATATTGAGAGTGATGCACTAACTCCAGAGTTGCTCGCAGAGATGTATCTAGCTCAACACATGGATCTTATAAATCCTGAGACAGCAGAGATGGAGGAGATGCTTAAATCGCTTGGATTCCCTACAGGTGATGATATCGATGGTCAAACTTTGTTGGTATTTGATATCACTAAATTTATGCCTATGCTTGCAATGGTAGCAGAAGTTGGAGATGAGACAGATTTCAAGATCACTCTAGGTGATGCATCGGGTGAGGTAACGGAGACAATATTGGTTAAAGTAGTAGAGTAATTATGAATATGAAAAAGATAATGATATTAGGGTCGCTAGCTCTCTCAATGGCGAGTTGTAGCGATGCTCTCATCGACGATCAGAATTATAACTACTCTGATAGTGAGGGTGGTGTTTCGATTGCAATTGAGACAAAAGTAGAGACAAAAGCTAGATCAAGCCTATCTGGCAGCTCATTGGAGCAGCTCGAAAATAGCGTATTGAAGATATATGATAGCAGCGATGCACTTATTCGCAACTATGAGCCTGCTACAGACTCTCCTGCGACAATATATTTGGTGTCGGGAGAGTATAACTTGGCACTAGATTTTGGTTCGGGAGTCGAGATGACAACCGATAGCCAAGATCTAACATACTATGGTGAGAGCGACTTCACAATCACATCGGGACTTACAACTGCTGTGGGTGTAACGTGCAATGTCGTAAATACAGTTGTTGGAGTTAACTTCGACGAGACAACTCTTGATGAGTATCTTGAGGCTGGTTACAAGGTGACTCTAACTACAGAGTCGATCGCTGACGAGAGCTTGAACTTCACAGAGGATGGTGATGGTTACTTTATCTTGCCTGACGACTCGAAGACAATCGCTTGGCAGTTTGAGGGTGTGAGAAAGAGCGATAGTTCAGCAATATCAGTGAGTGGCATTATCAGCGAGGCAAATGCTGGTGAGAAGAACATCCTTACATTCCAGTATGACTATGTTGGTCAGTATCTTGATTTTGTCGGAGGTATTACTGTCGACACATCGGTTGTAGAGTTTAAGGATAACTTTGACTTCACATATGAGGATGATGATACAACTACAGATCCAGATCCAACACCAGACCCAGACCCAGACCCAGACCCAGACCCAGA
>JBCQUC010000005.1:0-4697 GCA_047174275.1 Rikenellaceae bacterium | reverse complement strand
CCAGACCCAGACCCAGACCCAGACCCAGACCCAGATGTACCGAGTGAAGAGATCACAGGAACAATCGATAGTGTGGTGACTGATCTATGGGGTAACAGCGCAACAATCACAACCACACTATCAAGTAGCAACTTCACAACAGCTACTATGCAGGTTCGTGAGGCTAATACAACAGCTTGGCAGACGGTTGATCTAGTAGCTAATGGAGATAGCTATGTTGCAAATGTTGAAGCAACATGGAGTGCAGAGACAAATGATGCTGGTCTTACATACTACACACCATCGAATGGTATTTGGGCTGGAACTTCATATGAGTGTCAATTGGTAGTGAATGACGAGGTAGTTGCCTCTACAACATTCAACAGTAACCCTAATCCAGCTGCTAATGACACCTCTAATGGTGTGCAGACAATCCCAGATGGTGATTTGGATAGCTCAAGCCTAGCTTGCTACACCACAAGTAATGGTGGTGACTCGTGGGATAGCGGAAACTTCAAATTCATCTCTACTTATTATCTATGTTATAATGATGCATCTACATTCAGTGGTGTAACTTGTGCTAAGTTGGTGACATCTAAAGTTATGAGTGTGATAGCAGCAGGTAACATATTCTATGGAAGTTTTAAATATTCAAGTTTTACAGGCACTGTATCGTTTGGACGATCATTTACTTGGACAGCACGCCCACGTAGTTTAAAATTGAAATATGCAGCTTCGTTAGGATCAGGTAGTATTACTGCACCTGATGGAACTGTAGATGCTGGAGAGACTTTTGAACAAGATCGTGGACGTATATTCTTGGCGATTGTTGATTGGGATTCTCAACATGCCGTTGCTGCTGGTACTAGTAGCACCCCTACAGGAGCTTGGGATCCAACACTTCAAACAAGTGTAGATGAGGGTGAGAAGATTATTGGTTATGCCTCTCTGTTTATCGATGAGTCAACAGATTTGACGAAACTATCAGATCTAGAGCTTCCAATTCACTACTATGACACAGAGACTAAACCATCAAAAAACTACTCTCTTGTTATCTCTTGTGCGTCGAGTGCTTATGGAGACTTCAAAGAGGGAATAAGTGGTAGTACACTCTATGTAGATGACTTCGAATTTGGATATTAACTAACGAACAACATGTAAGTGATAGCGTTAAAAAAAATAACAAAGATCACCACAATACTCCTCTCGGTTTGTATGTTCTGCCTCGGGCAGACATACGCCGCAGAGGAGTCTGTGTCTGATAATGCAGAGCAGTTGAGTGAGCACTCTAGCAGGCAAACGAATAGGCAAATTAGCAAGCGACTAAGGAGGCAGTATGAAGAGCAGCCGAGCGAGCAATCAAGCGAGGAGTTGAGTCGAGAGGAGTTTCGCCAAAACCGCGGACTTGTGGATATGCAGACCGAATTTGTCCCAAAGGGTCAATGGATCGTTGGGGCAACAGGATCATACTCGACACACACAAACGAAAACTTCACACTGCTTGTTGTCGATGGGATTCAATCCGAGGGGTATAGCATCAATATAACCCCGACTGTGGCATACGCATTTAGAACAAATACGGTGGCTGGAGTGCGATTCAAGTATAACCGCTCACTGCTGCGTATCTACGATGCCGAACTGAGCATTGGAGGTGAGGATGGGACACAGATCGTCGTAAATGACTTCTATGCCCTCTCCCACTCATATGTCGGATCGGCGGTTGTGAGGCAGTATATCCCTATCGGAAAGGCAAAGCGTTTTGCTCTGTTTAGCGATATCGAGCTTGAGGGTGGACGATTCCAATCGAAATTTGCCAACGATTATCCAGTTAAGGGTACATTCTCCGAGGGGTATACAATGGGATTTGGAGTGACCCCTGGAATCATAGCATTTGCTACGAATGATGTGGCGTTTGAGGTCTCGGTTGGAATGTTGGGGGTAGGATATACCCACACCGAACAGGTTCACAACCAAGTCTATGTTGGTGAGGTCAATAGTTCAAAGCTGAACTTCAAGATCAACCTGTTAACCATCGGGTTGGGAGTATCAATATATCTATAAATGGAGGAGGAGAAATTATGAAAAGAGCACTTTTAATACTACTTCCGCTACTCCTACTATGCATAGGTACAGTAAGCGCAGAATCAAATAACGAGACAACTGAGGAGCAGGAGGCGCAAGAGGAGTTAACACCATTCCAAGAGCGTAGAGTCGATCGCCAGATCAATAAGAAGAAGTTTATCTACAAGGGTGAGTATATATTGGGAGCATCGGCTTCGCATAGTAGTATCAGCAGCGAAAATGCAGCCTATCTGACCTTAATAACCGATATTAGTGCCGAGGGTTCGATAACTACAATCAAGCCATTCGGAGCATACTTCTATCGTGACAATCGCGCCGTTGGAGTGAGGTACGGATACCAAAAATATTCGGGATTGATCGAATCTACGACACTCGATCTGGGCGAGACAAACGACCTATCGTTCGATGTGCCATATATCAACTTCTCGAACAAGAGCAACTCATTTGCGATCTTCCATCGTGCATATGCACCGCTCGATAACAAGGGTAACTTCGGAGTTTTTGCCGAGGTGGAGCTCGCTGCGGCTATGGGCGACACCATATTCGAGTATGAGAATGATGGGGTTATAAAGTCGACACATAGCGAGAATCAATGCTATGATTTGAGCTTCAACCCTGGTATAGCGGCATTTATTATGCACAATGTTTCGGCATCTTTGTCGTTTCAACTTGGAGGGCTCAACTATACATATATTGAGCAGTTTGATGAGTCTGGCAATAAGATCGGAAGTCGCGAATCGTCGAAGATGCGATTTATGTTCAATATTCTTGCCGTAAATTTTGGTGTCACAGTCCATCTGTGGTAAGATAAAATATGTCTGTATGAAGAGATTTTTTTTAAAATATCTATCCTATATGGTGGTGCTCTTTGGCACACTGTTTCTTGCATCGTGTATCAAAAACGACATCCCATATCCAGTTATAGAGCTTGAGATCACAAATGTCAGTGGTGTGGGGTTTACACAAAAGTCGATCAACACCAATAGCGGAGTTGTTGTAATTGAGCTCGATGAGACCACCAATATCCGCGAGGTCGAGATCTCAAGTGTCTCGTATACCATAGGGGCAGAGAGTTCGCAAAATTTGGTGGGAACTTTCGATATGCGCTCTCCGATATCGACCACTCTATCTCTATATCAATCCTACGATTGGGAGATTCAAGCTGAGCAGGTTATAACTCGCGAGTTTAAGGTTGTGGGGCAGATTGGCGAAGAGCGTATCGACACCACACAAAAGATCGTTGAGGTCGATGTCAATGAGGCTACGGTCGATATCACAGATGTGGATGTACTCTCGATGAAGCTAGCGGCAAGCGGTATAACAACCTATAGCCCAACGCTCGAAGAGTTGACACACACCAACTTCTCGACAGTTCGACGAGTATTTGTCACTTCGCACAATATTGTGGAGACATGGAACATATATGTCAACCCTATAGAGGCAAGTGTAACACTCGCGGTCGATGCTTGGGGAACGGTTGCATGGCTAAGTGCAATGGGTGATACGACAGATCCCGACGATTGTCGATTTGGCTATCGCATGTCGGGTTACGATGAGTGGATCGAGGTTGCAGCATCGTCGGTTGGAAATGGAGTATTTTCGGCTCAGGTGACTGGGCTACTTCCGAGCAGCGATTATGAGTTTCAGGCGTATGTCGGAGATGACACCTCAGCGGAGGTTCTATGCACCACAGAGAGCACCCCTCAACTTCCAAATAGCGATTTCGAGGGTTGGCAGCAGATTGGTAACGCTTGGTATCCATACGCTGTAGACGAAGAGGAGTATTGGGGGACAGGAAACAAGGGCTCTACCTTGCTCAGCTCAAGCTCAAATATCACACTTCCAGATAGTGAGACTGCACCTGGCTCGACGGGCATAAAATCTGCGCTCCTCTCATCGGAGTCGGTACTTAATATCTTTGCAGCGGGCAATATATTTACAGGTCGCTTTGTTAAGATTGCTGGTACGAATGGTATTATTGGATTTGGACGACCATTTACAGAGCGTCCATTGGCTCTGCGCGGTTGGGCGAAGTATACTCAGGGGACAATAACACACTCGAAGCATGATAGTGTCGCGGTCGGAGATCTGGATCAAGGGTCGATATATATAGCCCTTGGAACGTGGGATGCTGAGACATATGGCTTAGATTCAACGGGGGAGATCCTTGGAGACTCTACAACACCTATCATTGTCGATACGCGCGATAAAAACACATTCTTTGACACAACAAGCAAAGATATAATTGCGTATGGAGAGTTGATTATCAGCTCGGATATGGATTGGAGCGAGTTTGAGATTGAGTTAGAGTATCGTGATTTAACAGATTCGAGTGGCAATATTATAGAGTCAGCATATAGTCGAGTTCCAACGCACATTGTTGTTGTATGTTCGAGCTCACGTTATGGCGATTACTTCACAGGAAGCACAAAATCAGATCTTTTGATCGATGATTTCGAACTTCTCTACGAGTAAAATCATCACCACGAAGAGCCGAATAGATACAACATATTGCTAACTAAGTAGTCGACCCTTAAATAGAACATAACACATTGATTTGCAGCAAATTAAATGCATTAAAAATTTGGAAATATCTGCAAGTTTTTATATCTTTATGGTGTAAAACTTGCAGATAT
>JBCQUC010000048.1:0-15704 GCA_047174275.1 Rikenellaceae bacterium | reverse complement strand
TCGTCATCCTGAACTTGTTTCAGGATCTCTACAAAGAATCTGAAACACTGATAGTTAGGGATCCTGAAACAAGTTCAGGATGACGACTCTTTCAGAGTCGAAACGAGGTGCCAATACAAATCGCAAACTTTTATCGGACACTAATACTAAACAATAAAGAGGCTATCCACAACGGACAGCCTCTTTTTATATATGCTTGTAACAACCTATCCTACCAGAAGATAGCGTAGATGATTGCCAACATAATACAGATTGCGTAAGCGCAGATGTTGAAGACCTTATCTGTCTGGAACATATCGTATGTAAGTTTGATTCCCTTTGGATCCTCCTCCTCTTTGTTTGTCGAAAGAGATACCATGATGATTACAGCAATTGTAAGGATTGTTGTGTAGAACATCTGGTCGATGAATGGCATAGCGTCGTTTCCAACAACGAACTTGAAGAACAATGCGATCGGAATAGATGCCACAACACCCCAGATAGCACCCTTGTTGTTAGCCTTCTTCCAGAACAATCCAACCAAGAATACTCCCAAGATACCTGGACTAACAAGTCCTGTATACTCCTGAATAAACTGGAATACCTGATCGATTCCTCCCAACATTGGAGCTAGGATCAACGCGATAACAAGAGATACACCAGCTGTCAAACGACCTACATTTACAAGGCGGCTCTGTGATGCGTTAGGGTTCATATATGGCTTGTAGATATCCATTGTAAAGATCGTAGATGTCGAGTTCAACATACTAGCCAATGACGATACGATCGCCGCTGCCAATGCTGCAACTACAAGACCCTTAAGACCTGTTGGTACGAATGTACGGATCAACCATGGATAAGCACTATCGTTGTTCAATGTTCCATTTGCATTCTCGAAGATCGCTGGAGCACCATACTGACCCTCAGTATACATTACATATGCGATGATACCAGGAACAACCACGATGAATGGGATCAACATCTTAAGGAATGCAGCGAAGATGATACCGCGTTGTGACTCCTCAAGTGACTTTGCAGCCAATGTACGTTGGATGATATATTGGTTGAATCCCCAATAGTAGATATTTGCAACCCACAAACCTCCAACAAGCATATAGATACCAGGCATATTGCTATACTCCTTGTGACCATGCTCCAATACCATGTCGAAGTGACCCTCAGCAACAGTATAGATGTGTTTTACTCCATCGATAACACCACCATCCGAAACGCTATTAAGTGCGATAATAGTTGTAATCAAACCTCCGATGATAAGGAGTGCAACCTGCATAACGTCAGTCCAAGCAACAGCAGAAAGACCTCCATAGAGCGAGTATGCAGCAGCTACGGCAGCTAGACCGATCATAGCGTAGAGTGTCATGCTGCCATCTCCATTTCCGAGCACTGTATCGAGTGCCGAACCACCCAAGAAGAGTACAGATGTAAGGTTTACAAAGACGAAAAGACCGATCCAGAAGATAGCGAGGATAGTCTTAAGATTAGAGGAGAAACGACGCTCCACGAACTCAGGGATGGTGTAGATACCCTGTTTGATGAAGATTGGCAAGAAGAACTTACCCACCAAGATCAAGGTGATAGCTGCCATAAATTCATAGGCTGCGATTGCCATACCTCCAGCAAAACCAGAACCAGATGTTCCGATGAACTGCTCAGCTGAGATGTTAGCTGCAATAAGTGATGAACCGATTGCCCACCATGGTAGCGACTTACTCGCCAAGAAGTAATCCTCCGCGCTCTTCTCCTCGCCCTTTTTGCCGCGCGAGACGAAGAATCCGATCGACACCAATACGATTGCATAGGCGGCGAAGATTACATAGTCCAATAACTCAAAAGTACCTGTACTCATTTTTTAATAATTTGGTTAGTTTAATTTATGTTGATTGATATTTTCTTAATTTGTCGTGTTTTAGAAAAATTTGCGTTTCGATTTTGTTATCACTACATCTTTGAGGTAGAATGGTTCGAAATATGCGACATCCTCACACTCTCCTTTGTTTAATTTTGAGTGGGCGATCTTCGCCACACCAACTGCCGAGGGTTTAACATCGATGATCTTCGCCCATGGTAGAACCTCCGCACACTTCGAAGCTCCATCGCCAAATAAAATCACCCTGCTATCCCCATCTCGAAGCTCCTCAAATGAGCTCTCATCTATCACCTTTGCCGTCACATCGCTCAATCCAACTCCATCTGAATCAAACTGTTGAGTATAGACCTCCATGCGTCGAGCATCAACCATCGGAATCAGCGTTGCACCCTGCAACTCTCCAGCCTCACACCTCTCGATTGCCACCTGAAGCAGAGCCTCCAATGACCCCACTCCAATAAGTGGAATATTCAATCCATAGCATAACCCCTTCGCCAATGACACCCCAATTCGAAGCCCCGTATATGACCCTGGCCCCTTACTCACCGCCACTGCATCGAGCTCAGTAGCCTCGACTCCACACTCTTTGAGCAGCTCATCGACAAATGTTGCCACCAAACGTGCATGGTCTCGCCCCACATGATTATCTCGAAGCGCAATCACCTCGCCATCGCGAGACAAAGCGACCGAACAGATCTCTGTTCCACTCTCTATTGACAAAATCAAAGACATCCTCTTATGGGTTAACTATTTAAACTGTTTCAACGCTTTATCCATCTCTCGCTTCGCATCACCCGCTTTGAGGTGTTCGCGTTTGTCGTAAGCCTTACGTCCGCGAGCCAATCCAACAACCACCTTCGCCAAACCGCGATCGTTGAGGAATAGTTTGAGCCCCACCATCGTGAGACCTTTATCTTGCAGAGCGCGCTCTATTTTGTTAATCTCCTTTTTGTTGAGCAGGAGTTTGCGATCCCGTTTGGGGATATGGTTATTGCAGCTGCCCCAATGGTATTCAGCTATATTCATCCCCTTGATCCAGAGCTCTCCGCGTTCAAAGTAGCAGTAGCTCTCCGTAAGAGAAGCCTTGCCCATTCTGATCGATTTGATCTCTGTACCAACAAGCACAACGCCTGCCACATACTCCTCCAAAATCTCGTAGTCGAATGTGGCGCGACGATTGCGAATATTTATCTTTTTAAAATCTGTCATCTACCTCTTTAGCGCGTCTCTATGCCAGCGTGGCTCACTTCGTCCACCATTACAATATGGTGTCGAAGCACAAAGATAAGAATTATTTTAGGATTTAAAAGGATTTTTAATATAATAATTGTATTCTACCTACTCAATTTCTAATTCTCCATTGGGTAGCTCCTCGCTTTGAGGGTTCTCAGTGAGCCCATCGCTCCAGTGTATCGAGGCGTGCGAACCATCGCAATAGGGCTTATTCCCGCTCCCTCCACACCGACAAAGCACCACTCGATTTCGAATCTCATAACGCTCACCATCGCTCCTCTCGACCGCTATTCCCCCTTTGAGCCAGATCCCAGCCGAACACTCCATAGCAGGATCTTCCAACAGAGCAATACTTGGTTCGAAATCAAACTCATAAGGGGCATCTTGACCACGCCCCCACGCCATTATTCGAGCCGATGGACACATCGAAGCCTCGCGAATAGCCAGATCTCGCGAATCTGTATTCTCGGAGTTTCGAGTCAAACGCCACGCTCCGCCTCCAGGGTGGCAGAACCTCGCATAACAACAGTAACGTTCATTGTCGCTCAATAGCAGCTCATCACCCTCGAAGTATCGAGCATCATCGAGCAGACGATCCATTGGCGAGGTGAGCTCTCCATCCCACTCTACCCTTGTGTGTGTCCCATCGCAATAGGGTTTCTGACCGCTTTCGCCACACCTGCAGAGTGCCGTTGGTGTAGCCTCGTTGGACGATAGCTGATACCTCTTTCCCTCTTTATAGTACCAACTCTCGTCCATCTCATCCATCATGATAAATTGTTGTGCAAAGGGTGCAACTCCATAGACTAAATATGGACCTCGGTCGGCAACAACAACATGTAGCCCCTCGGCTGGTGTGATCTTTTTCGAACCAATAGATAATTTTGTCATAACGTTAACATATTATAATTACAAGTTTTCGCGTTATGTAGGGGCAAGAATTATACCCTCGCCAAAAAAAAGATCGATTGGTGAGTGATATTTGTGTGAAATTTGATACCTTTGCAACAATAAATATAAAACATTTTATGAGGAATATACTATACGCGCTCGCTATTATCTGTTTGACAATTGTCGGATGTACCAAAGATTACGATGGAGAGATCGAACTCGATGAGGATAAACTTTTCGTGTTGAATTATGGTGATAGTGGTCAGATCACATTCTCAAGCAGCGACATCTCGGAGTATGAGGTTACATCGAAACCCGATGGATGGGATGTTGTAATATCAGCAAGCAGCAAGACAATTACAGTTACAGCCCCTAATGAGAATGCTTCGAAGATCGAGGTGGCAGGTACAGTATATATCACAGGAACAACGCCCGATGATAGTTACGCCTATGCGTCATTCTCGGTTGGTATCGCAAATCGTGTGGCGTTGGATGACCCAAGCAACGACCAACAGGCAAATTCGATGATCGTAACAGAGCCAAATACAGTCTATACATTCAACCCCAATCGTCGCGGAGAGCGTACAACAGAGGAGAGTGTGATAGCTGTTGATTGCAAGGTGGTGTGGCGTACATTGAGCACAATCGATTTCGTCGAGATGACCGACGATGGAGATATCAGCTTCTATACCAAACCAAGCTGGGATGACAATGTGATGGAGCTCACCGAGGGAAATGCTGTGATTGCAGCCCTTGATAAAAACGATGTGATACTTTGGAGTTGGCATATCTGGATCACAGCGACTCCAGTGACCGATGTTGAGGTTGCAGGGATGACCTTCTTGGATCGCAACCTTGGAGCATTCTCCAATATCAATACTACGGAGGATGAGATCCTAGAGTCGTATGGACTCTACTATCAGTGGGGACGTAAAGATCCATTTATATACCCCGACACTTACAACGCTTCGGGAAGCTACGACCAATATATCTATGACGATGATGGTACTTATATGACGATGAACCAAGAGGTCTCGAATGAGGTCTATGGCACACAACTATATGCACTCCTAAAGCCTCAAACATTTATCACAGGAGACGATGATTCGAATCGCGATTGGTTATTTGGATCGGAGCAGGATGGAACTCTATGGGGTGCAAATGGCGAAAAGTCGATCTACGACCCCTCTCCAAAGGGGTATCGAGTTCCAACATCGGAGGAGTATAGATTGCTTACGCTCGACGAGAGTGAGGAGTTGACTTTGGAGAGCTATGGACGCAAAGTGAGCGGAGAGCTATTTATGGCGTATGGCGTACGCACCTACCTCGACTACTCGATCCAGAACTACAAATCAGATGGTAGCTATGCGCGTTGGGCAGGTTACTATTGGAGCTGTGACTCAAATGGGACAGATTCGGAGGCTCTATACTTCGATATCGACAATAAAATAGAGGTGACAACAGCACACCGCGCTACAGGAATGCAGATCCGTAGTATTAAGATGGAGTAGAGTTAACCTAATATATTTACGGAGGCGTTTAAGCGAGACAGAACTTAAACGCCTCCGTTAATTTTGCATAATATCGAAAATATCACTATCTTGCAGATAATAATCAAACTGTTAGAATCTGTTTAAGTTTTTCTCGCTAAAATTGTTAAGAGAGATGTTGCTTTAATTTTCTCTCTTTGTGCGAGGCGCATAGCAATAGCTATGTAACGAGTGCAAAAAGAGAAAAGTGAAGTGACAGATCCTTAACAATTTAGATGAGAGAAATTTAAACAGATTCTTAGTGTTCGATAAAAGTTTGCGATTTATGTTGGTACCTCGTTTCGACTCTGAAAGAGTCGTCATCCTGAACTTGTTTCAGGATCCCTAACTATCAGTGTTTCAGATTCTTTGTAGAGATCCTGAAACAAGTTCAGGATGACGAAATTTTCAATTTCGTATCTCACGTGGGACTGCTAATAAAAGTAAGCCCTCATTTTATAAAACCTTTATAAGTCGCTATAATTGTGATGATTACAAAAAAAATAAAAATATTTTATCGGACACTAAGTAGTGGAAAATAATTATTGGTGTGTTTTTAAGAGTGCTATTGGAGATGAGATTTTTTGCTATTGAATTGAAAATATAGTGGTTCTACATTGAGATTTAATAGTGAAAAATATCACTCCAAGAGTGCTTTTAAAAATATGGCAATAATTGTTTTTCACTACTTAATATAATCAAACCTAACCAATAATGAAAAAAATCTTTACCCTAACTATTGTTGCGCTATGTGCAGCCATTCAGCTCTCTTGTGCACCCGAAGCCCCGCTCTCTCAAGCGAAAAACAACTACGAAGTCGACGAAAGAACCCAATTCATCGTAGACTCCGTATACAACAAAATGAACGATGAAGAGAGGCTAGCTCAGCTTCAAGGTATACGTACACGCGATCTAATTGTCGATGGAAAACTCTCACTTGAGCGGTGTCGAGAGTTAATCCCAAATGGAATAGGTCACTTCTCGCAATACGCTTGTATGCTCGACTTCGAACCAGACGAACTACTTCAATTGGTCAAAGATCTTCAAAATTACCTCATAAATAATACCCGATCAGGTATACCTGCTATATTCCACGAAGAGGCGATCACAGGATTGGCAGCTCGCGGAGCGACAACCTATCCACAACAGTTGGGAATGTCGGCGACATGGAATCCCGACCTTATGAAGCTCAAAACTCAATACACAGCAGAGAGCATGCGCGAGGCTGGATCATTCATGGCACTCTCTCCAAATCTCGATGTCATTCGAACAGCGGTGTTCAACCGTGGCGAGGAGGCTCTAGGAGAGGATGGATACCTCACAGCTCGATTGGGAGTAGCCTTTGTGGAGGGGCTTCAAGGTGATCTAAAGAGCGGTGTTGCAGCCTGCGCGAAACACTATCTGGGCTATGGCGGAGGCTCGGAGAGTGATGAAAAGGTGATCTATGAGGAGATCTTGATGCCTTACGATGCTGTTGTTCGAATAGCAGGGTGTCGAAATGTGATGACTGCATACCACCAAGTGGATGGTACATATTGCGTATTTAATAAGAATATCATCACCGATATTTTGCGCGGATACTTGCAGTTCGATGGTCTTTTGGTGAGTGACTATGGAGCGATTGGACAGATCGGGGCTAACCCAGGGCAGAGCGAACAAGACCTAATAAAGAGAGCTGCAAATGCAATCAATGCTGGTTGCGACATGGAGTTCTCGCAAGGAGAGTGTTTCCCACTAATCCCAAAAGCGATTGAGCAGGGGCTAATCTCGGAGGCAGATTTCGAACGCGCCGTAAAGCGAACCCTAACGCTAAAGGCGGAGCTTGGTATGTTCGACCCTGCAATTCCACTATACCAAGAGGCGAGCAAGATCGACATGAACAAACCAAAATATGTGGAGTTAGCCTATGAGGCGGCGGCTCAATCGGTCGTTCTTCTCAAAAACAATGGAGTGTTGCCACTCTCGAATAGGGAGAGCAAGATCGGACTTGTAGGCCCAAATGCAAACTCTCCATGGGCGATGTTGGGTGACTACACATACCAATCTATGCACTACTTCCACCAAGGCCCAAATGTAACCTTCGACTCACCAAAGATCTACACACTCAAAGAGTCGTTGGAGAGTCGTTTAGGGGAGGGGGCAACGCTCGGTTATCAGCGCGGATGTGACTGGAATATGAGCAGCGAGGCGTATTTGAATCTAAAATCAGGCGAGGATAGCCGCTTTGTTCGTGAGAAGGTGCGTAACCTCCAAATCAACCTCTATGAGTCGGTCAAAGATGAGACAAATTGGGATAAGGCGTTGGCTCTTGCAAAGGGTAGCGATGTTATAATTGCAGCGGTGGGCGAGAATGTAGCGTTGTGTGGCGAGGGTCGCGGACGCGTCGGAATCGGTATACCAGGCAAGCAGGAGCAGTTGGTAAAGGAGATGATCGCCACAGGTAAACCTGTTGTCTTGGTGGTATTTGGAGGTCGACTTCAAGTTATGGATCAGAGCACATTGGATGGTCTTGCAGCGATTGTTCAGGCGTGGTATCCAGGTCAGGAGGGAGGAAACGCTGTTGCCGATATCCTCTTTGGAAATGTCAACCCATCGGGTAAGCTATCTAGCACATACTCCAACAGACATAAAGTGGTCGATGTCTGCTACAATCGAGCAGACGAGGGGGTTGCAGAGGCGATCTACCCATTCGGATATGGACTCTCATACACCACATATGAGTACTCAGATATTGAGATGCCATCTTCGGCAAAGATCTCAGATCGCGAATTTGAGATCTCATTCACCCTCACAAACAGAGGCGATATGGCAGGAGACGAGATTGCGCAGCTCTATGTCTCGCCTGCCGACAAGAGTATGCCATTCAAACCTATTCAATTGAAGGGATTTGATCGCGTGAGCCTAAACCCAGGGGAGTCAAAACGGGTAACCTTCGCTCTCTCACCTCGACTGCTATCATACTATGAGAATGGAGAGTGGGTTCTTGCACCAGGGGATTTTATCTTCAAGATCGGGGCTTCGTCGGCCGATATCAAACTCTCAGGTTCACTAAAGCTAACAGGCGAGCCATTCATATCGCGCAATCGCGATGTCTACTTCTCTGAAAACAGATAAAAAGATAGCCCCCGAAAAAATCGGGGGCTTCTCTTTCTGAAAATTCTAATATAGTTTTAGTAGTCTCACTTGAGATACGTTCCGAAAGGAACGTCATTCTGAACTTGTTTCAGGATCCCTAACTATCAGAATTTCAGGTCATTTGCTGAGATCCTGAAACAAGTTCAGGATGACGAAATTTCGTATCTCAGATGGGACTGATGAAAATTTCATCAGTCCCCGATTTTAAAAAAGTGCTCTAATAATATATTATTACTCCTTATCCATTCCGCGATCGTAAGCCTCCATAATTGTTGGAGTCATAGTCATCGACGAGAAACCTCCATCGTGATATAGATTCTGCATTGTAACCTTGCGAGTCAAATCCGAGAATAGTGTGATAACATAGTTCGCACAATCCTCTGCCGACGCGTTACCAAGTGGCGACATATCACCGCAATAGTCCAAAAGCGAGTGCATAACCGAAACTCCACTTCCAGCTGTTGTTGGGGTTGGAGATTGAGATACTGTATTTACACGAACACTCTTCTTTAGACCATAGATAGCACCGAAGCTACGAGCAAAAGACTCCAAAAGAGCCTTGGCATCTGCCATATCGCTATATCCGATAAGTGTGCGCTGAGCAGCCATATATGTTAGGGCAACGATCGAACCATAGTCGTTGATTGCATCTTTTTTGAGTGCTACGCTCATCATCTTGTGGAATGATACCGCTGAAATATCGATAGTTTTACCCAAGAAGTCGTAGTTTAGCTCCTCGTAAGGGATGCTCTTACGTACGTTTGGCGACATTCCGATTGAGTGAAGAACAAAATCTACCTTGCCTCCGAAGTGCTCTAGCGTCTTATCAAATACTGTCTCTAGATCCTCTACCGATGATGCGTCAGCAGGTACAACGATTGTGTTGCACTCCTCAGCAAGTGCGTTGATAGATCCCATGCGAATAGACATCGCAGTGTTCGATAGGATGATCTCAGCACCCTCAGCAACAGCCAACTGTGCCACTTTCCACGCTATAGATTGCTCGTTGAGAGCTCCGAAGATTAGACCCTTTTTACCTTTAAGAAGATTATATGCCATAATGATTATTTGTTTATTTTGAGGCAAAATTAACAAAAAATTTCTATTTTTGGCTACCTTTGCATAGATTATGAACAAAAAATAGGTCATTTTGAGCTTTTCTGTCACCATACTTGGCTCGTCATCCGCAAAACCTACGGTTGGTCGCCACCACTCTTCGCAGATTGTTAACCTCTGCGAACAGTACTATCTTGTCGATGCTGGGGAGGGTTGTCAGCAGCAGATGTTCCGTTTTGGTATCAATATCCTTAAGATCCGAGCTATATTTATCTCGCATCTCCATGGAGATCACCTCTTTGGGCTCTTTCCGCTGCTCTCGACTTTGGGGCTCTATGGGCGAAAGACTTCGCTTACGATCTACGCCCCTGCGCCATTCGGAGAGATGTTGAGCCACCACCTCAAATACTTCGATACAAACCTCTCGTACCCTATTGAGTGGGTTGAGGTCGACACATATCGACACCAGATAATCTTCGAGAATCGAACCTTGGAGGTGTGGTCAGTGCCGCTCAAACATCGAGTTCCGACATCGGGATATCTGTTTCGAGAGAAAGATCCACCTCTGAATGTCGACAAATTCAAGATCGCGAAGTACTCACTATCCATCGCACAGATCACAGCCGCCAAACGAGGTGAGGATATCACGCTGGAGTCGGGCGAGGTGGTTGCAAATAGTGAGATCACCTACACACCATACCAAGGTCGCTCGTACGCCTACCTCTCAGATACTAGCTACTTCAAATCCGAGGCTAAGATGTGTCAAGGTGTCGATATGATCTATCACGAAGCGACATATAGCCACGAGGAGGCGAAGATCGCGAAGCAGAGAGGGCACTCCACAGCGGTTGAGGCGGCAATGGTGGCACGCGATTCAGGGGCTCGATCGTTGATATTGGGGCATTTTTCTACACGTTACAAAGATCTAACACCTCTTTTGAGTGAGGCACGCGAGATATTTCCTGCGACCCAAATAGGTGAGGAGGGGCATAAATTTGAAATTGAGAAACAATTGAAGTTGAGGTGAATGGAGTTGAAGTGAATGGAGTTGAGGTGAATGGAGTTGAAGTGAAATTTAAAGACGTAGAGTTTGTTGGTACCATGTTTTCGAATCCAACGGATTCGTCATCCTGAACTTGATTCAGGATCTCCCGATTTTTTCGTCAGAAAAAACTCGGGCACGAAGAAAATACGTTGAGAACTAGAATTTTACGAAGGTAACATCATTGTGCCCGAGTTTTCGTTCCGAAAATCGGGAGATCCTGAATCAAGTTCAGGATGACGAAATTTTCAATTTCGTATCTCAAGAGGGACTGCTAGTAAAGTTTATTAGCTACAAATATATCAAGTTCAGGATGACGACTCTTTCAGAGTCGAAACAAGGTGCAAAAAAATAATTGAGAAACAGAGATGATAAAGTCAGAGATACAGATGGTGCGATCGTTGGGCGACAAACGCGCACGCCTCGAAATGGGGTTATTTGTCGCAGAGGGTGAGAAGTTTATCCGCGAATTGGTGGGCTCTGAGCTACGAGTTCGAAAGATTTACCTTACGGATGATGCAGAGTTGGAGGAGGGGTTCGACGGTGAACAGGTCGAGCTAATCAGCGGAGCGGAGATGGGGCGCATCTCGCAACTTAAGAGCTCGAATAACTCGTTGGCAATTGTTGAGATGCCGCGATACACTCTCGATGTGGAGTCTCTGGTTGGAGGGTTGACTATTGTGCTCGATGGTGTTCAAAATCCAGGGAATCTGGGGACGATAATCCGCCTTGCCGATTGGTTTGGTATTCATGATATCGTCTGTTCGCCTACGTGTGCCGACTGCTTTAATCCGAAGGTTGTGCAGGCAACAATGGGGGCGATTTTGCGTGTTAGAGTCCACTATGTCGAGCTTGTTCCATTTATGGAGAGCGTACAAAAGCTCCAAATTCCGATCTATGGAGCATTCTTGGAAGGGGACAAAATATATGACCGCGAACTCTCGAAAGATGGAGTTATTGTGATGGGCAACGAGGGGCAGGGGGTCTCGCCACAGGTTGCTAAATACATAGACCAACGACTATACATTCCGCCATATCCAGCCGATTGTCAAAGCTCGGAGTCTTTGAATGTTGCGATTGCCACCTCTATAATATGCTCCGAATTTAGACGAAGGTAGGGTAGGCTAAACTGTTCAGTTAGTCCCACGTGAGACACGAAATTGAAAATTTCGTCATCCTGAACTTGTTTCAGGATCTCTAATCATCAGTGTTTTAGACTCTTTGCAGAGATCCTGAAACAAGTTCAGGATGACGTTCCTTGCGGAACGTATCTCAAGTGGGACTGCTAGAAAAGTTTTATCGGACTGAATATATCAGACAAATAATATATTCGAACATTACTCCATCTCCAACAGAGAGGAGTCGCCATAGCTCAAAAAGCGGAAGTCGTTATCGAGGGCATACCTATATATATTGTGCCACGCATCACCGACATATGCTGAGACGAGCAACAGTAGGGTAGATTTAGGCTGGTGGAAGTTGGTAATTATACGCTTCACGATCCTAAATCTATAGTCTAGCGGTGTAATCATGATCTGTGTCGATGCTTTGAGACGCTCCGTATTGTTGCGCTCCATATAATCAATCAAGCTCTTTAGTGCCTGCGCACCCCCAAATGACTCTGGAATGTCGTAGAGCTCCCACTGTCCAACAACTCTGTCGCATGCGGGATCTCCCTGAGTCTCAACTCTATACGCTAAAGCCGATAGAGACTCCAACGTGCGAACCGAGGTTGTCCCAACAGCGGTGATTGAGCCATGATGTGCCAATAAATTCTTAAGTGTCGAGATCGAGATCTCGAAGTGTTCGGTGTGCATTGCATGATCTGCTGCATTCTCCGCCTTGACTGGCAGGAATGTCCCAGCACCGACATGAAGTGTCACCTCTTCGGTCTCTATACCTCTGGTTTCTAGGGTGTTGATGATCTCGTTGCTAAAGTGCAGCCCAGCGGTTGGAGCAGCTACAGACCCCTCGAATTTCGAGTATACCGTTTGGTAGCGACTGTTGTCGATCGTCTCACTTTCGCGACATAAATATGGCGGAATGGGAATGCGTCCAAGGCTCTCTAATAGCTCGCCAAAACTCTGATCCGAACTCCATCTAAAGCGGATAATATGTTCACGTTCACCGCGTTGGATAATCTCAGCGCGGAGGCTCTCACCATTAAATGAAATAGAGACCTCGCCCTCTTTCCACTTTTTGAGATTTCCAACAATGCAGCTCCATTCACACTCTCTGCGCACCGCAAAAGCACGCTCATAATCGGCTGGCGAGTGGGGCTCAAGGCAGAATATCTCGACCCTCGCTCCAGTGCTCTTGTGCATGATTATGCGCGCACGAATCACCTTCGTATTGTTGAATACGAGTAGAGAGTTGGAGGGTAGCAGCTCCACGATATCGGTGAATTTGCACTCTGTGATCTCTCCATTTTTGAAGTGTAAGAGCTTTGAATCTGTGCGATTTGCGAGCGGATATTTTGCGATACGCTCCTCCGCTAGAGGGTAGTCGTAGTCGCACATGTCGATATGTCTATTGTGCATTGTTCTTTGCAACTCTTTTGTTTAAATTATTAAATATCAGCCACATAATCCATCCCGAAATGAACCCGATTCCAATCCCCAACAATATATCTTGAGGGTAGTGGTATCCAAGATATATGCGCGAATAGCAGACCAACGCAACCTCCACAAAGGCGATAATCGTAAACCAACGCTTTCGAATGGCGAGCGATGAGATCAGAGCAATAGAAAATGCTGTGGCAGCGTGAGCCGAAACAGTCCCGAACTTTCCACCCTTTTTGATGAAGTGTACAATATCCTGAATTTCGGGGTTGTGCATAGGGCGCAGACGAGCTGGGAACTCACTCCATAGATCCTTCAAAGGTCCAGAGTGTTTGAATATCCCTGCCAGAAGATCCGATATACCAACGGCAGCTCCGATCGACACCGCAATCAAAAGTGCACTCTTCCAGCCATATTTACGCCCAACAAGTGCCAATATCAGGGCATAATATGGCAGCCACGAGAGCTTCCCCGAAATAAATATCATTATGCTATCTAGTGTAGCTCCGCCATCGAAGTTAAGCCACAAAAAGAGATCTTGATCCCACATACTTTATTACAACCTGTTTAATTTTTTTTCATCAGTCCCACTTGAGATACGAAATTGAAAATTTCGTCATCCTGAACTTGATTCAGGATCCCTGCATTATCAATAAATATATTGTTCCTATAGAATTGTCGTTTGCAGAGATCCTGAAACAAGTTCAGGATGACGTTCCTTGCGGAACGTATCTCAAGTCTCTATTTGAGTAATTTATTGAGCAATGCCATCTTTAAACTCCTCCGCAAGCCTATCAAGTGATCGAATAATTATCTCGCAGCACTCCTCGATCTGCTCCAAAGTGATTGTGAGGGGAGGCGAAATTCTAAATGCAGTGTCGCAAAACAGAAACCAATCGCTCATGATACCCTCCTCTTTGAATATCTCCATCAAACGATACAACAACTCGCATCGTCCCAATTCAATAGCCATCAACAACCCCGAACGTCGAACCTCCAGAGTAAGCGGATGCAGAGAAACCAGCCTCTCAAAGAGTGTCCCTTTCTGCTCTACCTGCTCGATTAAATTGTTGTTTATTAGGTATTTGAAAGCTGTAACTCCAGCGGCACAACTCACAGGATGTCCGCCAAAAGTTGTGATATGCCCAAGTACAGGGTTGTGTTGAAGAGTCCCCATAATCTCCGCACTCGATACGAAAGCACCAAGCGGCATACCCCCTCCAAGAGCCTTTGCAAGGCAGATAATATCGGGAGTGACACCATATTTCACAGATCCGAATGTCGCCCCAGTGCGCCCAATACCAGTCTGAATCTCATCAAAAATCAACAACGCCCCAACCTCTGTGCATCGAGTGCGAAGAGCCTCCAAATATCCAGCCTTAGGGAGTCGAACGCCACCCTCGCCCTGCACAATCTCGCTAATTACACACGCTGTGCGCTCGGTGATTAGCTCTAAATCCTCGAACGAATTAAACTCTATAGCTCGACAATCGGGCAGAAGAGGTCGAAATGCCCCCTTCCACTCCTCCCCCTCGGGAGATCCCATGAGCGACATCGCACCATGTGTCGAACCATGATATGATCGGCGCATGGAGATTATCTCGGTGCGCGCTGTATATCGTTTTGCGAGCTTTATCGCCCCCTCTACAGCCTCTGCGCCAGAGCTTACGAAATACACCGATGATAGCGGCTCGGGAAGTAGGTCGTTGAGCAGCTTTGCATACTCCACCTGTGGGCTCTCCACCATCTCGCCATATACCATAATGTGCATATATTTAGCGGCTTGCGATTGAACCGCTGCTACCACCTCTTCGTTGCAGTGCCCGACATTGCTTACCGATACACCTGCCACAAGGTCGATATAACGCTTCCCCTCGGGGGTGTAGAAATATGACCCTTTGGCATGCGACACTTCGACCAACATTGGCGAAGGGGAGGTCTGTGCGATATGGTTTAGAAACTGTTTTCGGAGTATATTATTCATTGTTAAATCTCATTATGTTTGGTCAAATTGTATTTGCAATACGAATTTGGTGTCTTGTTTCGACTCTAAAAAAGTCGTCATCCTCAGTCAAGTTTATATCTGTCCACTAAAACTTTTTCAGCAGTCCCACGTGAGATACGAAATTGAAAATTTCGTCATCCTGAACTTGTTTCAGGATCTCTCATTATATATTGTACCGTCGTTTGCTGAGATCCTGAAACAAGTTCAGGATGACGAATCCGTTGGATTCGATAACGAAGTGCCAACTAAATTTATCACTATTTCTTTATCGGATGCCAATAAATTAAATATCATTAAATTTGCGAAGCAGCACCTTTCCCGACTCTCGAACGCTGCTCTTCATCCATCGGTATAGGATCTCGGATTGCTGCTCTTCGTCGATCTG
>JBCQUC010000047.1:0-15932 GCA_047174275.1 Rikenellaceae bacterium | reverse complement strand
TAATAATTAGTGTACTTTGAAAGGTGACGAATACGACATTTCGAAACGGCACTTTGTAACAATAAATCGGGTCAAAAGTAGAGTAAAAAATCTTTTTGACCAAATTTTTCGACTAAAATATTAAAATATTATGAAATTTAATCATTGCGATTAGATGAAAATTAGCTCCGCGGAGAGCACTCCGCCCGTCGGAGACAGTTCGAGCGTGACCCTCGCTTCCTCTGTAGAGATTTTTAAAGAAAATCTCTACAGAGAGCGAAACGAAATCATTTGCAGAGATCCTGAAACAAGTTTATTAGTGTCCGATAAAATATTTTTTAATCTTTGTAATCATCACAATTATAGTGACTTATAAAGGTTTTATAAAATGGGGGCTTGTTTTTATTAGCAGTCCCACGTGAGATACGAAATTGAAAATTTCGTCATCCTGAACTTGTTTCAGGATCTCTACAAAGAATCTGAAACACTGATAGTTAGGGATCCTGAAACAAGTTCAGGATGACGACTCTTTCAGAGTCGAAACGAGGTGCCAACATAAATCGCAAACTTTTATCGGACACTAATAAAACAAGTTTAGGATGACGAAATTTTCAATTTCGTATCTCAAGTGGGACTGATAGAATATCGGTATGGTATTATATATAATGGTGGTCATTTAGTATATAAAATGACCACCCAATAGACTATTTTGCCTCTGCTAGATTAGATTCAATGGGTATAGACCCTCCCTTTGCGCTTCACCTCTTTGTCGTGGTCAACGCGGCTAGGTGTCGGATACTCCAACTTCTCTAACTCGGCAACTGCATTTTGAATATCGCCAATTAACATATCCGCCATATCGCGAGACATACCTTGGCGTACCACAACCCTCATAACAACCATCCACTCAATGTTCTTTGGCATTGTGTAGGCTGGCACCATCCATCCGCTCTGCTGCAATTTATCCTGAAGATCATATAGCGTCCACTTCGCGTTTTTGTCATACTCTGGCTCCATATACCATACAAATAGTGGATTGTCGACCGTTTTGGAGAAGTTCTTAAAGCACTTCATCTCGCCAATCTTCGAGTGGCAATATGAAGCCACCTCCATCGAGTTGTGTTGAGTCTGTTTGTAGCCCTCAAATCCTAAACGTATAAAGTTGTAGTATTGTCCAAGAACCTGAGCCGCAGGGCGCGAGAAGTTGAGTCCAACTTGAGTTATGCTAGCTCCAAGGTAGTTCACGCTAAAGGACATCTCCTCGGGCAGATACTCCTTGTCGCGCCACAAAACCCAACCCAATCCAGGGTATACCAGACCATATTTATGTCCAGAGGTTGAGATCGATCGCACCCACTTAAGGCGGAAATCCCACTTTGTATCTGGAGAGAGGAATGGTAGAATAAAACCACCCGAAGCGGCATCAACGTGTATCGGAATGTCGTAGCCCGTGCGTGAATTATACTCCTCAAGAGCCATGTCGAGAGTCTCTATATCTTCGTTTAGCCCTGTCCATGTGACACCAGCAATAGGGACAATACATATTGTATTCTCGTCGCACATCGCAATTGCATCCTTTGCATCGAGGGTCAGTTTATCCATTGTGAGAGGCACGGTGCGCATCTCGATCTGCCACAGTTGACAGAACTTCTCCCATACAACCTGAAAACCTGCACTCATCACCAAATTGGGTTTGTCGAAGGGTTTTCCCTCCGCCATACGACGTTTGCGCCATCTGAGCCATGCTGCGACTCCACCCAACATACACGCCTCCGAAGATCCAATTCCAAGTGCTCCGCTCTTCCATTCGCCCTTCTCGGGAGAGTTCCATAGATCGGCAAGGATATTTATGCAACGTCCACACATCACTGCAATTCGAGGGTACTCCGTTTCGTCGATGTAGTTGATGTCGATCGCCTCGTTCATGAGTCGTGTCGCGTGCTCATCCATATATGTGGTGACGAATGTAGCGAGGTTGAGGCGAGATTGTGTCTGTGCATATGTCTCGTTCTTTACCATCTGATATGCGATCTCGGGCGAGGTCGGTGATTGTGGGATCTTTTGGCTTGGGGCAGGTTGTAGCATCTGCTCCGATGCGTATACTGCTGTCGCGCTGTTTTTGTCGTTCTTTGTCATGGCTATAAATATTTATGTGATTTAGAGTCTGCAATCCAAAAACTTTGCCATATAATCGACCGCGTATACAGGGTTAAGCATTGCTTATACAGGTATTACCATGCGTTTATCTCATATTTATACCTTTACAATAGAGTAAAAATTAGAGTGCGTATGTCAGAAGTAGTTAAGGATAAGCAGGTTAAAAGTAGGATGGATATCTATGTTATCGAGGCGATAAGGCGTGAAAGGGTAGCTCAAGATATCTCGCAAGCGATGATGGCTTATGGAATTGGTAAATCGAGAGGGTTTATAGGGCAAGTGGAAAACCCCAAAAGTAGGGCGCGTTATAATCTGCAACACATCAATGATATTGCGAAGTATCTATGTGTCTCGCCGCGTCAATTCCTCCCAGAGAGCTCTTTCGAAAATGAGTAGTCGATGAGGTTGTTCTTCATATTGTTAATCTCGATACTCTTCGCGCCTGTGGTAAAGTGTGAGGAGCGGATTGCTGTGGCATTTTATGATGTTGGTAGACTCTATGATACGATACCATCGAATTTTTATAATGACAAGAGCTATACGCCCAAAGGTCGAAATAGATGGGGTAGTGCAAGGTATCTTCAGAAGATGGAGAGTATTGTGGCGGTGATAGATTCGATGCAGATGCCGATTGTGGCTCTTGCAGGGATCGAGAAAGAGGAGGTAGTACGCGATATTGTGAGGCGATCCAACCAAGATTATAGCTATCTGCATCGTACGATAGACTACTATGATGGACTCGACTTTGCGCTTCTATATTACGGAGATATGTTCTACGTGGAGCGTGTAAATAGTACAAATTACACGTTGGTTGTGAGGGGTGAAATAGATGGTAAGATAGTTACGTTTCATCTGGCGAGAGTTGGATCGCGAATGCGCACAATAGAGCCTATGGATGGTGATGAGAAGTCGGATATTGATATAGCGTGGGGGCGTTTGACTCGCGATGATATCCTGCGGCTTGGTTTAAAGGATCAAATGCGTGAGGCGGAGGTCGCGGGGCATGGAGATACCAAGGGTGATTTGAGTTGGTATTTTAAGAGTAGAGTAGGGGTTGGGCTCGCTGAGGGGCAGAGGGCGGAGAGTGGAGTCTACATCACCGAATGGTTGTTAACCTCCGATAGGTCAGCTCCGCTCGCTACCTTTTCGTCCAATAGATACTATGGTGGATACAGCAACCATTTGCCGCTATTTCTCTACATATATTTTGATGAGCAGTAACAAAGGTGGTCAAAGGCGAAAAATAAAAGGTGAATATTTCTCGATTAAGTTGCAAGATCGAGGAAAATAGAGTATTTTTGAGCGAGTTTTAAACTGATTTTTTAATTTAATATTAATAAAGGTAATTTTATGAAAAGAGTACTATTTATTGTAGCGATAATGGTTGTTGCACTATCACAATTCACAGAGGTGTCGGCACAAGAGGAGGCTAAGAGATTTGAAGTTGGAGGAAAGGTTAATGTATACTCTAATTGGGGTGGCGCGATGGGCGTTGGAGCTTATTTCCGTTACAATAACATCCTTGGCAATTTGCGTTTAGAGCCGTCGTTTTTGGTCTTTTGTGATGATAATGCTTCTTTAGACCTTACGGCTGATCTTCAATTCCCTATCGAGATCTCTACAACTGTGGATATCTATCCACTTGTGGGAATCTCGCTAAACGACTATGATGTGTTGGGGCTTGGCTTTAATCTGGGAGGTGGTTTGGACTACAGCCTAACAAATCGACTAAACGCTAACTTTGGTCTTAAGTGGATGGTTGTAACACAGCGTTATAATCCTAATCCATTGGTCTTCTCGGTGGGTCTTGGCTATAAGTTCTAGGGAATTTAATGTATAAATTTTCTAAATACAAAGAGCAATATAGGGAGAATTTGCGTCTGGCACTCCCTGTAATGCTCTCGCAACTTGGTCATATAATAGTCCAGATTGCCGATAATGCTATGGTGGGGCAGTATGGTGGAGATGATCCAACGCCACTTGCCGCTGCCGCTTTTGGAGGTGGACTCTTCTTTATCTCGATGGTGACAATTATGGGGCTCACATTTGGTATTACGCCACTTGTGGGAGAGTTGTTCGCGCAGGGGGATGAGGTTAAATCGGCAAAATATCTTCAAAATGGTATCCTGCTATTTGGTGCAGTTGCATTTGTTGCGACGATAGTCCAATATAGCATAATACCGCTCATGTGGCATATGGGACAACCCGAAGAGGTTGTTCATTTGGCTATACCATACTATCAAACTCTTGTCTGGAGTCTATTTCCATGTATCGGATTCTTTGTCTTTAAGCAGTTCTTAGAGGGGATTGGTAATACTAAAATTGCTATGTATGTGGTAATCATTAGCAATGTTGTCAACATCGTCTTGAACTATATGTTGATTGGTGGAGAGTGGGGTGCGCCCGAGATGGGAGTCCTTGGAGCTGGTGTTGCGACATTGGTTTCAAGAGTGGTGATGGCGGTTGTTATTATCGGTTATTTCCTCTATAACGATGCCTTTCGTCGCTATAGAGAGCTCTTTGCGAGGTGTAATTTCTCGAAGATATATATCATTCGACTTGTTCGGATGGGTTTCCCGATCTCTATGCAGATTATGCTCGAAGCTGGCTCTTTTGTGGTTATTGGATTCCTGTTTGGACTCTTCGGAGCATCGGCAATTAGTGCGCAGCAGATCAGCCTAACGATGGGTAACTGCTCGTTTATGATTATCGTTGCTTTGGGCTCTTCGACAACTATCCGTATCTCGCACTGCTATGGTCTGCGAGACTTTAGACAGATGCGATTGGCTTCGAAGGCGGGGTGGCATTTGGCTCTGCTCTGGAATATTTTGGCTGCAATATTCTTCTTCGTCTTTCGCACTCAGATTCCGCAAGTGTTCAGCTCCAATGCGGAGGTGATCGAGCTAGCGTCGATATTGATTACGACAGTTATTGCATATCAGATCGCTGATGGAGTGCAGTGTATTGGAATTGGAATCTTGCGAGGTATGCAGGATGTAAAGAGAATCCCATTTATCGCCTTTGTGTCGTATTGGATATTTAATATTCCGATCGGATACTTCTGTGCGGTATATCTAGGTATGGGCGCACCAGGGCTCTATATGGGCTTCTTCTCGGGCTTTGCACTAGCTTGTACGTTGATAATTTGGCGAATTAAATATCGTCAAAAACAGCTTCAACTTAACTTCGCAGAGTAGGAAATCCCCGTTTTTTTATTATCTTTACAGAAATTTTTTTATTATAATGAGTTGTAGAAACTGTAAATGTAGACCCAATATAGGTCGTGGAGCTTCGTTTTGCCACGACAACGACGAGATAGAGGCGACTATTCACGAGGGGTGTTATAAACTCCACGAGACGAACTATCTCGCAGATTTTCCCGAGAATTTTCCGAGCGATATCATCGAGATTCGCTTTAAAAATACGCGTCGTTCATACTACCAAAATGTCAATAAGTTAGATCTTAAACAGGGTGATATAGTGGCTGTTGAGGCATCGCCTGGTCACGATATCGGTGTGGTGTCGATGATGGGCGATATGGTGGCAAAGCAGATGCGCCGTGTCGGCTTTAACCCTCTAAATGGAGAGTATAAGAAGATCTACCGCAAGGCAAAACCATACGATATCGAGAAGTGGCAAGAGGCGATCGAGTTGGAACACGAAACGATGATCCTCTCGCGCCAGATCGCAGCCGATATGGGACTCAATATGAAGATTGGTGATGTTGAGTATCAGGGAGATAAGATAAAGGCGATATTCTACTATATTGCAGATGAGCGTGTCGATTTTCGTGAACTAATCAAGGTCTTTGCTGATCGATTCCATATTCGTATCGAGATGAAGCAGATCGGTGCTCGCCAAGAGGCTGGACGTATCGGTGGACTTGGTGCGTGTGGTCGTGAGCTGTGTTGCGCTTCGTGGATCGCTAACTTTAGTAGCGTCACAACCAATGCTGCTCGCACTCAAGAGATGTCGCTCAATCCGTTGAAGTTGGCAGGGCAGTGTTCGAAGTTGAAGTGTTGTTTGACATATGAGTACGACACCTATGTGGATGCTCGCAAGGAGTTCCCACGACTTCGCGAACCTCTTCAAGCGGTGGATGGAGAGTACCATCTAATCAAGAGTGATATCTTGGCTGGAACTATGGTCTTTAGCAGTAGCCGCGACGCAATGGCAAATGTTGTAGTGTTGCCAATTGATAGGGTAAAGGAGATTATCTCGATGAATCGTGCAGGCAAAAAGGTCGACAAATTGCAGCGCGAAGAGGATATGCCAAAGGTTGTCGAAGAGCCTACATATCGCTCTGAGGAGGGTGATATAACACGCTTTGACTCGAAGAGGCGACCAAATAAGTCGAATAACCGCAATCGAAATCGCAATAAACCTCAGCAACCTCAGCAGCAAAATGCGGAGGGTAAAGCACAATCACAGCAGCCACAAAAGCAGGGAAATAATAGTAATAATAATCGACCACGTCGAGATAGGGTAGCGAAGGTTGATGGTGGACAGAGACAACAGGCAGATAATGCGAATCAAACGCCACGTCCACCACGCCCCGAGAGAACGGACAGACCAAATCGAAACAATCGCAGTCGTCAAGGTGGTGGGAATAACCCACGAGGCGAGGGTAAACCACAGCAACAAGCACCTCCTAAAAAAGCTGAATAGGGGGTGTTATGGGGGCTCTAAGGGTACAATTTGCAGCTCTGATTGCAATGATCCTCTTTGGATGTATGTCGGATAATCAACTATCATTGGTAGTTGATATCGACCCTATCCATTGGCGTGAAGCGGCGCACTTCTCGATAGAGAATAGTGATACACTATCGCGTCGTGATATCTCGATATTTGCGAGGTATCAGTTAACAAAGGAGCGTGTAGACTCTCTCCCTCTGCATATTATAACCATTGCGCCCGATCAGACGCAGATCGTTGAGCAGTTTACAATATACATTAATCACAAGTCTGGCGATCAATGGGTGCGTAGGTTATATCGGGAGGAGCTCTATCGCAAGGATGTGGTATTTAATCAATTAGGGGAGTATGAGATTATGATATACCCCCAAATATCGACACATGGTGTTGAGGCGATCGGTGTGGCTATTGAAACGATACCATAAAACAAAAAAGATAACGTTCGATAAAAATAATAGTGTTAAACTTATTGGCACCATGTTATCGAATCCAGCGGATTCGTCATCCTGAACTTGATTCAGGATCTCCCGAATTTAGTGAAACTAAATCTCGGGCACGAAGATAATAAGTTGAGATTTAAGATAAAGGTTTTATAATGTTCCCGAGATTCCGCCTTTGGCGCAATTCGGGAGATCCTGAATCAAGTTCAGGATGACGACTCTTTCAGAGTCGAGACGAGGTGCAAAAGTTTATGATGACAATAAAATAGATAGATGGGAAAAGATAAACTAAGGCGTTTTGCCGAGAATTTGACATTTGAGTGCTTTGTTCAACCTGAATTTGAGGATATATTCCACAAGGATCACCCTTTGAAGGGGAATTGGCGTAGGGACTTCTTCAAAAATGACAACCCAATAGTCTTGGAGCTAGGTTGCGGAAAGGGTGAGTATACAGTGGCTTTGGCTAAAGATGATCCGAACCGTAACTATATCGGTGTTGATATCAAAGGGGCACGTATGTGGCGTGGTGCGAAGAGTGCTACGGAGGCTGGTATGCGCAATGTTGGATTCCTAAGAACTCGTATCGAGTTTATATTGTCATTCTTCGCACCAGGGGAGATCGACGAGATATGGATCACCTTTCCCGATCCTCAGCTCAAGACGCGTCGTGCGAAGAAGCGTCTTACAGCACCTCCATTCTTGGAGTTCTATGCTCAGATGTTGAGTGAGGATGGTGTGATAAATCTAAAGACAGATTCAAAGCACCTCTACAACTATACAGCCGAGGTTATTCGTCACTTCGAACTCCCTTTGGAGGTGAGCAACGACGATATCTATGGATCTGGTTATGCCGATGCAACGCTCTCTATCAAGACCGCTTATGAGACGATGTTCTTAGAGAGGTCGCTACCTATTACATATACCCGTTTCGGGTTGGGTGGTCGTTCGCAGTTCCCGATGTTCGAATGGGAGGGTGACGACAAACTCAAAGATGAGAAGGATAACGAGGTGGAGCGTAGGTAGCGAATCCAACAGATTATTAGTGTCCGATAAAACTTTTCTAGCAGTCATACGTGAGATACGAAATTGAAAATTTCGTCATCCTGAACTTGTTTCAGGATCTCTACATCATTTGTTAGACTGTATATTACAGTGGCTGTATTGTAATTTGCTGAGATCCTGAAACAAGTTCAGGATGACGTTCCTTGTGGAACGTATCTCAAGTGGGACAGCTAGAAAAGTTTCATCGGACACTAATAACTCTAGAATCTATGGTCTGAGGTGATAGGGGCAAGAGTATGTGTGCAGTTTTGGGTCTGCACACAATATAGATCGTAACGATAGAGCACACTATTGACATATGCAATTGTCTGTCGAGCAGTGTTGAATCGCCCATTCTTAATGATATCTAATTCGTAATACTCTGGCTCTAATAACTTGACAAGCTGTTTGGAGATAGAGCTCCATGAATAGGGGTTCTCTCCATTATGTCGAGCGAGTCGCTGTGCATCAAATACACGCCCAATTCCTCCATTGTAGCAGGCTAAATTGAGTGATATACGGTCGTGTATTGGGGTGTTTTCGGGTGTATCTAGCATATAGTCTATCAAGTTGTAGTGCAAAGAGGCAACTCGAATATTCACTTTGGGTTCAGCTACAGCCTCCAATGTGACACCATGAATCCTCGCTGTTTGAGGCATGATCTGCATAAGCCCAATTGCGCCACCAGATGATATTACATGTGGCTTGAATCGAGACTCAGCGTAGGCTATCGCACTCATCAATCTCCAATCTGTGTTCAGTTCATCGCATACGTCATGGAAGATGTTGTCGTATATCGAGATACTACAGCACTCTTGATCCTTATATCCCATAAGGACGAATTTCTCTATATAATCAGCCATCGGAGTACGCCATGTACTATTGTGGCTGACACTTTTATTGACGGTTGAGCTGATAACTATGGGCTCTATTGCACTCCATTTGACCATCCACATCACCAGATATGCCGAGACAACGATGATGTGGAAGATGGCTACGAGCACACGCTTCCTAACTTTTAACTTCATATGTGCTTGGGTTTAGTCGTAGAATCCCCACGAAAATCCGATCTTGAACATCCCTGGATTAAGAGGGTAGTTAGCGACAGAGAAGTACTCTCCATTGCCGAATAGACCATCGTTTAGGTGTTGATACTTTACATAAATTCGCATTCTTTTCCACTTTCCAGCCACATATGCATCCATATATGGATAGCCACCAATCTCGGCATCTCGTTGGTTGAAGAATGTTGATAGAGCAGGGTTGTAGTCGGGCATATAGTATGCCGATGTGTAGCGACCGTCGATACCTAACTGTAGGCGAAGTACATCCTCTACGACCCAGAACTCATAGTAGTATGATAGGTATGCACTTAGATCGGGAACAGGAGCTACTATATCGTTTGTGCTCCACTGTCCAACTATTCGGTGGTCGAAGTTGAACCCTCCAAGTTGGAACATTTTGCGTAGATAGACCGAAGTGAGCGATGTTGCAGAGCCCTCTTGTGCTATATTGCTATTAGTATCGTAGTATATCATATCGGCTATAACAGATTGATTAACCCCAAACTCCAGATTCAGTGATGGGATCTCGATCTTTGCCTTGATAGTTGTCTCGCTCTCCTTGTCGAGTGGATCTAAGAATACAAAGTGGTTCGAGAATAGGTTTTCGTGCCAATAGGATGGAGATCTGAGCTCGGTGCTGAATCCTCCCGATATTGTTATAGGTTTATTGTGAATGTAGGCACTCAGTGAGAGATTTGCGCCGATTGACATATCTCCAGCCCTCTCTCCAATAGTGTAGATCTTGACATCTCCGCTCCAATCAAGGTATCTTCTGAATTTACCGCGTGCCGATCCATAGATAAATATATCTGTGCGACTCTCTTCGCCATACTCACCCGTTAGATAGTCGTTTAGTCCAAATTGGGAGTAAGAGGTGAAATCAAGACCTACTCCACCATCAAGAGTCCCCACAAAGCCATCTCTTCCCCATGGTTGAGCCTGAATAAATAGCCTGTTCGATATCTTTCGCTCGCGAATGGAGTCGCGCGATTGATCGGCATCAATATACCAATTTTTGTAATATTCATCAACCACCGAGACAAAGTTCCCATCGTTGTCTACATAGTTTTTGTCGTCGGTATATGTAGCGTAGACATCCCTATATATCTTGCTCCATGTGTTGTATTCGAATGAGTGCCCGATATAAAATGCTGTCTTGTCGGCCATCGAGAAGTCATACTCATCGAGTGACTGTAGCGGTATACCATATGATTGAACAACGAAGAGAGAGTTGTTTCGATAGTGGTTCGATGCCTCTGCATCGCCTAACTTTACTGGGATACCGATCGGCATCTCGAATATTGAGTCTCGAATAGTCCAGATTCCAACAACCCCTCCACTCTCCTCGGTCTCGATGTCGTTGTTGATATATCCAGCGTGAACCGAGTATTGTTTGCCTGTGTGCGATAGTGTAAATGCTAAATTGTGGTTCTTTGTATCTTGTCTTTGGTATAGTCCCTTTGTACTACGCGCCTTATATTCCAGAGCGAAGCCAGTCGATGGAGTTATATTTTGCGCATGTGTAAGTTCGAAGTTCGACTCTCGATAGCTCTTCTGTCCCGACTCGCCGTAGTTGAATTGGGTGAATGGTTTTTTGACGTTGTAGAATGGTGCGTTTTCGATTCTGAAGATATATGCGTCGAATGGCTGCGCGAAGGTGAAATCTTGGTACTTTGCTCTATCTACATAGTTGATCGCCTGTGTTGCTTGACCCAATCCTCCGAGTGTCATATCTCCAACACCATCTTTGTAGTATGGGTAGTCTATTCGCCAGTTGTTGAGTGTGGTGTCGATCGTCTGTAGATCAATACGGTTGAAGTTCCGATTTACACTCCATTTAAAGTTGTTTTGTGCGCGTACCTCATCCGAGAAGAAGTATGACTCTAGAGGCCCAGCTGGCTTGCGCTCCTTCTTTAGTGAGTCTGGTAGCTCTTGCTTGCTGCCATCTTCATCATCCTCTTCGCTCTCATATGGATTTGAACCATAGAGCGAGGAGAGATCCTCACCACTCTGTTGCGCCTCCATGATATCCTTCGCTGTTTGGGCTCTTAGTACACCAACCTGAGTCATAAATATCAAAAACGTGGCAATTGCTATGAGCAATGGCATATATGGGCGTAATCTATGACTAGATATTCTATCTTTTTGCATCGAAATTTTTTCGAATTAATACTTCTGTTCTCTAAAAACCTCCACTCTACCTCTTTGCTTTGCAGCTGAAGTGTAGAAGTGTTGAGAGCAATATATATAGCGCGATAATCAACACCAGCGCATAGTGTTGAAGTGTGATTATCATGATTATAGAGGTGAGTATAAAGCTATATCTCAACTCGTTACCTCTCCATCCAAACCCTTTGAACTTGAGGGCAAACATCTTGATCGGAGAGATCAAAAGCAGTGCCAATATCACCGATACCGCAACAATCACCTCGGAGCACAATACAACCCCTCTCGTATATAATAACCCCAAAGCGACGCAAAATAGTGCGCAAGCAGGTGTCGGAAGTCCAATAAATTCGCAACTCTGCTCATCGTCGATGTTAAACTTCGCAAGTCTTAGGGATGAAAACATCGCTATTATGAGTGGGATATAGTAACCATACTCGCTCCACATTGGAGAGTCAATTGCAGTTGTTCCATCAGCAAAAAGAGACATCATCACAAATGCAGGAGCTAATCCGAACGATACAACATCCGATAGTGAATCTAGCTCGCCTCCAAGTGGAGAGCACTGTTTCAGAATACGAGCTGCAAATCCATCGAAGAAGTCAAACACCGCCGCTAAAATTACAAGTATAAATGCCGCTTTATAATCTCGTTCAGCGATAATTGATACTATTGCCAAAGCACCGCACATTAGGTTTGCGAGGGTTAGCATATTGGGTATTGTAAATAGTCGTATTTTCATCGGGTTATGTAAATTATAGGTTCGAAGTTTGGCAAAGTTACAAATATTTTTTCTATTTTTGTGTAAACTACTATCAAATTCTAGATTCTTAAACAGATTCTAACATAATCGAGTCTTAAATTTTAAACAGATTTTTAGATAATCAATGAGCAGCAACAGATATTGTGTAATAATGGCTGGAGGTATAGGGTCGAGGTTTTGGCCCAAAAGCCGTAGGTCTAAACCAAAGCAATTCTTGGATATTTTGGGGAGTGGAAAATCATTCCTTAGGCACACTTACGAGCGATTTTTGCCTAGTATTCCAAGTGAGAATTTTTTCGTGGTGACCAATCGCGATTATCGAGATCTGGTTCTGGAGCATATCCCAGAGCTAAATCCAGAGCAGGTGTTGTGTGAACCTATCGGACGAAACACAGCTCCATGTGTCTGTTATGCAGCATATTCACTTCTAAAGCGAGATCCTCAAGCCGAGATGGTAGTGACTCCAGCCGATCACTTTGTGAGCTATGAGGTGGGGCTTCGTCATATCATCGATGAGTGTTTTGATTTTGTGGCTCAGAGGAGTGCATTGATGACGGTCGGGGTGCGTCCATCACGTCCTGAGACTGGGTATGGTTATATTCAAGTTAGTAATTCAGAGCCAATTAGCAAGGTGAAGTGTTTTACGGAGAAACCAAACCTAGAGCTCGCTCAAGCATTTGTGCAGAGTGGTGAATTTTTCTGGAACTCTGGAATCTTTGTCTGGAAGGCGAGCGATATTGTTGCAGCGGTGGCTCGATATATGCCCGATAACCATGAGTTATTCAGCTCAATAATGGCGGATTATGCAACACCAAACGAGGCGGCGGCTATCGAGAGGGTATTCTCGGAGTGTCGTGCAATATCGATCGATTATGGAGTTATGGAGCAGGCGGATAATGTCTATGTTCGAGTTGGAGAGTTCGGATGGAGCGATGTGGGGAGTTGGGGTTCGGTCTATCAACACTCAGCAAGGGACAATTCGGGGAATGCCGCTGGTGAGAATACTCTTCTTTATGAGACTAGTGGTAGTTTTATCTCGATCCCGAAGGATAAAATTGCTGTGGTGAGTGGACTTAAAGATTATATAGTGGTCGATACGGAGGATGTTCTAATGATATGCCCATATAGCGATGAGCAAAATATCAAGAAATTCATCGACGAGGTGAAGTATAATAGAGGCGATAAATTCATTTAAAGGGAAAAAATAGATAGTTTCTCAGTTTTTTTTGCCTCAATTAGCGAAAAAATTTATACTTTTGGGGCATCACACATATACGATGATAAATATGGAAAAGGTGGGTACATTAAATACAACATTTGCGGGGCTAGAGCTTCGCAACCCGATCATTGCTGCAAGTTGTAGCTTGACAGGAAGTGCAACAAATAATCAAAAAATAGCGAAGGCTGGAGTCGGAGCAATTGTTCTAAAATCTCTCTTCGAGGAGGATATAGTTCGCGAAACAGCCTCTATGGAGAACTCATTAACCGACCATGCGGAGGCATCGGACTATATGCAGGCCTATATGGCATCTCACGCACTGAGTAACTACATGAACCTCATAAAGGAGAGTAAGAGACTGTGTGGTGAGACTCCAATCATAGCGAGCATTAATTGTAATAGTGAGGGCGAGTGGGAAAACTTCGCAAAGGCTATCGCAGAGGCTGGAGCCGATGCTTTGGAGCTTAATGTGATGTCGATCGAGAGCTCTGTATCAGCTGAAGATGGGGAGCTAGAGCGTAGACATATTGCAATAGCTCAAACAATTACCAAAGTTGTTGATATCCCAGTTATCATGAAGTTGGGCTCTGCTATGAGCAACCACGTAAGCCTTGTAAGTCGCCTTATGGCTTGTGGTGTAAAGGGCGTTGTTCTGTTTAACAGAATGTATCAGACCGATATAGACATAGATAATATGTGCTATTCGCGTGGTGCAGTTCTTGGTACAGAGCAAGATTTTGCAACTCCAATGCGTTATATTGCAATTACATCGGCGGCTGTTCCTCAGATGTCGTTGGCATTGTCGGGTGGTGTTCAAAGTGGAGAGTGTATCATCAAGGCGTTGCTTGCAGGTGCATCTGCGGTGGAGGTTTGTAGTACGCTATATCGTCAAGGCGATGATGTTGAGGGGTGGGTCGATGCCGTTTTGGATAAGATCGAGACTTGGCAAGAGGATAAGGGCTATGAGCAGGTTAGCGACTATGTAGGAGCGATGAATAATAGCTGCGACGAGCATCGCGATGAGGTGATGAGGGCTCAATTCCTTAAATACTTCGGAGCTTATAGATAGAGTTTGGATTAATTTTTAAGAATAGAATAAAAGAATGCAAGAGAACATTTCGGATACAGTAAAGTATATCGGTGTTGATGATCGTACACTCGATCTTTTTGAGAATCAATATACAATTCCTGAGGGAATATGTTATAACTCATATGTTATATTGGATGAGAAGATCGCAGTGATGGATACTGTTGATGACCTTAAACTAGATGAGTGGATAGCAAATTTGGAGTCGGCTTTAGAGGGGCGTACTCCCGATTATGTGGTGGTAAACCATATGGAGCCAGATCATGCAGCTGGACTCCAGAGGTTGGTGGAGTTATATCCGACTATTCAAGTTGTTGGAAATGCTAAGACTTTCGGAATGATTGCACAGTTCTTCTGCTGTGATATCGAGGATCGAAAAGTTGTCGTTAAGGAGGGTGAGACTTTGGAGTTGGGTCAACATAAACTTCAATTCTTCACAGCTCCGATGGTGCACTGGCCAGAGGTGATGGTGGCTTACGACACATTCGATCAGACACTATATAGTGCCGATGGATTTGGTAAGTTTGGTGCTGCGGATAGCAAGGAGAAGTGGACATGTGAGGCTCGTCGTTACTACTACAATATCGTTGGTAAGTATGGAGCAAATGTTCAGGCGTTGCTTAAGAAGTTGAATGGTGTGGAGGTTAAGACTATCGCACCTCTTCATGGGCCTATTCTTCGTGAGGATATTGGCTATTATGTCAATATGTATGATCTTTGGAGTCGTTACCAATATGAGGATGAGGGTGTTATGATCGCCTATGCTTCGATCCATGGTCACACTAAAATGGCAGCAGAGATTATGGCAGAGGTGTTGAAAGAGGCTGGTGTAGAGAATGTAAACCTATTTGATCTGTCGCGTGGAGACCAATCTTACATGGTGGAGGATGCCTTCCAGACTCAACACTTGATTGTTGCGGCAGCTTCGTATGATGCAGGTCTCTTCCCTCCAATGGAACACTTCTTGCACCACCTAAAGAGCAAGAACTATAACGGTCGAAAGGTTGGAATTATCGAGAATGGATCGTGGGCACCATCGGCAGGCAAGGCTATGCGTGCCACTTTGGAGTCGATGAAGAATATCAATATCTACGAGGAGACTATCACAATACGTTCAAGCTACAAAGAGGCAGATCGTGAGGCGATGGAGCGTATGGCAAAGTGGTTTTTGGCAGAGTAATAACTAAAAATATAAAAAGAGGTATGAAACCCACATGACCAGAAGTCACCCAGAATGATGAAAATTGCAAGAAAGATATTAACTTTGTGTATTCATTCACAAGTTATTATCTATGGGATCAATATCATTCGATCAAGTAGT
>JBCQUC010000113.1:0-2887 GCA_047174275.1 Rikenellaceae bacterium | reverse complement strand
GTCTGCTTTCCGTAGTTTGAGACCGCAGGATTGACCGTATTGTATACCGCAACCGTTCCCGAGAGTGTAACATCCGAATATGCCAACTTCACAGATTCATTCTTCATGAATGTTACAAATAGATACTCCGACTCCTCGTTAGAGTAGTCAAAATCTATCGTATACTTGCTCTCCCCAATACTAAGTGGGATATTGATAGTTTTAATTATCTTGTCAGGCGTGAAGTTACCTCGTTTCGATGATGTGCGAAGTGATACCTCAAGAGTTGTATTGCCTGACGCTATAACATTAAACTCTATAGTTGGTAACTTCCCCGACGATGGTATCAACTGCGCAACGGAGTCACTCAAACGCTTAAACTCATTGATCGGAAGTCTTTGCCACTCAAAAGTCGATGAGGTCTCGATCTTTGCCTCAAACAGAAGGTTATCAATTCGTGCACTCTTTAGATCAGGGATATATTGACCATTCTTTATCAAGATCTTCTGAATATCTACAACCCTATCCTCCGAGATATAATCCTTTGGCATATCGTTGTTTCGAGCACACAAAGCCGCTGCAACACCCACCGCTTGACCTCCATGTGCCGATGTACACATCACACGCGAAGAGGCGTGTGCCACATGCGTAGCAGATATATTGCGTCCGCAGAGGAACATATTGTCGATATCGCGGTCTACATAGCAGCGATAAGGGATCTGATATACGCCCTTAGAGTGCCACTGATTGCAGCCGTTGAGCTCTGAATATACAGCATCGGCAGGGTGTAGATCAATCGACCAACCGCCATAAGCAACAGCATCATAATGGTTGCGCTGCTCGATCACATCCTGTTGAATTAGGTCGTAATAACCATAGAATCTACGGCTCTCGCGCTTTCCCGAAATTGCACCAACCCACTCCAAAGTTTGATTTGCGGTCTCTGGGAATTTACCCGAATTTTTGATGTAGTCCCACACTCCATAGACAACCCTCCATAGCTCATATTTGATCCTCTCAGTATCGCCAATCGTATCCAAACGACCACCATACTCCAACCACCAATATTTACAACCATGCTGTTTGATGTTGAAGTAGTTTGGGTTATTTAGCTTTGGGATATACTTTTCAGCATCCTTGATTGCGAAGTCTGGCGCATGAAACTCAACGGGATTTGCACACTCCTTGGTGTAGAAAAATATTGAGTGACCAAGCACCTCGCCATACTCTTTGTCGGGCGCAAATAGCTCTCCATACTCCTCGCTATCCTCCGCACCGACTCTATATGCTGCGCCAGCCATATACCCCACAATACCATCTCCCGAGGCATCGACATATGTATGAGCCGAGAATTGATATTGAGTGGCGTTTTGAGGGTTGAAAGCCTTAATCATCGAGATGTTTCGATCGTCTGACTTCTCCAAATCATAGACTACAGTATTGAGATAGAGGTTGATATTGGGCTCATTGAGAACCTTATCCATCACAACCATATCGAAAAAGAGTGGATTGCCCTCTTTGTTGCGATATAGATTCTCCAGCAAAATCTCATCAATGATACCACCCTCGCGAGACCATCTATTGTTATTTCCCATATGCGATGTTGCACCCAACACCCAAACACGAACCTCGCTCGATGCGTTGCCGCCCAGAACAGGTCGATCTTGAATAAGAGAGACTCTAGCCCCCTCGCGAGCCGCTGCAATAGCAGCACACACACCGCTTAGGCCACCACCAACTACAACTACATCGGAGTTGACAGACTCCGTGTTTAAACTACGCTTATCAGCAAAATCTTGAACTATCATAATGCTCTATCTTTTTTTAAATAATACAACTCCGAATATGGTCAAAAGAGCACCCACCGAGACAACAATCACCCGACTCTCAGCGGCAGATATAGCCCCCAGAATAGTGATTACACACCCCGTTAATAGTATTCCAAGCCCAATAACTTTGAGGCTCTGTTTCGACTCATTAGACTCTGAACCAACCATTTTAGCCGCCATTTCGCGCTCTTCGGCACGTTTTTTATCGGCAGCCTGACGACACAACTCCATATTTGGATCTTCGAAATTTTTGCTCTTTTGGTATGACTCAAAGATCAACAACAAGATAAATGGAATCGAGACACCAACAACCATCTCCGCAGTTCGAGAGAGCGAGAAGTCACAAACAACGGGCGTAATAAACTTAAACAGAGCATTCACCGAGAGTGAGAATATCGTAGTAAAGAGCAGCGTTGCCTTGGTCTGGCGTTTCGAGAATAGAGTCCAGATAATTGGCAGGTAGATCGGCACTCCAGTGAGAGCTGCAACACTTATCACAACATTTACAATTCCGCCCATAAGAGGGATCAACGAAGCGACAACAATTGCAAGCAGACCAAATCCAAGGGTCGAATATCGAGCAATTTTCATAAGAAGTTCGTTCGAAGCGTCGGGCTTAAACCTCTTGAATATATCGTTAGTAAAGACTCCAGCCGAGATATTAAGTGCCCCATTTAGAGAGCTAGCTGTTGCGAAGATCATACCTCCCAGCATCAACCCCAAAAGCCCCTGAGGAAGTGCCTCTTTACACATCAATAGATATGCACCCTCGTTTGCCAAACCATCCAAACCGCCAGTGTTGTAGACCCTATAGATCATCGGAGGGAGCATCCATAAAATAGGACTCACCAAATATAGAGCTCCAAACAACAAGCCCACCTTTCGAGACTCCTGAGGTGTCTTTACCGATGTGTAACGCTGAACATACGACCAGTTACCACCCAAAAAGAAGAGATTATAGATACAAAAAGCCACCAAAAACCAAGGGGTGTATTCGTCACTAAAGAGGTTGAAGAATCCATCTGGCGTACCATTAAAAAACCCTTCGACACCCCCAACCTTCATAAATGCCAATGGAA
>JBCQUC010000046.1:0-16215 GCA_047174275.1 Rikenellaceae bacterium | reverse complement strand
ATTTCGTCATCCTGAACTTGTTTCAGGATCTCTGCAAAGAATCTGAAACACTGATAGTTAGGGATCCTGAAACAAGTTCAGGATGACGTTCCTAACGGAACGTATCTCAAGTGGGACTGCTAGAAAAGTTTTCATCGTACAGTAATTAGCAGAATACCAACAAGAGTTTTTTATACATTTACTATAAAAAATATTACAAAAAACATTGATAATTATTAAAAATAGTGTATCTTGCCAAGGCTATATTGCGCTTTTGCTAGTAAAATGGGGCAATACTATAACGGTAGGTTATTGTACTATTATGATAAATATTAACAAAGCGCAATAATTTTAGAGGTATAAAGTGATAAATTTAACAACCTAAATATATGCAGAGATCGAATTTAGAGGATAAAGATAAGATAATAGTATTCGCAGCGATTATTTGTGATATTGTAATTATCAATTTTGTATTTTTAGTATTATCTAAAATCTTTGGGATTTCAGATTTATTATGCGAACGAGTACTTCTTTTGAATCTATGCTATCTGTTATCTATTCCAGGTGGAGGTGTTACGATCGCTCGACGTATGGTACGCTCCGATCAAGTCCTAATAACAGCGTTGAGAAGTAGCATATACTTCATATTTATTTGGTGTTTGATCCTATACTTCTCGATCTTCCAACACTCTCCATCCAAATTTTATGTTACATGCTTTGTCTGTGTCACAATTTTCATGACTTGCGGTCGATTGATGGCTCGTTTAGTAGTCAATAGCATAAGAAATAGTGGTCATAACATCTGCCAAGTTGTATTGATTGGAGCGGAGGCTAATATGTTGGAGCTCTATAACCAGATGGCACTAACTAAAAAGGCTGGTTATCTGGTCTATGGATACTTCGACAAAGAGCCAAGTGATATATACCCTAAGGGGTGCAAATATCTTGGCGATATCTCTAAACTCCCAGATTTTTTCGAAAGGAATGGCGTGCATAGAGTATATTGTGGACTTGCATCGGCAGATGGAGAGGAGATTCTCAAAGTTATAAAGTTCTGCGAGAGCCATCTAATTAGATTCTATCGAGTGCCTGATCTGAGTAGCTTTATCAAGCGACGTGTGTCGTTGGAGTTATTTAGCAATGTGCCGATCCTTGCTATTCGCCATGAGCCACTTACTAAGATTGAGAATAGGATCATTAAACGTACATTTGACATTGCATTCTCTGGACTCTTTTTGGTCTGTCTGTATCCTTTCATTTGGCTAATTATTGCACCTCTTATCAAACTAAGTTCTAACGGACCTATTATATTTAGCCAAAAACGAAACGGAATCGATGGACGAGAATTTAAATGTTATAAGTTCCGCTCTATGAAGGTTAATGACGAATCTGACACAATTCAAACAACGAAGGATGACCTAAGAAAGACCAAGATTGGAAACTTTATGCGTAAAACCAGCATCGATGAGTTACCTCAATTCTGGAATGTATTTATTGGAGATATGTCGATAGTGGGCCCACGTCCACATATGCTTCAACATACGAAAGAGTACTCAGAGTTAATTGGTGAGTATATGGTGCGCCACCTAATCAAACCAGGTATTACAGGGTGGGCTCAGATTACGGGTTATAGAGGCGAGACCAAGACTTTAGCGGAGATGGCAGGGCGTGTAAAAGCCGATATATGGTATATGGAGCATTGGAACTATATGCTAGACTTTTACATCATCTATAAAACTGTTGTCAACATCTTTAAACATGATGAGAACGCGTATTAAGAGATAGAATCAGTGTCCCATTTTTTTTAGCAGCCCCACTTGAGATACGAAATTGAAAATTTCGTCATCCTGAACTTGTTTCAGAATCTCAGCATTGTTGATTAAACGATATTGGTGATGCATTAATTTCCCCGTCATCCTGAACTTGATTCAGGATCTCCCGATTTTTTCGTTAGAAAAAATTGGGGACGAAGAGAATACGTTGAGAATTAGGAATTAGTTTACGAAGGTAAAATCGTTATACCCGAGTTTTCGTTCCGAAAATCGGGAGATCCTGAATCAAGTTCAGGATGACGAATCCGTTGGATTCGATAACACGATATCAATAAAGTTGCCACTATATTTTCCCAGCAGTCCCACTTGAGATACGAAATTGAAAATTTCGTCATCTTGAACTTGTTTCAGGATGATGTTCCTTGCGGAACGTATCTCAAGTGGGACTGCTGAGAAAATAATTGGATATCAACTCATTTTATTTGCGACCTACAATAGCACTATTTATGGCGGCTTTGACGCGCTCGGCGAACTCGGCACTGCTCTCGCCATCGTTGGCGATCATCTGTGGTAGGAACTCGACATTGATCTGACAGCCGAAGCGCGGTAGACGAATCTTGCGATAGGTTGCCGCCTCCGAACCGCATATAGCAATTGGAACAACGGGAATACTAAGTGACTCGCTAAGTATTGCGAAGCTCTCCTTGAAACTCTTCATCGAACCATCCTTAGAGCGTGTCCCCTCGGGGAAGATCACAACATTATACCCCTGCGACAGAACTTGATACATCTGCTGCATCGACTCGCGCACATTGGTATTTACATTCATCAAGATAATGTTGTTGCGCTCCGCCATATACTCCTTGAATCCACCTTGGAAGTGTTTATCCTTGGCAAAGAAGAAGGTGTTATGGATAATCTTCCACTTCAATTTAGCGGTGATAAATACTCCATCAAAACCACTTCGATGGTTGGCAACAAAAAGCACAGGACTTTTAGGTATACTCTTCTCTCCACACGATGTGTAGCGATAGAATACGGAGAAGAAGATCCACAACACCATATGAATCAACCAGTGTAGGAATCCGCTGCGAGGCAACTTAACTTGCCCCTCTGCGCTACGTAGAATCTCGTTCCAGCTCACCTCTCCATCGGATAGAGTAGTCGACTCCGAACGCTCCTCGACATACGCTGAGAGGAGATTTAGGGTCGAAAGATCAGCCAACTGCCCCTCCTCGATACGCACTCCGAAGCTATCCTCGATATACGAGAGCAGCGACACACGTCCCAAAGAGTCGAGTGCTAAATCGATCTCGAAATGAGAGTCTCCATTTGCATATTGCCCCGTCTGCTCATCGAGGAAGCTCTTAATAAGTTGATAGATCTCCGAACGCTCCGATACATCCTCGCGTGGAGCCTCTTCGCGCGCTGTCATCAACTCCGCGAGCTTGAATCGTTGTGTCTTTCCAAGGCGCGTCTTTGGGAGCTCGTGCGAGATTATATGGTATCTCATTATGCGTTTGTAGCCCTGAGCCTCGCGGTTATACCTCTCGATCTCGGCACGTACCAACTCATCGAGTGTTCCATCGACACTCTTGCTTACAGCCGCTAGATCGGGGTAGACGATCGCCTGCAAGATATCTTCATGGAGCACGATCGCTATCTCCTTGATTATTGTCGACTCTTGAGTGATCTCATTCTCGATCTGTGCAGGGTTTATATTCTTTCCATTTGGAGTTACGATGATCTCCTTGATGCGTCCTGTGATCTGGATTCCGAACTTTTCGTGGTATCGAGCGGTATCTCCTGTGTGTAACCATCCATCGCGAATGATCGCTGCGGTCTCTTCGGGGCGATTGTAGTAGCCCTTCATCATATTCGCTCCGCGCACCAATAGCTCGTCACTCTCTCCGATCTTATATTCACATCCAGGGAGTATACGTCCGCAATATCCCACTGCTCGCTCCCCTGGTCTGGTGAAGGCGATCATCGGAGCACACTCAGTCATTCCATACCCCTCAAGCACATAGAATCCAAGATTTTTAAAGATGTTACCAGTCTCGATAGGGAGCGCAGCACCTCCCGATACAAAATACTCCATCGCACCTCCAAAGGTGTCGTGAACGCTCTTAAAGACCCTCTTCGAGAGTGCTTCAGAGCCTACGAAGCTACACAGTTTGTAGAGCGCGTGGGCAATAGCGTTGGCTTTGATCTTCGACATAATACCCTTCGCAAGGGTCTCGTAGAGTCGAGGCACACCAATCATTATCGTTATTCGACCCTCTTTGAGAGTTCCGAGGATAGCCTCTGGAGTCAAACTCTCCAAGATATAGATCTGACCTCCCGAATAGAGTGGTGCAAGCAGCGCACCTGCATAGGCGAAAATATGGTGCAGAGGGAGGATCATAAGAGTGCGCGACTCTGTGTGAAATATACCCGTTAGGTTACAAACTGCATCTATATTATACCATAAATTACCATATGTCAACATCACACCCTTTGGCGAACCTGTTGTTCCTGAGGTGTAGATAATTGTCATTATATCATCGACACCGCCTGGCAGAACGGGCTCTATCGGGAGTAGTTTAACCCCTCCAGCGTCGATATCTTCGGCGGTAAAGAGCACTGGAGAGTACTTCGTGTCGGATTTTTGAACGATTCCGATACACTCCTCAACAAGCTCCAAATTGTCGCGTGTGGTGTAGATTATCTGTGGCTTAGAGTCCCCCATCATATAGCTCAATTCGCGCGAAGTTGAGGTCGCATCTACAGGGATCGTGATAGCCCCGATGCGAAGAGCTCCATAGATTGCGAAGATATATTCGGGTGTGTTCTTCGAGAAGAACATCACTCGTTCGATCTTCTCACTGCATCTACTCTGATAGTAGTTGGCGTATAGCTGTGTATATTGCAGCAATTGATCGTAGCTATAGCTGCGACCAGCGTAGTGGACAGCTTGTCTATTGTGTCTATCTATTAGTTTATCGAACATATTTTATTATAGGTTAGTTTCTCTAAAATTGAAAGTATATAAATGGTTGGATCTCGGAGGAGCTAACCTGCATCACCACCCAAATTATCGCCACAATAGCGGCTATCTGAACCCCGAAAGGGGCACGTGTAATTGTATCATTCACCTTTACACTCCACGAAGAGGGTGCGAAGTGGAGCATAAATCCAAGAGCCAAGAGCCCAAAGAATGTCGAGCAACTAATAACCTCCTGACCGATATATTGCCATCCAAAGTCAGAAAAGATCTGACTCAACATACTCCTCACAACCTCCATCGACTCGGCTCGAAACAAGATCCATCCAAGTCCAACAATATGAAATGTCAAAACAATACCCAATACTCTCCACACCCAGCTCATTTTAGCCCCTGTAACATGAGACGATGGGACGATCGAGAGCCAAACTTTGTGGAGCATCAACGCCACTCCATGGAGCGCACCCCAGAGTATAAACCTCAGAGCTGCACCATGCCACAATCCGCCCAATACCATCGTTATTAGCAGGTTGAGATATGTTCGAGCTTGCCCCGATCGACTTCCACCCAATGATATATAGAGGTAGTCACGAAGCCATGTCGAGAGTGAGATATGCCACCTACGCCAAAACTCTGTGATCGTTGCCGATTTATATGGGGCATCGAAGTTTTTGGGGAATGTGAAGCCTAACAGTAGCGCAAAACCGATCGCCATATCCGAGTAGCCCGAGAAGTCGCAATAGATCTGTAGAGCGTAGCCATAGATCGCCATCAGGGAGTCAAATCCCGTATATAGCAGTGGAGCATCAAAGACTCTGTCGACAAAGTTGAGCGATATATAGTCGCTTATAACAGCCTTTTTGAAGAGCCCCGAAATAATTAGAAATAGAGCCGATCCAAACATCTCGCGAGTAACCTCCAACGGTTTGCGGATCTGAGGTATAAAGTCCGTAGCTCTCACAATTGGGCCCGCAACAAGTTGCGGAAAGAAGCTCAAATAGAAGAGGTAGTCGAACCAATTTTTGAGTGGATCGAGTCGCCCACGATAGATATCTATTGTGTAGCTCAACGATTGAAATACAAAGAACGAGATCCCGACAGGCAGGAATATATTTTGAAACTCCAAGAAGCCCTCTCCAAATAGCGAGTTACCCATCTCCACAAAGAGATCTGTATATTTGAAATAGACGAGCATCCCTAAATTTACGGTGAGGCTCACTGCCACCAACACTTTGCGAAGCAGATCCGACTTTAGATTGGGGATTAAGCGTCCAATTACAAAGTCACATATCGAGACCGCAACCAAAATCAGGAAGTATATGCCGCTCGATTTATAGTAGAATAGCAGCGAAAAGGCTATTACATAGAGTATTCTTAGGGTTGTTGCACTTCTCAACGCCCAATACCCAACGAGAAATGCAGTGAATAAAAATAGAAACAATCCACTGCTAAAGATCATCGGTTGAGCTGCATCATATAGCATCAACTCCGCGACTCTACTCGCTATTTGAGAGAAATCTATCATATCTTTCTACGTGAGGGTTCTCTGTTTGTGTCGACAATAAAAGAGATCTTCTCTTCGAGAACTCTATCTCTCTCCACCCCTTGAAGCTCATACTTCAACCCCCTCAAATCACCCTCTTTGACCATCTTAAAGAGTCTCTTCTTCTCGACAATCGGTGGATATGCCTCGTGGCGCGCAACGTTTATCGCCTCGGCTATAGCCTTTCCGATCTGTCGTCCACCCTCGAAGTTAATGTGTGTAAAATCCTTCGCTGCCCAGTTGTTTGCGACAAACTCAACCATTCCACCGCGTGCCTCCATCGCTGAGAGCGTATTCCAAAATGCAGCTCCCATATTTTGAGCCGCCTGTTGTTGGTATGCTGTCATATCGGCAGCCTCCGTGATCGGTTCGTAACGACCATTCTCGTGCATCGATCTATCGCTCACACCCATCACCATAATCGCAGCTCGCGGAAAACACAACCTCGCAAAGGTTATCATCTTCTCGATCTGCTCCGCATATGAGGAGTAGTTCTTCACTCCGCGCTGTAGGATGTTGAGCCCATACTGTAGAACAACCATATCGTAGCCCCCAACAATTCCATCAATCTGGGCGTTGATCGTTGGATTTGTCCACAACATCGCCTGTCCATTGTTGCTTCGAATCGAGTAGTTGTCGACCACCACACCATCCCCTTCGAAGATAGCACCATACCCCACAAAGCCACTCGCTCCACTCAATACCTTCATCTCGCAAGACGAAATCCACCTCTTCGAGAGCTCTATATGTTGAAGCCTCTCTGACCCCGATACACTAAATATCTGAGGCTCGCCACCATTGAGCGCAACGCTGATCTCGCTCGATTCGCGACTCATAAATATCAACCGAACTCTCGAACAGCTATCCAACAGCTCTCGATTATCGGTGCAACTCCACTTCACACTCGCTCCATCGGTCGTAGGTTCACATATCCACCCCGATACAGCCCAATTTGAGGCGTACTTTTCGGGGCTCGATCTACGCTTCATTATATTGTAGCTCTTCCACCCTCTACTGTCGCACTTTATCGTCTGTCGATACTTGGTCAGAGGCGATGACATCGGTGTAAAACCTGCTCCACACCCTCCGTAACACCTCTGCAACGACTCTCGAAGATTCGATGTTAGGATATCCCCCTCGATAAAGGAGTCTCCAAGCACCGCGATACGTGTCGTAGACCCTTTGGTCGACAACTTACGATAGAATCTATCGAGCTTTCCATATTCGAGTGTGTCGAAGTTCTCGATCGGGGTCAACACTACACTTTGAGGCAGAAGCCTCTGGGTGTTGACCTTTACCATCTCAGAGCCCGTTATCTGTTTGGCGTACTCTTTGGGTTTGGGATGGTGTTCGATATGTGCAACATGTTGTACCTCCTTGATTGGTGCTATTGGTTGCCTCTCTTCGAGTGCTATAGTATCTTTTGGGATTGTCTCAATCTCCTCCTCGATCTCTATGGCAATCGTCTCTATCTCTTCGTACGCCTGCTCTAACTCACTCGCTACAGCATCCAGATCTATATCATACTCCTCCTCATCGAGCTCCAGATCCATAGGCTCTAAGAGGCTCTTCTCGACTGGAGTATCCAACACCAGAGATAGGATATTAATACGACGTAGAGTGACATTCCCAACGCTTACCGCTGGAATGAAACCTAAAGCGATCAGAGAGACGATCACCACTAGAGCCCCAATAGCCCCTCTACGAATATAGTCCTGCCCCATTTTGCTGGGTTAGTCTCTACGACCCATCATAAGCATTACGTAGTAGAGCAGAGTCGCAATTGCCGACAATGCCGCTACCAAGTATGTACGAGCAGCCCACGAAAGTGCCTCACGAGCCTGATCTAGCTGCACTCCGCGAGCGGTATTTGAGCTCTCCATCCACGCCAAAGCGCGACTCGAAGCGTTGTACTCAACAGGTAGAGTCACCAACGAGAATATCGCCGACATAGCGATCATTCCGATACCGACCCAACAGATCGCCTCGCCAATTCCCGACGAGATCATCAACATTCCTGCAATTATGACCCAAGTCGCCATACTAGACGAGAAACTCACAATCGGAACTAACTGCGAACGCATAACAAGCGGAGCATAAGCCTGAGCATGTTGCAGAGCGTGTCCACACTCATGGCACGCCACAGCTACCGCCGCAACGCTGCGACTCGAATAGACGCTATCGCTCAAATTAACGGTCATATTTCGAGGGTCGAAGTGGTCTGTTAGGTGACCTCCGACGCTTACCACCCTTACGTTTGTGATATTATTGTCTCGCAACATCTTCTCGGCAGCCTCTCGTCCGCTCATTCCGTTTGGCGATGGCACTTCGGAGTACTTCGCAAAGACCGATTTGAGTTTGTATTGGACAAAGAATCCAACAATACCGATCGCAATCATCAAGAAAAATGCGCTCGAAGAGCTAAATTGTGCAAAGCCATTTGCCGCACCATCATAATGGGCATAGTTTGTGCCCATTTGTAACATCTGAAATATCATACTTTTTGTTGTTTATCTTACTTGTTTTCAATAACTTAACACAATATAAGCGTAAATTTGTTACGTTATATTGCCATATAAAGTTCAAAAATAGAAAAAAATGTGTTATTTTGCACTAAATTTACCAACAAAATGGCAAACGGGATAGAATACTTTATAGCACAACGCACCTCAAGAGATGAATCGCGAGGCGGTGGTGGCGTGATGTTACCCGTTGCAACGCTCTCTGTGGCACTCAGTATTGCGGTTATGATAATCACGATCGCGATCATTTTGGGCTTCAAGGAGGAGGTCAACACCAAACTCACATCGCTCTCGGGACAGATCGTTATGAGCTCGGTGGGAGGGGTCAATCAGAGCAATACCACCGCTATAGAGTTCACCCCCGAAGCGGAGCGTATCGCAAAGGCGGCAGCCGAAGAGGTCGGCACAGAGCTTCGTAGAATAAGCCCGATCGCCACTCGCGGAGTTATAATCCGCACCTCGACAGCGGTCGAAGGGGTGATGCTCAAAGGGGTTGATTCGAGCTACGACACCTCGATCTTTGAGTCGGGGCTTATTGAGGGTGAGTTGACCAACTTTGCAGCGGAGCAGAGTAGCCGAAATGTGCTTATAGCGAAGAGCTTGGCGAGTGAAGTGGGGCTGAAAGTGGGGGATAAGTTGGAGCTACTCGTAAGCGACGACAACAACCAGATACGACGCGATATATATCGAATAGGAGGGGTCTACTCTTCGGGGCTCGGAGAGGCTGAGAGGCTACTTATAATCACCGATATTCGCAATGTTCAGCGACTCAATGGCTGGCGAAGTGACCAGATATCGAACTATGAACTGTGGCTTTCAGACCTTAATTCTGCCCCTATGGTTGCTGAGCAGATCAACTACGATATCATCTTCTCGGAGGCTTCGAGTTTGAGCTCTGTTGTGGCGTATGACGCTCAGCAATTGTATCCGTCGATATTCGATTGGTTGGCGGCTCACGACATTAATGCGGTTGTGATTATCGTGATTATGATGATGGTCGCGCTCTTTAATATCATCACTGCGATGTTGATCTTGGTGTTGGAGCGCACGCAACTTATCGGAATGCTCAAAGTGTTGGGAATGAACGATATGTCGATCCGCAAGATCTTCCTGCATCGAGCCTTCGCAATAACATTAAAGGGGCTTATATACGGAAATGGAGCGGCTATTGCACTGTGTTTGATTCAGAGACATTTTCAGATTATAAAGCTCGATGAGGCGGGGTATGTCCTCTCCTCAGTGCCGATAGATCTCTCAGCGTGGTGGCTGTTGTCACTCAATTTGGGGGTTGTTTTTATGATACTTTTGCTCGTTATCGTTCCCACCAAGATCGTTGGAAGCGTCGAGCCGAGCCAAGCGATAAAATTTCAATAATTAACTTTAAGGATGAAACCATACAACAAACAGGGGAGCACGAAGGGTGAAGAGGTGCGTGAGATGTTTAACACGATAGCCCCCGCATATGATAGATTGAATCATATCCTCTCGATGCAGATCGACAAAATCTGGCGCGCTAGAGTTGTCAATATCGTAAAGGAGTTCTGTGATGGAGTCCTAGACCCCAAAATCTTGGATCTTGCAACGGGGACGGGCGATCTGGCTATCGCAATGGGCAAGACAATTTCGGATGCAAAGTTGGTTGGAGCAGACCCTTCGGAGGGGATGTTGGCGGTTGCGGAGCGCAAGATTGAGGATCGAGAGCTTAAGGGTAAGATCTCGTTGGAGTGTCAATCGGCAGAGGAGCTTACACTCGAAAACGACTCGTTTGATGTTGTTACGGCGGCCTTTGGAGTTCGTAATTTTTCGGATTTGGAGCGCGGATTGAGCGAGATGGTGCGTGTCACTCGTCCCAATGGATTAGTTGTTGTGTTGGAGTTTTCGACCCCACCGAATCCAATTTTCAGAACCTTTTACACCCTCTATTCGCGTCATATATTGCCTCGCATTGGAGCACTTTTTTCGCGTGATCGCAAGGCGTATGAGTATCTTCCAGCTTCGGTTGAGGAGTTTGCCCCTAAGGGGGAGTTTTTGGCGTTGATGGAGCGTGTTGGGCTTGATCGTTGCACTGCACAGGAGCAGAGTATGGGTATAGCACAGATCTACGTCGGCTATAAGAAAAAATATTAGCCTAGCGGCAATTAATTAGCTCAGCGGAGAGCACTCCGCCCGCCGGAGGCAGTTCTCGCGTCAACCTCGCTCTCTCTGAAAAAAGGAGATTTTCAAAAAAAAATCTCCACAGAGAGCGAAACAAAACAGAGAGTGAAAACGAAACAATATATATTTATCGACAGTCCCACGTGAGATACGTTCCGCAAGGAACGTCATCCTGAACTTGTTTCAGGATCTCAGCAAATGACAATACTATAATATATTGATGATGCAGAGATCCTGAAACAAGTTCAGGATGACGAAATTAAAAATTTCGTATCTCACGTGGGACTGCTAGGATTTTTTTAGGTAACAACTTTTCGGATAATAATTTTTCAGCAATATTTTTCGAACACTAATTAAAAACAGACTCAAAATGAGAGCATTAAAGAGTATAATAGTAGCGATTCTAACGCTTGTGATATGTAGTTCGTGTGGAGTCTCGAACCTCTCGAAGAAGATCGAGGTGCAGGGGCTCGCAACGCTAGAGCTAAAGGGGATGGCTGGTGTAAAAGCCGATGTGAGTGTTGTCAATGACTCCAGACATAGAATCAAGATGCAAGAGGCGGAGGTTACGCTCTACAATAACTCTCAACGTGTAGTTGTATTGACACAAGTGGGGGAGACGATCATCCCAGCCAAGAGTAGCGAAGATCTGCCAACACTCTGGAAGATCTCGTATATTAATCAACGCTCAATCCCGACGCTAATGTCGTCACTCGGCAAAAAGAGCTTCGATGGCTTTAGTTTTGACTACACCGCACGATTTTCGACTAAGGGCATAAGTCGAAGAATTTCGGACGAAAATGTTGATTTGCAAAATTTTATGGCTATATTCGCAAAGTAAAAAGATAAAGTTATGAGACTAAGATCAAATATATTCCCATTTTTGGTGGTTATCTGCACCACCTTGATGCTCCCTCTTAATGGACAAACGCTCAGTGACTTCCGCAATAGATTGGAGTATGAGAAGGCGAGCGACCCATTCAATAACGCCACGGTAACAATTCGCGAAGATAACTCATCTCGCTTGGCACTCACGGAGTTGGAGCTTCAAGAGAGGTCGAATAGCGTAGATGGATTTAGGGTTGGAGTATTCTTTGATAATGGGGCTTCGGCACGCGCAAATGCCGAGGAGGTGGAGAAGCAGTTCAATGAGCTCTTCCCCGATATCCCAACCACAATGAGCTACGATAATCCATACTTCAAGGTGAGTGCAGGTTACTGCATCAACTCCGAGGAGGCGATCATCCTGCTCAATCGCATTCAGAAGCACTTCCCAAAGTCATACTTAATGCGCGAAACGATCACCACTAGCAACATCATCAAGCGAAATAGAGAGGAGTTGGAGGAGATGAAGCAGGAGGAGAGGATCAGAGAGGAGAGCAGTAACTAACCCTTTATAACCTAATCAATTATGAACCTACATCTAATATATTTCAGCGCGGCGGGGACAACAAAAAAAGTTATTGAGGCTGTTGCTGAGGGGGTACTTTCGGCATCGAGCGAGATGACGATCGTGCACTATCCGCTAATCAAGGTGAATGCAGAGCAGACAACTATCTGCAAAGATGATATTGCAATATTTGCGATTCCAGTCTATGCAGGGCGTGTGCCGAAGATTGCAGCGGAGCAGATCGCCAAATTCAAGGGTGATGGGGGGCGAGCGATACTTATTGCAGTCTATGGTAATCGAGAGTATGATGATGCACTGTTGGAGTTGAGCGATATTGTTAGCGTGGGTGGATTTACTCCGATCGCCGCAGGGGCGTTTATTGCGGAGCATTCGATCTTTCCAAAGGTGGCGGCAGGTCGCCCAAATGCGAGTGATCTAAAGATCGCCAAGGAGTTCGGTGCAAAGGCTTCGCAAATAGCCTCTACTGATCTGAAATTGAGTATTCCAGGTAACAATCCATACAAAACACCAGGGAGCAATCCACTCGTCCCAAGGACAAATAAGAGCAAGTGTATAAAGGCGGTCAAAAAGGATAAAGATCTCTGTGGGATCTGTGCTTCGGCGTGCCCTGTTGGTGCAATTGGCTCACCGAAGCCATCGACCGATAGCGACCTCTGTATTAAGTGTGCTCACTGCATCGCTGTCTGTCCTTATGATGCAAGAGAGTGGGGCGGTTTGCTCTATAAGATGGCAGAGCGCAAATTCGTCAGCAACTACTCAACACCCAAAGAGCCAGAGCTTTTTGTTAGCACCCGATAACTTTTTAACAGTCATACGTGAATTGTATGTGTTTGTAAAATCAGGGGCTTACTTTTACCGATAGTCCCGTTTGAGATACGAAATTGAAAATTTCGTCATCCTGAACTTGTTTCAGGATCTCTACAAAGAATTTGAAACACTGATAGTTAGGGATCCTGAATCAAGTTCAGGATGACGACTCTGATGAGTCGAAACGAGGTGCCAACATAAATCGCAAACTTTTATCGGAAACCAATGATAAAAAACGTATAACAATGATACATCGCAAAAGATTATTAGATGCGAATGATCCTCAATTTTCATTTGCATGGGAGTTGTATGAGGCTTCGTTTCCTATAGAGGAGCGCAGATCGAGGGATTATCATCTGGAGAGTATGACAAAGGGGCAATTCAGCGCAGAGGTCGTATTTGATGATGACAATCCGATTGGGATTCTCTTTTGGTGGGATTTGACGAATTTCCGATTTATTGAACACCTTGCAACTTCACCGACTGTGCGAGGCAAGGGGTATGGAGATAAGATCTTACGAGAGTTTATTGCAGAGGGTGATAAGCCGATCATTCTCGAAGTAGAACATCCAACAGAGGAGATAAATCGCAGACGTATAGGGTTCTATGAGCGGATAGGATTTGTGTTAAACGACCATTCATATCGCCATCCATCATACCTCCAGATCAAAGATCTCTTTGTAGATCTAATGGTTATGACCTACCCCAACTCAATCACCTCTAACGAGCTACAACTGTTTCAAGATATAGAGTTCCCAATAATTCATTTTCGCAGCTACTGTTGATGATCTGTTGCAATAGATATAGATAGGGGCTTGCTTTTACACCATGTTGTCAAACATGCGCCTCGCATTTCTTGTTGTAATCTCAGCAACCGACTCTGGGCTAACACCCTTTAGCTGTGCGATTTTGGCGCAGATGTGCTCCAAATAGCTGGGTTCATTTCGTGTTCCACGATGTGGCGATGGCGTTAAATATGGCGCATCAGTCTCCAAAAGCAGGTGCTCGAGATCCATCGAGGGGACAACCTTCATAACTTGACTCTTCTTGAAGGTTACAACGCCACCAATCGAAAACAAGAAGTCACCACACTCCAAGATCCGACGATAACCCTCCCCCGTGTCGCAAAAGGCGTGCATCACACCGCGTAGTCCTCGCCCACGGAAGCCCTCCAACAGATCGCACATATCGCCCCAAGCGTCGCGAGTGTGAATATTTACAGGTAGATCAAATCGAAGTGCAAATTCACACTGTGCCAAAAACGCCTCTCTCTGCTGTGCCTTGAAGTCCTCGCTCCAATAGTAGTCCAATCCGATCTCGCCAACTGCACAATATTGCCCCTTTTTGGACTCTATAAGCAGTCGCTCAACCTCGTCAACTTCGCACCTCCAATCATCCGCCTCATTAATCGTGGTTGGATGAACCCCTACCATCGGAATCAAGTAGTTCGAATATCTCTGGCAAAGTGCCATCAACTCCTCGCGCCCCTCAATCCCAACATCGGGCATTAAAATTCGCTCTACACCGCTACTTTTTGAGCGTAAAATCACATCCGATATGTCGTTGCCGTACTTCTCATCACCCAGATGTGCGTGTGTATCTATGTATGTCATAAATTGTTATATGTTTTTATTAGTGTCCGATAAAACTTTCCTAGCAGTCCCTCGTGAGATACGAAATTGAAAATTTCGTCATCCTGAACTTGTTTCAGGATCCCTACATCATTAATTAAACTATTGTGTTTTAGTATATTATATTAGGTTGTATTGTCGTTTGCTGAGATCCTGAAACAAGTTCAGGATGACGAAATTTTCAATTTCGTATCTCACGAGGGACTGCAAGAAGAGTTTTGTCAGACATTAAATAATGTTTTTTTGATTAGGATAAAAGGTCACCATCCGAAATAAGAGACAGATAACGAGCCCCAGATAGAGCCTTCAAAGCCCCATTTAACTCTAGCTCCATCAATGCCACCCCAAGCTCCGTAGCCGAAAAACCTGTCGCCAACTCCAACTCCGAAATAGATAACGGATCGCTGCTATTGAACTGCCTAAGTATCGTGAGTTGCCTCTGACTAAAGCCCTCAATTATAGCTTTATTATCCAGCTTGCCACTCCTCTTCTTCTCGATTGTGCGATCCTCCCACTTTAACTCGCGAATAAGATCATCTGCCGAGTTGAGTATCGTTGCACTTCGCTCAGCAATTAATTTGTTGCACCCCATAGCCACCGAATCAACAATACGACCAGGAATTGCAGCAACTGTGCGATCATAGCTGCTAGCGATACGTGCCGTCGACATAGCACCCCCTTTAACACCACTCTCAACTACGATCGTGGCGGCAGAGATACCTGCGATGATTCTGTTTCGTGCAATATAGGCCTTCCCAGCAGCATGGGATGTCGAGTGTAGCTCTGTGACCAATGCACCGCCCGAGTCGAGTATAGAGGTAGCTAATTGCGAATGTGCAGCGGGGGTTACACCGGGCAGTGAGTTGGGTAGGATCGCGACAGTTGGGACATCGTGGGATAGGGCAGCGCGATGTGCAGAGCCATCTATTCCGAATGCAAGACCGCTTACAATAACTAGGTTGTGAATCTTCTCGCTGAGCTGTTTTATGATGATTTCAGTTGCACGATCGCCATAGCTTGTCATCTTTCGAGTGCCGACGACCGACACTAAATTATGAGTTAGGATTGATCTATCTCCTTGAACATAAATGATATATGGAGGGTCATTGGTCTCGCGCAACAGCGATGGGTACTCAGCATCAACCAATGCTATAGGTGTGATGTTGTGTTTTTCGCAGTATCTCATCTCGGCTTCGGCGGCACGAAGACCCTCACGTCGCACGATCGACATTGCTACGGCATCGTTGAGTTTGGTCTTTTGGCGGAGTTCGTCATATGGTGTTGAGAATATATTTTCGGCGGAGAATAGAGTCTCGATTAGGTGCTGAGCGGTACGTCCACCGATCCGAGGTGTGAATGCGAGGGCGAGGTCGAATATATCCATAATAATCTGAAAGTTATAGTGGTTTT
>JBCQUC010000045.1:0-16452 GCA_047174275.1 Rikenellaceae bacterium | reverse complement strand
GCGGTGCGTAGGGGACTCGAACCCCTGACCCCGTGCGTGACAGGCACGTATTCTAACCAACTGAACTAACGCACCGTTTTCCAATCGTGGTACAAATGTAATGCTAATATTTGATATTTGCAAATATTTTCTGGATAAAATCTACTCCGTAAATAGAGCTTTAGGAAGTTGGTCAATGCTTGAGATCGCAACTACTTTAATTCCAGATGATTTGCGCAAAGTATCGGGTAGGTAGGCTGAGACAATTATTTTTTTGAATCCAAGCCTTGCAGCCTCGCTTATGCGCTGCTCGCTACGTGGTGCTGGACGAACCTCTCCCGAAAGCCCTACCTCGCCAGCACAACATACCCCTTCACCTAACGCTTTATCGTAGTATGACGAGATTACAGCTGCTATAATCGAGAGATCTAGACCTGGGTCTGAGACCTTAAATCCTCCAGCAAAATTCAAAAATAGATCCTTCTGGTACATCTTTAGACCGATACGCTTCTCCATAATCGCAACCAACATATTTAGCCTTTTGGAATCAAAACCTGTAGTATTGCGTTGTGGAGTTCCATACACTGCGTTGCTCACCAATGCCTGAACCTCGATTAGATATGGGCGAATACCATCAACCGAAGCTCCGACTGCAATACCGCTCAATGGTATATCATAGTGTGACAATAAGATCTCTGATGGATTATCAACCGCCTTTAACCCCGATGAGAGCATCTCAAAGACTCCAATCTCAAATGTTGCTCCAAAACGATTCTTAATACCGCGTAGTATTCGATAGCTATTATTTCCATCACCCTCAAATTGCAGCACTACATCCACAATATGTTCAAGGATTTTTGGACCTGCAATTGTTCCATCTTTTGTAATATGTCCAATTATAATGACTGCCGTATCTCGACCTTTGGCATATTTGAGTAGGGTAGTGGCACACTCTCTAATCTGCGACACGCTACCAGCTGATGATTCAATTAGAGAGGTATATATTGTTTGGATTGAGTCAACAACCACAATATCGGGGTTGTTTTGCTCAATCTGTGAGACGATATTCTCCAGGAGAGTTTCGGTATAGATCAGACATTCACTCTCCTGAATGCCGATTCTCGTAGCTCGCATTTTAATCTGCTCCGCCGACTCCTCGCCAGAGACATAAAGTGTCTTTAGACCATTATTGTGGAGTGCAAGTTGCAGACTGAGTGTAGATTTTCCAATACCAGGTTCTCCACCCAAAAGTATCAGTGACCCTGGGACTAATCCGCCCCCCAGTACTCGATTTATTTCGCCATTACCAATGTCAATTCTCTCATGAGCACTCTCTTCAATATCACCAACTCGCTGCGGCTTAGACGTTGGAATATTGGCAACGATAGCTGGTATAGAGTTGTGATTATCCTTCGAGACAATCTCCTCCATGAAGCTATCCCACTCATTACAAGATGGGCATCGACCAAGCCATTTTGGAGCTTCGAAGCCGCATGATTTGCAGAAATATACCCGTTTAACCTTTGCCATTACTAACCAAATATCAAGCGATAGAAGTCATTACCATTGGCATATAGCATAAGTGCAATGATAAGGATCATACCGATATATTGTGTAACCTCTAGGAACTTGTCGCTAGGTTTACGCCCCGTAATCATCTCGTAGATGGTAATGATCGAGTGTCCACCATCGAGCCCTGGGATTGGCAAGATATTCATGACAGCTAGGATAATCGACAGAAAAGCGGTCTTTAGCCAGAAGTCCTCCCAATTCCAAACTCCAGAGAACATGCTTCCGATAGCTACAAATCCACCTAGTTCGCGATACATCTCGGTCTTAGGTTGGAAGATAAGTCCCAATTGTTGCCAATACGATGATATTGTCTCACCTGCACGGTTAAAACCTGCTGGAATAGCTCCAAGCAGTGAATAGTGGCGAGTCTCCAATACATATGGATTCAAAGTAAATACACCGATCAAACCCTCAGAGTTAATTGAAACAGGTAGATCAACACGTACTCCATCACGAAGTGCAGTGAGTGTAACATCCTCACCTTTATGCTCTTTAAATGTCTCTCTATACTCTGTATAGTTTGATATAGGGTCGTTATTAAAAGCGATGATCTGGTCACCACGCTGTAGGCTTTTAGCACCTTCGGATGCTACAGAGTCGATAATAAAAGGCATATTTAGAGCATACAAATCTTTGTAGCTCTTTGATTTGCGCATCTCGATTAACTGCTCTAATGGAATATTGATAATATGCTCTATGCCCTCACGCTCCACAACAACTTTTCGATCGCTATCTGTAAGAAGCAGTAGGTTTGTAATCTCATTAACCGCCTCTATTTTTGTGTCGTCGATCGAGATGATCTTATCGCCATCCTCGAAACCCATATTATGACCAGCCTCGTTGAAGCTATACCCCCATTTAGCATTATCAGCTGGTAGGTAGCTATCGCCCCACACATAACTAATACCAATATAGATTGCTATTGCCAATACAAGATTCATCGCAACACCAGCCACCATTACAATGAGTCGTTGCCATGCTGGCTTCGAGCGGAACTCATTTGGTTGAGCAGGTTGCGCCATCTGCTCTTTATCCATGCTCTCGTCGATCATTCCTGCGATTTTGCAATATCCTCCGAGTGGCAACCACCCTAAACCATACTCAGTATCTCCCTTTTTGAATTTGAAGAGTGAGAACCAAGGGTCGAAGAAGATATAAAATTTATCAACTCGAATCTTAAAGATACGAGCCGAGATGAAGTGTCCAAATTCGTGGATACCAACGAGTAGGGTGAAGCAGATGAAAAATTGTATAACTTTAACTAAGATCTCCATATTTTATTTTTTATGTTCAAACGCCTTTGTGGCGCAATTTATTATTTTAAGTTTAGGTACTTTGCAGCTAACACCCTCGACTCCTCATTGATTGCTGCATAATCTTCGAGGGTAGCATTTTGAATAAATGTAGCGTGTTCGAGTGCGTAACGAATGCTCTTTACAATATCGAGATATTGACATTGACGATTTAAAAATGCCGCAACAGCAACCTCGTTTGAGCCATTCATCGTACAAGCGGCAGTTCCTCCAACTCGTAGACATTCATATGCTATATCAAGGGCTGGATACTTTACTCTATCAACCGCCTCAAAGCTAAGTGTTGGATTGTCGAGAAAGCTAAATCGCTCTTGTGGACGCGTAGCACGCTGAGGAAACATCAATGATAGCGATATTGGCATTCTCATATCGGGAGTTCCTAACTGCGCCTTTATCGCTCCATCTTCGAACTCCACCATTGAGTGGACTACCGATTGTGGATGTTGAATAACATCTATTCTATCAGCTTCGAGCCCAAATAGCCAATGCGCCTCGATAACCTCAAAACCTTTGTTGACGAGTGTCGAAGAGTCGATCGTGATCTTAGCCCCCATATCCCATTGTGGATGTTTAAGGGCTTGTTCAACAGTAACACTCTTCAACTCTTCAGCCTTCAGATCACGGAATGAACCTCCGCTACATGTGAGTATCACCTTGCGAATAGGCGAACATTCACCCATCAAACATTGAAATATCGCAGAGTGCTCAGAGTCTATCGGAATAATCGGCACTCCTCTCTCTTGGGCTAACTTCATAACATACTCTCCACCAACTACTAAACTCTCTTTATTGGCAAGGGCAACCTTCTTTCCAGCCTCAATAGCTCTCACTGTTGGAGTTAGCCCCGAATAACCTACCAGAGCATTTACAACAACATCGACCGATGAATTTGCTGCAACTTGAGCAACAGCATCATCTCCAGCATAGACTTTGATTGGATATTTCGAGAGTCGTTCACAAAGAGTAGGGTAGTAGCTCTCATCGGCTATAACCACCGAATCTACCTCAAATTCAATCGCTTGAGAGGCTAATATCTCCCAGTTTTTATTTGCTGTGAGGCTTGTCACCTCAAATAGCTCCATATTTTCACGCACGATATCGAGCGTCTGCACACCTATAGAGCCTGTTGACCCAAGGATTGTTAATCTCTGCTTCATTCCTCTCCCCTAAAAGATTATATGTTCTTCGGGATTGACAGCACGTCCATCAATCCAAAGCTCAAATTTTATAGCTCTATCACCATTTGACTCCAACTCTGCATCATCGTTATAGCCTATCACCTCACCTGCTTTCACAACATCACCTCGATCTACCACCACATGAGATATATTTTGGTAGATTGTCATCTGATTGTCAGAGTGAAGTATCTGAACCATATAACCATCCTTTGGTGTCCAGAGTGAGAGTGTCACCACACCTCGTTGAGCCGCCATTATCCTCTCCGAAGCAGCTGTTGCGATCTGCACACCATATTGACCATTTGCCGCATCAAATTGACCTGTTATAACACCATCGACTGGTGCAACCATAGAGGCGGTGCTCATCGCATTTGTAGCCATTAGATTGTAACGGCTCTCTCCCTCCATCTCTTGTCTAAGGATAGAATCAATACTATTTGGCGCAACCAACTCTTTCGAAAGTGATATACTATCAATTGTTGGGGTGCTTCTCACCACTGGAGTCTTACCATCCATTATAAGCGATATGTTGTCTGTATAGAGCGTCATATCATTTATAACACGCTCCATAGAGTCGAGTCGAATAATGTTGTCTATTATCTTTTGACGAGACGATATAGCCTCGATACGATAACCTGGAAGCAACTCTAAAACTGGAGTGTAGCTAACAAGTGTAAGTGTTAATATGAAGAGTATCAACACAATAGCAATGAATGCCATCATGATATTTACGGGAGATATATGAGTGTGCCACACCTCATGGTTGTCGCGAGTGTTATTCAACGATAATCGGCGACGCTGAAAAAGACCATGCCACCAAGATGATATTTTACCTATTATGTTATTCATTATAATGCTTTATTCCTAATTTAGGATTATTCTACCACGCAAAGATAATTAATATGATCTTATTTTTGCGATTCTTTTCAAAATTTATCCTATATTTGTGAGCATGATATATGAAATAGGAGTTTCTAGCAAGATATTAAATAACCAAACTATTAAATAAATTATGACATCTAAGATCAGAGTTTTCATCCCGCCATTAATCATTATGTTAATTGCGGTCTCCACAACCTTTACAATGGCAGCAAAAAAGAGTGCACAAGAGGAAGAGGTTGTGGCACCACCCAAAAGAGTTAAAAGTAACTCTAAAGATCAAACCGAAAACTTTTTCCAGAGTTTTGTGAGCTTCTACGAGAATGGCATTGACGAGAAACTCTACCTTCAAACCGACAAACCCTATTATAGCGCAGGAGAGCAGATCTGGCTCAAAGGTTATGTTCTAAATGCTATAACTCATGTGCCATTCGATATCACACAATATATATATGTAGAGCTGATAGAGAGTAGAGGTAGACTTGCATCGCGAGTTAGAGTCAAACGAGATAGCTTGGGATTTAGTGGCTATATGAAACTCGACCCAGAGTTAAAGGCTGGAGACTATACACTGCGTGCTTATACTCGTTGGATGACTAACAAAGAGGATGATGGTTATTTCTTTACAAAGAATATCAAGATTGTAAATCCAATAACAGCAATAAAAGAGGAGGAGGACTCCAAAAAGATAAAGAGAACGAAGGTTGAATCCTCTTCATCAACTAAAGCGAAAGCACTCGATTATGATCTACAATTCTTCCCAGAGGGTGGTGCTCTGCTTGCCAATGCTCCTCAAGTGGTAGCATTCAAAGCCTTGGCAGAGGATGGATTATCAACATCTATCAAAGGTACAATATTCAACGCCAATAACGAAGCTGTCGGAGAGTTTGCAAGCAGCCACAATGGTATGGGCTCTATCCATATGGTCTCAAAGGCAGGAGAGCAATATTATACGCGAGTGGAGTCTAGCGATGGATTGGTAAAAGAGTTCTCATTTCCAACAGTCGAAAGTATCGGCACATCGATCAAAGTGACAAGAGCGGAGGATAAATTCCTATTTCAAGCCTACGCAACAGACAACTCTCTGCTTACCAATAGCTATATTGTAGTCCACTCTAGAGGACGTATTGTCGCAGTAACTAGGGGAGATGTGTCGGCTGTAAATACAATCTATTTCGACGATCTATATGATGGTGTTAGTGTAATCTCGCTGGTTGGAGCAGACAACAAAACTCTATCTGAACGTGTAATATTCAAACGCCCAATAGAGACTGCTCAACTCGAAATCAATGCAAATGCAGAGAACTACGCATCTCGCAAATTGGCAAATGTTAGAGTTAAGGTTAGTGACAGCTATGGAGATCCAGCAATTGGAGGCGAATTTGGAGTCGCGGTTACTGACGATAGCGCAGTTAGATTTGAACAATCAAAGGGCGATATCACATCATACCTACTGCTCAACTCCGAGATTAAGGGGTATATTGAAGATCCCGGTCTATATTTTGTCGGAGATGCCGAAGAGGATGCAAAGAATCTTGATCTGTTGATGTTAACTCAAGCATGGAGAAGATTTGATCTAGAGCGTATATTGAATGGAGAGTTGGATCACTACGATCTACCATATGAGAAGTGGTCGAATATTAGAGGTAACGTTAAAGGATTCTTTGGAAACAAAGCTAAAGACCCAAAGGTTATTGTGTTGTGCTCGAAGTTGAATGTTGCAGATGTTGCAAATATCGACAAGACGAATAAATTCAACCTATTTGGTCTCGATATGCCTGATAGTACAACATATATCCTCCAAGCGATGGGTCGCAAAGGCGGAAGTATGCTTACATTGAATATCTTCGAAGAGAAGTTCCCCGATATTCGAGCTGGCATATTTGATCGTGATGTTTTGGAGAGCAATATACCAACAACATTTATTAACCAGAGTAAAGATAAATTTCTATATGACGGTGGAATGACCAACATAGATATTGAAGAGATATCGGTTACCACTCACAAGAGAGAAAAAAATTCAGTTAGTCTATTTGCGACTAAATCTACATCAAGAGAGGATCTAGAGATGATGCCTGGGCAGACACTTGATAATTTGATATTTACATATATCGGAATGAATATCACCGATGAAGAGGTGGTATATCGCAGTAGCTCTGCTCCAGTACGATTTATTGTTAATGGTGTGGATACGGAGTATAGCAGCATTTCGATGTTAGTATCTGACAACATTGAGCAGATGGAGTTCTATTATGGTGCAGATGCTTCGGTTTTTCTTGACTCTGAAGGTGGTGTATTCTGTATCACATTGCGCGAAGATTATGAGCTTGCATCGAGTGTTGAGCCGACAAATATTGCGTATGTAAATCAACTAGGTTATCAACGTGCAGCGACATTCTATCAACCAAAGTATGATACTCCAGCGTCTCGCAAAAATCTACCGCCAGATCATCGTACAACAATATATTGGAATGGCAAATTAAAGAGCGATGAGAATGGATATATAGACTTTAGCTTCTACACAGCAGATAAAGCTACAACATATACCATAACAATCGAGGGTATCACAGCCGAAGGTGAGATCTGTCGAGAGACAACAACCATTGAACGCACACTAATCGAGTAAAATTTAAAATAAATTTTGATATAACAGAGGGCTCTAAAGGGATTATATCCCCAAAGAGTCCTCTGTTGTGTTTTTTATAATAGCCCTGATATTTTTTGGAAGTCACTATTTATTTGTCTACATTTGCCATGTATCGAGTTGGTACGTATAACATTTGCGACTATATGAAGTATTGGGCGATTATTACTCTTCTTTTTTTTACTCTGAGCACTTCAGCGCAAGTGGGGGATAGGTGTCAAGGGTATGCTCTATCCTCTGTCGAAAAGAGAGACGATAACAAGAATTTCTTCGAGAGCAAAGCGTTCGATATTCTCCATATTGGAGTGCCATTGGCAGCTGTTGGATTGGCTTTTAAACCTGCGGATGATGAGTTTAAAGCACTTCACGATAGCTATGTCTACGAAGCAAACACTCATGTCGATGACTACCTTCAATACGCTCCAGCAGCTCTAATGCTTGGACTAAAAGCCGCTGGGGTGGAATCTCGTAGTTCTTGGGGTAGAATGCTCACATCCGACGCTATTTCTATTGTGGCTATGTCGCTATCTGTTAATGGATTGAAGAGTGCTATCTCAACTAAAAGACCAGATTCAAGTGCCGACAATTCATTCCCATCTGGACACACTGCAACGGCATTTATGACCGCTACAATGCTCCATAAAGAGTATGGAGCGAGGAGTTATTGGTATAGTGTTGGTGCTTACTCGGCTGCAACGGCAACAGGGATGATGCGAGTTATAAATAATCGCCATTGGGCGAGCGATGTTTTGGTTGGAGCTAGCTTAGGTATTCTTTCAACTGAAGTGGGGTATCTACTTGCAGATCTGATATTTGCAGACCGACATATTAATTACACTCTCGATGAATATAACACGCAACCAAGCTGGTCAAAAATCGAATCACCATCATCTGTTGGATTAAATCTTGGAGTTGTTGTGCCATTCGGCAAAATAACCCTTCCGAGTGTTGAGTCCATCAAAATCGGAACAGGAAGTAGGGTAGGGTTCGAGGGTGCTTACTATCTAAATCAAAAGTTTGGAATTGGAGGACGTGCCACTCTAACAACCTCTCAAATCAAACTTAACGGAGAGACACAGAGCGAAGAGTTAGATGTTAAATCTGGTAGTATTGGAGCTTACTACTCTAAGATTCTCTCTCGACGTTGGCGAGCAAGCACAAAGGTTTTAATGGGAGTAAGTTATTACGAAGGTTTTTATATTTGTGATGGCTTAGATATAGCTAAAGGTTTTCATCCAACACTAGGTAGTGGAGTCTCTGTTGAGTATCTATCCAATCGACACTGGTCTATGAAAGCGTTTTGTGATTATGATCTATCCTCGTTACCAGATCTCCCAAATATCAACTTTTACCACTCAATGACTTTCGGGGTTGTCGGAAGTGTAATCTTTTAAACAAAGCTATTATGATAAAACGAATACTCTCAATAACACTTATCTGCTCTTCGACCCTAACTTATGGTGCTAATCCTAAGTCAACCTATGGCACGGAGCATGTTGAAAGCAGCTACTTTGATGATATATACATCTACAACAATCTTGTCCACTATCTGGACAATACGAATCTTCATATAACCTACCAAGCGGAGACAACAGGTGAGTATAACCAACCTGATAGGATGATATTTTCGGTTGATGGAAGTTCATTTAGGTGGAATAAATACTATCTGAATGGCTTTAGAATAGATAGTCGATACTTTGCAGGTTCGACCCTCTATACACCAAATATGAGCAGTTATAATTTGGGGCTAGACTATATTGACTCGAAGCTATACTTCGACTCTTCGCAACGCAAGGAGAGTGCTTCGTTTAGCTATAACATTGGGGGGATTGGAGGTATTTCTGCTGGAACAGAGGATTTCATACATCTTTTTCATGATACAGCGTCGGATAGAGCATACAAATCGATTGATGAGAGAAGTAGTATTCAAGGTGCAGGAACAGCGGAGTTAAGTTTTGCTATACAGGGTAAAGATCGAGACTATATGCAGAGCCTCTATCTAAATTTTGGCGAACGCTATATGGTAGGGTTTGACAATGGTGGAATTGATAGCTACTATCCCGAAAAGTATGGAAAGGTTCAACTTAATGGAGAGCTGCCAATAACTATTGGAGGGCTCTTCGATAAGATGGATTATATTACGATATATTCACAACGCGACCATCTAAACTCTGAGTTCTATTATAGCGAGGAGGAGAGCCCAGCACTCAAAAGCTACAGCCTATCTCTGTATGGTTCGAAGCGTAGCGGTGATGTAAATTATACATCGGGTTTTACATTTGCTCTAAACAACACTAAACATGAAGATCTAAACTATAGCAGAAATGTGATAGATCACGATGGTGAGGGGTTTGAGCCTTGGCAACCCGACGGTTCAGATGTGGAGTTATCATATAGTTTGACTTTGGATAAACAACTAAACGAGTGGTTAAACCTCACATTCGATGGTTATAACTCGTTGCTTGGTTTTAATCCGTCGCAGAATAATTTTCACAATGCCACTTATGCCCAATTGACAACCGAGGATGATCCTACAATGTTGTACCTCTATGAGTGGCAATCAAAGGGATTTTATAGTGGATTATTGGAGAATAGCCTTGGTCTTAATACACAGAAAAAATTGTCAGAAAAGGTTGGTTTTAGAGCCAATCTGGATCTAACACTCGACGCAATGTTTGTAAGTGGAAATAGTATTGTAAGTCCAAACGTTGAGGCGAGAGTGGGTTTTGCATTTAGACCAACTAAGTGGCTCGATATGGAGTTAAATTTAAGTCGAGAGAGGGTTAGTTACAATATCGACGATATTAGATTCCTTTCGGATGACTATTTGAGTGGAGAGGCGTATTATATCAACGACAATAATAACAATGGAGTCTATGATAGCGGTGAAAAGGGTGGATTATTTATAACCACAGGTGGCGCATACAACACTTTGAGCGATAGCGCAAAACAACCAACCTATTATGTTGTCGATATTCCAATAAATATTACCCTTGGTCGCCACTCGTTGGCTCTACTTCAGAGTTATCGCAAATATTGCAATAACTGGAGTGTTAGCTTCGATGGAGAGTATAGCGACTATGGATATATGGAGTATACACAGACACAAGAGGCAGCCAACGATCGGCCAGATATCTTCCAAGAGGTATTTTTCTTCGATGGAGGCAAGGAGGTTAACTATGTAGTGGGGGAGTACCCTGATGGCATTATGGGAGATAATTTTCTTACATCATCTCCATTCTTCTTCTGTTCGAATGTTGAGTATAGCTATACAGCACCAAAGTTTATGTTGACTCTAAATTGGCAGTCATATATGATGTCTGGAATCTCGACACTAGGCAATGGACCTCTCCATAACAATATCGGAGCTCTATCTCAGAGTAGTGCCAACCCCAACACAACACAGGTGGTGCGAAACTTGGAGAGTGAATACTCTGCCATTGGTCGATTGGATCAGGATCGTGCCTATATCGCTAGAATTTTCGCCTCTTATAGAGTGACCGACAAATTAAGCGTCGCTGTAAACGCGAAGTTTAAGGATGGTCAGCCATTCTCGATCTATCGCACCGAAATTATCTCCGAGGGGGCAAATAATCAATTGGCAATGATACCTGTAACATCAAGAGGGACAAATACGGCAGATGGAAACTTTGGAACTCGCGAAGATGCAATCTTTAACATTGATTTGAGGTTGAAGTATCTTGCAACAATTGCAAAACGTAGATGTGAGATAGGTGCATATTGTTATAATATATATGACTTCGGAAATGAGCTTACGGAGTATATCTTCGATCAGGATATAAATGGTGGTAGATGTGCAATGTCTCTAACTATTCCGCGAGGGTTGATATTTTCATTTAAGATGGATCTTTAGTTATGAGAGATAAATTATCTATACTATTATCTGTTGCGGCGTTATTAACAGTTGCGACAACTCAAGCTCAGACCTCTATCGAAAAGCCCGATCTTGAGACCCCATCGTTGATTGCTCCAGACTACTTCGGCCCAAATGCCTTTCCAATCCCTGACATGTTGGATGGAACGACTCTCTCGAATTTAAAAGTTGAGCTATCTTCAGACTATTTTGCAGGTCATCGCTCGGACAAAACTTACGACATAGCGTTCAAATGTACCTCTCCACTCTTTAGCGATCGAGTAAATCTAACTTTGTGGGTGAGTGCTATTTCGGAGTGGTATGTGATGAGTGACGAGAGCCACGAACACAGCCGTCTCTCGGATGATATCGAGAAGCGAGGGCAAGAGTTTGGAGATGCCTATATCTCGACCGATATCCATTTGATGAAACAGAGCAAGTATCGTCCCGATATATCGCTTCGTGTAGCGTTGAAAACAGCCCTCGGTTATGGTTTTTTTAAGGCTCGATATTACGATGCTCCAGGTTATTTCTTTGACACCTCAATTGCTAAATCTCTTCACTTTGACAATAGGCATTTTAGTGAACTTCGTTTTGTTGCAAGCGGTGGATTTTTGTGTTGGCAGACCGACAATGGACGACAAAATGATGCGGTGATGTATGGATTGCAGCTAAAGCTAAGCGGTGAGTATTATACTTTCTCTCAATCGTTCGGAGGGTATAGTGGCTGGGAGAAGGAGGGTGATTGTCCAATGAGTCTCAAGAGTGAATTAAGGCTGAATTGTGGTCGCTTTGAACCGTTGCTATTTTTTCAATATGGACTTCGTGACTACCCATACACACAACTAAAACTCGGAGTGGCATACACTTTTTCTCGACCATAATTATCATAATTATTTGGTATTTCATTAAAAATAGCGTAACTTTGGGGAATAAATGTTAAAAAACTTTTAATAATTCATAAATTATAAAGATCACAAAAATGAAAGATGCAGTTGCAATTTTGACTGGTGGCGGCCCAGCTCCAGGAATGAACACCGTAGTTGGTAGCGTAGCAAAGACATTCCTTAAGAAGGGATATAGAGTTATCGGTCTTCACGCAGGATACTCAGGGCTTTTCAACCCAAATCCAATCACTGAGGATATCACATTCCCACTAGCGGATGATATCTTTAATCGTGGTGGATCACACCTTCAGATGAGCCGTTTCAAGCCAACTGATGCTAACTTTGAGAATGATTTCAACCTTGACTTCTTTACATCTAACAACATTAAGTTGTTGGTTACTGTAGGTGGAGACGATACAGCTTCAACAGCAAACCGTATCGCTAAATTCCTTGCAGATAAGAAGTATCCAATCGCAAATATCCACGTTCCAAAGACAATCGACAACGATCTTCCTCTTCCAGCAGGCTCTCCAACATTTGGTTACGAGTCGGCTAAGGCTTCGGGAACTGTAATCGGAACAACTGTATATTGCGATGCAAAGACTAGTGGAAACTGGTTTGTTGTAGCAGCTATGGGTCGTTCGGCAGGTCACTTGGCATTTGGTATTGGTGAGGCTTGTCACTACCCAATGGTTATCATCCCTGAGATGTTCAACAAGACTGAGATCACTGTAGAGAAGATCGTAAACTTGGTTGTTTCATCTATCATCAAGCGCAAGTTGATCGGAATGGATTATGGTGCTGCGATGATCTCGGAGGGTGTATTCCATGAGCTATCTGACGAGGAGATCAAGAAGAGCGGTGTGAACTTCACATACGACGATCATGGTCACCCAGAGTTGGGTAAGGTATCTAAGGCTAATGTATTCAACGAGATGTTGGAGAACAAGCTAAACGAGATCGGTCTTAAGGTTAAGAGCCGTCCAGTAGAGATCGGATATGAGGTTCGTTGCCAAACTCCAATCGCATTCGACTTGACATATTGCTCTGAGTTGGGAATGGGTGTATATCAGCTATTCTCTGAGGGTAAGACAGGTTGTATGGTATATGTTAATACAGAGGGTAATGTATCTCCATTGTACTTGAGCGATCTTCAAGATCCTGAGACTGGAAAGATCCCACCACGTTTGGTTGACATGAGCTCTGATAAGGTTAAGAATGTAATTGATACAGTTCTTAGCTACGTTACAGAGGATGATTACGAGGCTGCAAAGGCTTATGTTTCAAACCCAGAGGCATACGATTTTGCTAAGATCTTGAATTGGTAGTATAGACTACCAAATAGCACCTAATTCCCCCGAAATGTTAGAGTATATTCTGATATTTCGGGGGAATTTACCTATAACAATATTTTAAACCTAAACTTATAACCTATGACAAAAGAGAAAAAAACTCTATTTTTAAGCCTCTTACTCCTTGCGACAACTTATGTTGCATCAGCCACAAATGAGAAGATTTTATTCGACTTCGGTTGGAAATTCTCGAAAGGGGAGTGCGTAGGGGCTGAAGCTCCAGAGTTCAATGACAAAAAGTGGGAGAGGGTGGATCTTCCTCATGACTGGAGTATTGAGGGAGAATTTAGCCAAGAGAATCCAGCCTTTTCGCGTGGCGGATGGCTGCCAACAGGAAAATGTGCATATCGAAAGAGTTTCGTCGTTGATGAAGCGGATCGAGATCAACGCTTTGAGATCTATTTCGATGGTGCGTATCGAAATTCGGAGGTCTATATCAATGGTGAGTTTTTGGGCATGCGTCCAATGGGATATATCGCTTTCCATTACGACCTAACCCCTTACCTCAAATTTGGAGAGAAAAATACGCTAACTGTTAAACTCGATAACTCTTCGCAACCTGGTTCTCGTTGGTATACTGGAACGGGTATCTATCGTCACACATATCTCATTAAAACGCCAAAATTGTATATCCCAATTTGGGGTAACTATATCAAAGCGAATGAGCTCTCTAAGTGCAAGAATAGAGCGACAATTGCAGTTGAAACCACAGTAAATAACGATAGTGACAAGAGTGCTGATTTCAATCTTCGATATACAATTTTTGATGCTGATGGAGATCTTGTAGCGCAGAGAGTAGGGGAGGGGCTTACCCTAAAAACAGGTGAGACTACCCTAGCTAAAGCAAAAGTTGAGGTTGACGCTCCAAAACTCTGGAGTACAGATAGTCCATATCTATATACTATTAAGACTGAAATTCTATCAGATGGCAAAATCATCTATTCAGAGAGCGACAAGAGCGGTATTCGTACACTAGAGTTTAACCACGATAAAGGCTTCTTCCTCAATGGTGAAAATGTCAAATTAAAGGGTGTATGCCTACACCATGCAGGTGGAGCATTGGGCTCAGCTATTCATCGTCGCACTACAGAGCGTCAGATCGAGAAGTTGAAAGAGATGGGAGCTAACGCCATTCGCACAGCTCACAACGCTTTCTCCGAGGAGTTTCTTGATGTGTGTGATAGTATGGGCATGTTGGTTATGAGCGAGACGTTCGATGAGTGGGAGGATTTCAAAAAGCCAACCGTAATGGTGAATGGAGTGAAAGATAATATTCCAGTTGATTATTACGCTAAGCTATTCAAAGAGTGGTCAGACAGAGACTTCACGGATCATCTAATGCGCGATCGCAACCACACATCTATTATTATGTGGTGTATTGGAAACGAGATCGAGCAGATGCACTCCGAAGATGGTATTGCAATTGGTCGAAGATTGACAAATATCGTCCATAAGTTAGATTATCGTCCATCTACAAATGGTGCACACGGATATGGTTGGAATCGCTGGCCTCTAGATGAGACCGTTGCGACTAGCGACATATATGGATATAACTACATCAAAGAGGATGGGTTGGAGAAGGAGCGAGCTCTGCAACCATATCGTATGGCAGTAATCACGGAGCATGAGAGTGCGCAGTGTTTCTACCCACGAGGAACATACTTCTTCAACAAAGAGGAGGAGAAGGCTTGGTGGGATAAATTAGGCTACGAGAAAGATGGTTCATTTAAGTGGGCTACAGAGCGTCGTGACTATATCGGAACACCTGCTATCAAATCATGGGAGGATATCAAGGAGCGTGATTATATTATGGGAACATTTATCTGGACAGGATGGGACTATCTTGGAGAGGTTATACCATTTGGTTGGCCTGCTCGCTCATCATCATTTGCGCCGATCGATTTAGCTGGATTCCCTAAAGATGGTTACTACTTCTATCAGAGTCAATGGAGCGACAAGCCGATGGTTCATCTATTCCCACACTGGAGTTGGAGCGGTCACGAGGGTGAGCAGATTAAGATTACAGGTTTTACAAATGGTGACGAGGTAGAGCTATTTATCAATGGCAAATCACAAGGCAAAAAGAGTAACAATCGCAGCGGGGTAGAGTATCAGACTTGGGATGTAACGTATGAACCAGGAGAGTTAAAGGCGATAAGCTATCGCAATGGAGCTATCGTTGCTGAGAAGATCATCCGCACAGCTGGAGCACCAGCTGCAATCCGAGCAGAGAGTCGTCGCACCGAGATGCGTAGAGGTGGTCAAGATCTAATCTATGTTGAGTGTACAATAGTAGACAAAGATGGCAACGAAGTCCCAACAGCCAATAATATGATCGACTTTTCGGTCAAAGGTGCAGCTACGATTGTTGGTGTCGACAATGGAGACAATATGTGCCATGAGTCGTTCAAGGGTAATTCACACAGTGCATTCAATGGCAAATGTTTGGCAATCATAGAGTCAACAGATAAGAGCGGAGGGATCACCCTAACGGCAAAATCTGCGGGACTTAAGAGTGCAATAGTAGAATTGGAGTCTAAATAGAGGCTCTAAATAGACTCTTTTTAGAGGGTTCTATCGCTTTAAATCTCTTGATTTGAGGCAATAGAACCCTCTACATTTTTGATTATATCGAGGTTTTTGCGTAAATTTGTCATATGAAACCCACATGACCAGAAGTCACCCAGAATGATGAAAATTGCAAGAAAGATATTAACTTTGTGTATTCATTCACAAGTTATTATCTATGGGATCAATATCATTCGATCAAGTAG
>JBCQUC010000112.1:0-2987 GCA_047174275.1 Rikenellaceae bacterium | reverse complement strand
CAGTCGGCAGTCTATGCAACGGAGGTGTCGGTAGAAGAGTATCTATCCTACACAACTGAGGAGTTAGAGAAGTTGGAGGTGCAAAAAAAGACCGAGGAGCTTGGCGGTAACATCGAGTTAGCGATAAGCCTTTTGGCAGGTGACAAACGTAGAAAACAGAGGAAATAACTATGAGAACAAAAATAATAATGATGTTTAGCCTATGCCTACTCTTCGTAGGCAAGGCAAACGCACAGTGGGTAACGTTCGACCCGGGCAACCTTGCGCAGGGTATTATCAACACGACTAAAAACGTGATACAGACCTCTACGACCGCTTCAAATATGATTAGCAACTTCAAGGAGACCAAGAAGATATACGATCAGGGCAAGGAGTTTTATGACGCTCTTAAAAAGGTGAATAACCTTGTGAAAGATGCTCGTAAAGTGCAGCAGACAATACTGTTGATTGGTGATATTTCCGACATCTATGTGAATAGTTTTCAAGTTATGATGACCGATGACAACTTCACGGTCGAGGAGTTATCCGCCATTGCCTATGGCTACACGAAGCTATTGGAACAGAGCAACGAGACACTCAAAGAGTTGAAGGATATTGTAAATCCTACGACACTTTCGATGAGTGACAAGGAGCGTATGGAGATGGTGAACGACTGCTATCACACCGTGTTGCAGTATCGCAATTTGGTGAGCTACTTCACCAACAAAAACATCTCTGTGAGCTACCTACGTGCGCAACGTGCTGGCGATAGCGATGCGATTGTGGCTCTCTATTCGGACGTATATAATAAGTATTGGTAATGGGAGAGTTTGAATCACTACACCAGATTTTACGAAATCTGTACATCGAAATGTTGCCCTTGGTCTCCAATATGGCAGGCATATCCAAAGGCATTGCAGGGCTTGGTGCGCTAATCTTCATCGCCTCTAAAGTTTGGGGGTCGCTGGCGAGAGCTGAGCCAATAGATGTCTACCCGATGTTGCGCCCTTTTGCTATTGGAATTTGCATTATGTTCTTTCCCAATTTAGTCCTAGGAACGATAAACGGAATTATGTCGCCCGTAGTTCAAGGCACGCACCAAATGTTAGAGACCGAGACTTTCGATATGAACAAGTATCGGCAGCAGAAAGATGAAATTGAGTATGAGTCGATGCGGCGAAATCCCGAAACTGCCTACTTGGTGAGTAACGAAGATTTTGACAAGAAGCTCGATGAGCTGGGTTGGGGGCCCGAAGATATGGTGACGATGGCTGGAATGTATATCGACCGTGGCGCATACCAAATGAAAAAATCTATTCGTGACTTTTTCAGGGAGGTGCTAGAGCTAATGTTTGCCGCTGCGGCACTTGTGATAGATGTACTGCGGACGTTCTTTCTGATTGTCCTCTCGATATTGGGACCCATTGCCTTTGCAATCTCCGTGTGGGATGGTTTTCAAAGTACGCTCACCCAATGGATATGTAGGTATATATCTGTCTATCTGTGGCTACCTGTGTCGGATATATTCAGCACCATCTTGGCGAAGATACAAGTTTTGATGATCCAGAATGATATTGAGGCGTTGCAGAATGACCCCAATTTCACGACCGATGCAAGCAATGGAGTCTACATCATTTTCCTTATGATTGGAATCATTGGCTACTTCACAATTCCGACCGTGGCGAATTGGGTAATACAAGCTGGTGGCTTAGGGCAGTACAACAGAAATGTTGGCGGTGTAGCATCGAAAACTGGTAGCGTAGTAGGTGGTGCAGCAGGTGCAACAGCAGGTAATATCTCTGGTAGATTAATCGGAAAATAAGCGGTGAGCCACCGCAGGCAATTAATAAAAACAACCAAACAATGGAATTTAAAAGTTTAAAAAACATAGAGTCGAGTTTCAAGCAAATCAGACTCTTCAGCATCATCTTCTTAGCTGCTTGCGTGGCGGTGGTGGGTTACTCCACGTGGAGTTCCTACCAATTTGCCGAGCAGCAACGAGAGAAGATATATGTTCTTGACGAGGGCAAATCTTTGATGTTGGCACTCTCGCAAGATTTGGAGCAGAACCGACCCGTCGAGGCGAGGGAACACGTAAAGCGTTTTCACGAGTTGTTCTTCACCCTTGCCCCCGACAAGGCGGCTATCGAGAGCAACATAAATCGTGCGTTGCTATTGGCGGATAAGAGTGCCTTTTACCACCACAACGACTTTGCGGAGAAGGGTTACTACAACCGTGTAATCTCTGGTAACATCAACCAACGAATAGAGATTGACAGCTTGCAATGCAACTTCGATAACTATCCCTACACGGTTAAGACTTTCGCCAAGCAGATGATTATTAGGGAGTCGAATGTTACTGAGCGCAGTTTGGTGACTACGTGTCAGTTAATGAACTCCGTGCGCTCCGACAACAACCCTCACGGCTTTATCATCGAGGACTTTAAGATAGTTGACAACAGCGATATTAGAGTCTACAAGCGATGATACGAAAGGTGAAAACAAAGGCTGATAGCTACCTCCGCCAACGGTGCGAGAGGCTATCAATGAGAAGTCGCAAGTGGATAATCCTCTCGATGTTTGGGGCGTTCACCGCTGCATTTATTTACAACTTAATAATTGAATTTCTATGAGTGACGAAGTAAAAGAGGCTAAAAAGCCAATGAGCGAAGAGAGGCGCAAGCAGATCGAAAAGCTCGTCCTCTATCCTATTGTGGGGCTTATCGGATTGCTGATAATGTGGTTCATCTTCGCACCACCGAGCGATGGCGATGGCACAACGCAGAGTGGCTTTAATGTCAATGTGCCAACCGCTGTGCAGGAGGAGATGGCAGAGGATAAGCAAGATGCCTACGCCAAAGATGTGGTAGCGAAAAAAGATAAGCAGAGGGAGGATATCAAGACCCTTGCCGAGAGTATGATTGAGGAGCAGACGAAGGTGGAGCTTACGAACCCCACCCAAAAATCGAGACCCAACTACACATCATCCTCCGCCACTCCCAAGGAGA
>JBCQUC010000044.1:0-16621 GCA_047174275.1 Rikenellaceae bacterium | reverse complement strand
CCACACCACCAGCCCATGGTTGATGGATGAAATTACGTGCGCTCTCAGTCGCCAAATAGCGGCTTCGAATCCACGAATACTTAGATAGATGTAATAACATTTTCTCTTATTTTTTATTAGATATAATAGATAATCCAGATAGTTTGAATAGCACTCTTGCTCCAACAATCAGATCCAATTGGCTCTCATCGTTTGGAACAACCTCTACAACATCGAAACCTATAATTACGCGTCCCGACTCTACCACCTTTTCGAGCAGGTATACCGCCTCGTTGTAGCTCAATCCTCCGCATACGGGAGTGCCTGTGTGGGGGCAATAACACATATCAAGCCCATCAATATCGAAGCTCACATAGACCTTTTGAGGTAGAGCATCGACAATCTTTTGGCACTGTGAAGCCCAAGTCTCACCCTCGAACTTCGCACGAGCCAAGCTCATATCCTCGAAACTTGCGATCTTGTCGGATTGAGTCGCTAACCTCTGCTCATCGTCGCAGAAGTCTCTCACTCCGACTTGAACCAACTTTTCAACCTGCTCAATATCGCGAAGAACGTTATACATGATTGATGCGTGAGAGAACTCGAAGCCCTCGTATGCCTCGCGTAGATCGCGGTGAGCATCTATATGCAGAATTCCGAAGCTCTCATGAACCTCGGCGATTGCCTTTATTGCTCCGTATGGTGTTGAGTGGTCACCACCTACTAGAGCTACTATTTTATCTTTTTGTAGTAGATTTCGCGTTGCATTATAAATATTGTCGTTGAGCCATTCAGAGCCTCTATTTATCTGATTGATCTCTGATTGGTCTGCTTCGAGACCGCTCTCTAACTTCGAAATAACACGCTCTGCAATGGGGCGAAGAGTTGTGGATAACTCCATGATAGCAGGGTCAACAGGTAGCGTTGCAATCCCCTCGCGCCAAGCATCAACCGCCGAAGGGTCATATAGATCGAGTTGTGAAGATGCCTCCATAAGTGCCTCGGGGGCGGCGGCAGTGCCAGCACCATAAGAGACTGTAACATCCCACGGAGCGGAGATAATCACCACACGTGATGACTCAACAGAGCAAGGTAACGAGAAGAAACCACCACCTACAATACCCACTCCATTGGGATTGAATCCTTTGAGTTCTTGTGACATTTAAGATAAAATTTTCGCAAATATAGCGTTTTTATTGATACATTGTCCTATATTTGTGATCCAATTGAAATTTATAACAGAGGTGAAGATCATAATTGATAGTGCAATACCGTTTATAGAGGGAGTTTTCGAACCTTTCGCTACGGTTGTCTATGTCGCTGGCAGTAAGATTGATAGAGAGGATGTTCGAGATGCAGATGCGTTGATTGTTCGCACTCGCACTCGTTGTGATAAAAATCTTTTGGAGGGGTCGACGATAAAGCATATCGCAACAGCTACAATTGGTTATGACCATATAGATCTCGATTATTGTGCGAAGAGTGGCATCGAGGTGACTACAGCTGCTGGATGCAACTCTCGCGGAGTTTTACAGTGGGTAGGGGCAGCTTTGTCTCTTCTCTCGAAAATGGAGGGGTGGCAGCCGCGACAAAAGGTACTTGGAGTTATTGGAGTTGGAAATGTGGGGCGATTGATCGAGGAGTATGGCAGAGCGTGGGGCTTCGAGGTGATCTGTTGTGATCCTCCACGTGGTGTTGAGGGGTTTTTGGAGCTTGATGAACTGCTGTCAAGGGCTGATATTATAAGCCTCCATACTCCGCTTGATAGCACGACGCGTCATTTGATTAACTCTCGTAATATTAAACTTTTAAAGCCACAGTCAACTATTATCAACTCTTCGCGTGGGGAGGTTGTTGATAGTCGGGCTCTGCTCGAAAATCCATCGTATAGATTGCTTTTGGATGTATGGGAGGGTGAACCCAATATAAATATTACGCTCCTAAATAGAGCTATAGTCTCGACACCACACATCGCAGGGTACTCTTTGCAGGGGAAAGCCAATGGAACGGCAATTGTGGTGAATAGTATAGCGCAGAGTTTAAATCTTCCAATTAGCGGATGGTATCCAGATGTGAAGCGGAATGATGGGGGTGCGATAACGTGGGAGGAGATGCAGCGTAGCATTGGGCAATATTTTGATATTGAGCGCGAAACTCAACAGCTAAAGGGTAATAGAGATTTGTTTGAAAAGTTAAGAAACAGCTATAGTTACCGCAAAGAGTATTTTTAAAGGTAATCCCACAAAATATTGTAGTGTTGTAAAATAATTTATAACAAAGATGTGAAATCCAAAAAAAAATAGTACCTTCGCTTGGATTCTAAATAACGTATTAATATAATGTCAGACGGAAGAGTTAAAATTGGTATCACTCAAGGCGATACAAACGGTGTCGGTTGGGAGTTGATCCTCAAAATATTTTCAGATAGTAGAATGTGTGAACTCTGTACACCAGTGGTGTATGGATCATTGACAATCGCAGAGCACTACAAATCCTTATCAAAAGATAAAGATGTTGCGTCACTCTCATTTAAGGTTATCTCTTCGGCTAGCGAGGCTCGTCGAGGTCAGGTGAATTTGGTGGAGTGCGGAGCGATTAAAGGCAATGTAACCCCAGGCACTCCATCATCTCAAGCTGGTGTAGCGGCTGTGGAGGCTCTGGTGAAGGCTGCCGAGGAGTTGAAATCGGGTGCTTTGAGTGCTATTGTGACAGCTCCTTTCAATAAAGAGTCGGTGCAGAGCAGCGAATTTGCACACACAGGACACACTGAATTTATGGCTTCGCAATTTGAGGGTGAGTCGATGATGATGATGTGTAGCGACCTTTTGAAGGTTGGATTGATAACTAAACACCTACCTCTTAGTCAAGTGGCTGGAGCTATCTCGAAGGAGTTGATCGTAAAGGATCTTACAAATCTTCGTAAGACTCTCATCCAAGATTTCTCGATTGTTGAGCCTCGTATCGCAGTGTTGTCGCTTAATCCACACTCTGGAGATGGTGGACTATTGGGTAACGAAGAGCGAGAGGTTATCCAACCAGCTATTCAAGAGGCGTACAAAGGTGGGGTATACGCATTTGGGCCATTCGCTGCTGATGGATTCTTTGCAGCTAGCACATATAAAAAATATGATGCAGTGCTCGCTATGTACCACGATCAAGGGTTGATCCCATTCAAGACACTCTCGCCAGAGGGGGTTAACTTTACAGCGGGGTTGAGTGCCATTAGAACCTCTCCAGACCATGGCGTGGCGTATGATATTGCAGGTAAGGGAGTTGCAACACCAGACTCTATGCGTAATGCCATCTATATGGTTATAGATATTGTGGAGTCACGCAAGATATACAAAAAGATAAGTGCAAAACCGCTTGAGCATACCGAACTAGAGCGCGAAAGGGGAGGGCGCACACACCGTGAACACGCTCCACACCAGCACAATAACAATGAGCAGCGTCACGAGAGAGCTCCGCGTCACGAGAGAGCTCCAAAAGCAGAGTAAAAGAGTCTCAAGAGCCCTATTCCGTCTCGTAATTGTGGAAAGGGAGAGCTTGGGAACAATATATTTAAAATAGACAAAAAACTTTTATGATTAAAGTAACATTCCCTGACGGAACAGAGCGCGAGTTCGCCGCAGGAACAACCGCCTATCAGGTGGCAGAGAGTATCAGCCCTCGTTTAGCTGCCGACTGCCTTGCTGCATCGGTAAATGATGAGACAGTAGATATGGGAACTCCTATCACAGCTGACTCTACAATTAAATTCTACAAATGGGATGATGCCGAGGGTAAGCACGCCTTCTGGCACACATCGTCACACATCTTGGCAGAGGCTCTTATGGAGCTGTATCCAGGTGTGAAGTTTGGTATCGGGCCAGCTATCGAGAGTGGATTCTACTATGATGTTGAGTCTCCACGTCCAATCACAGAGTCTGACCTTGCAGCGATCGAGACCAAAATGTTGGAGCTAGCTCGCAAAAAAGAGCCGTTAGTTCGCACAGATGTCACCAAAGCAGAGGCTATGGCTCGTTTTGAGGCTATGGGCGAGGTCTATAAGTGCGAGCTTATTAGCGAATTGGAGGATGGAACAATCACATTCTATACGAATGGTGCATTCACCGATCTATGTCGCGGGCCACACATCCCAAATACAGGATCTATCAAGGCTATTAATTTAACATCTGTTGCTGGTGCTTATTGGCGTGGTAACGAGAAGAACAAGATGTTGACTCGTATATATGGTATCTCATTCCCTAAGAAGTCTATGCTCGATGAGTATTTGGTACTTATGGAGGAGGCAAAAAAGCGTGACCACCGCAAATTGGGTAAGGAGCTAGAGCTCTTTGCATTCTCTCAACGTGTGGGTCAGGGTCTTCCATTGTGGTTGCCAAAGGGTGCTGCATTGCGTGATCGTTTGGAGGGATTCCTTCGCAAGGTTCAGCGCGAATATGGTTACCAACAGGTGATGACTCCAGTTATTGGAAATAAGGAGCTGTATGTAACTTCGGGACACTACGCAAAGTATGGAAAGGATTCATTCCAGCCTATCCACACTCCAGACGAGACTGAGGAGTTCTTGCTTCGTCCGATGAACTGCCCTCACCACTGCGAGATCTATAAGTTCAAACCACGTTCGTATAAGGATCTTCCAATTCGCCTAGCTGAGTTCGGTAATGTATATCGTTATGAGCAGACAGGTGAGCTTCATGGGCTTACTCGTGTACGCGGATTTACTCAAGATGATGCCCATATGTTTGTGCGTCCAGATCAGCTGCTAGAGGAGTTTATGAATGTGATTGATATCGTGCTCTATATCTTCAAGACTTTGAAGTTCGAGAACTACACAGCACAAATCTCGCTTCGTGATCCAAGCAACACTGAGAAGTATATCGGGTCGGACGAGAACTGGGAGAAGGCAGAGCAGGCAATCATCCAGGCATCGGCAGCGAAGGGGCTTATAACAACTACCGAGACTGGTGAGGCTGCATTCTATGGCCCTAAGCTAGACTTTATGGTCAAAGATGCAATCGGTCGTAAATGGCAGTTGGGAACAATTCAGGTTGACTACAACCTCCCAGAGCGATTTGACCTTACATATAAAGGTGCGGATGATAAGCTACACCGTCCAATCATGATCCACCGTGCACCATTTGGCTCTATGGAGCGATTTGTGGCAGTATTGTTGGAGCATACAGGGGGTAAATTCCCATTGTGGTTATCTCCAGATCAAGCTGTTGTGCTTCCAATTTCGGAGAAGTATAACGATTATGCTGAGAAGGTGTCTAAGATGCTCAACAGATGGGATATTCGCACTCAGGTAGATGATCGAAATGAGAAGATTGGACGCAAAATCCGCGATAACGAGATGAAGCGTATTCCATATCTTTTGATCGTTGGAGAGAAGGAGATGGAGGGTGGACTCGTGTCGGTTCGTATGCAGGGTGATGGTGATAAAGGGCAGATGTCAGTCAAGGAGTTTGCCAACTATATCGCTGAGCAGGTGCAGGCGGAACTCAACGAAAACAAACTTGATATCGAGGAGTAACGAAAAAAGAGTAAAATGATTATTGTCTAATTAGATTATTTTTTCTATCTTTGCAGACAATAAGATAAAACGTAACAAGGTATAATTAAACGAATTAGGAGGACAAAGCTATAGCAGGACCAAAACCATTCCACCCAAGGCCATACACACCGGGTAATAACACAGCACGCCCAAAACCAGCTCCAGGTGGATTTCGTGGACGCAGACTCCCAGAGAAGGAGAATCCACATCGCACAAATGACGAGATTGATGTGCCACAAGTGCGCTTGGTAGGTGACAACATCGAGACATCGGAGGTGATCTCAACACGAGAGGCACTTCGAATGGCAGATGAGATGGAGCTCGATTTGATCGAGATCTCACCGAAGGCAGACCCACCCGTGTGTCGTATTGCAGACTACTCGAAGTTCTTGTACCAACAGAAGAAGAAGGCTAAGGAGTTGAAGGCTAATCAGACTAAGACTGTCCTTAAAGAGATCCGTTTTGGTCCTCAGACCGATGATCATGACTATAACTTTAAGCTCAAACACGCTGAGAACTTCATTAAGGAGGGTGCTAAAGTGAAGGCTTATGTATTTTTCCGTGGTCGCTCTATTGTCTTTAAGGAGCAGGGTGAGATTCTTTTGCTACGCTTTGCGACAGACCTAGAGGAGATCGCAAAGGTGGAGGCTATGCCTCGCTTGGAGGGTAAGAAGATGAATATGATTTTGGCTCCAAAGGCTAAAAAATAGTTTGTGAACAGAAGAGGTGGGAGTGCTACGGTGCTCCCATTTTTTTTATTTTAGTAGTGTTATGTTATCAAATATTAAAAATATAATTTTTGACATCGGGGGAGTCCTCGTTGATCTAGATATGGAGCGTTGCCTTGAGGCGTTTGCAGCTATCGGTTATGAAGATGCTAAGGATATGGTTAGTTGTTACCACCCTAATGCCTTTTTTGGGGCGTTAGAGCGAGGTGAGATCTCTGTCGATGAGTTTTGTTGCGAGATTCGTAAGGCTTCGGGGTTGGAGCTCACGAATGATGAGATCGCAAAGGCTTATGGGGCGTTGTTGGTCGGTATTCCAGTTGAAAAGCTACGTATGATTAAGTCGCTTCGCGATCGAGGTTTTAAAATCTATGCGTTGTCGAACATAAGTGAGATCTTGATTGAGCCAGTTTTGAGGTTTATGGAGGCTGACTCTCTTAAGGTAGATGACTATTTTGACCATATGTTTCTTTCGTATCAGATGGGGGTTATGAAGCCAGATCCAAAGATATATGAGATGTTAATATCGCAATCGGGTGTTGATCCAGCGCAAACTCTCTTTATTGATGATGCAGAGAAGAATATTGTTGCAGCACGCGAGTTTGGATTACAGGTCTATTTAGCAGAGGCTAGAGAGGATCTAAATCACCTGTTTGGCTGATTTTCTGGTCTTATTTGCGCAAAATCAACATTTTTTATAAAATAGTTGCTAGAATATTTGCATATATCAATCAAACCCTCTATATTTGCACTCGTTATCAGGAAGGGGTTATAAAAACACTGATAGCAACGGGGTGTAGCGCAGTCCGGTTAGCGTATCTGCTTTGGGAGCAGAGGGTCCCAGGTTCGAATCCTGGTACCCCGACAAACAAGAGGGAGGAGACAATGTAGAAGAATCTATGAAGTCTCCTCTCTTGCTTTGTGTGCATATCTGATTGGCGCAGTTTGCAAACTTTCGGATACAAAGATAGGGGAAATTATTGAGTTGTGAATAGTACTAGTGCGTTAACTTTTCCCGTCATCCTGAACTTGATTCAGGATCTCTCGATTTTTTCTAACGAAAAAATCGGGGACGAAGATAATACGCTGAGAATTACAAGTTTACGAAGGTAACATCGTTGTACCCGAGTTTTCGTTCCGAAAATCGGGAGATCCTGAATCAAGTTCAGGATGACGGATGTGTAAGATTTTAGTTTCAAATCGTTTAGTGGTACAACACCTACATCTATCTGTATATCAGTTAGTTGTAATAAATTTTAAAAAGTTAACGCACCACTAGTAAGTTGTGAAAAAAAATCACTACCTTTACAACTGATATAAGTAGGGTAAAATAATTATTGGTGTGTTTTTAAGAGTGCTATTGGAGATGAGATTTTTTGCTATTGAATCGAAAATATAGTTATTCTATATTGAGATTTAATAGTGAAAAATATCACGCCAAGAGTGCTGTTAAAAATATGGCAATAATTGTTTTACACTACTTAAAATAATATTGTTCCTCACAAAAGTATAATATATGGCTAAGAAAACCACCGCACCAGAGATTGATCTCGCAACGCTAGAGAAACTAATGGGAGAGATGATTAACCTCTACAACGACTCTATCGACGCAAAAGGCATCGCAAAAAGATCTGCCCCAAAGGCGAAAAAGAGAACCACACGCAAGGGTCGCCCAAAGCACAATGGCTACTTGCAGCTAAAAATATCACTCAACGGCATCAAACCACTGATCTGGCGACGTGTCGTGGTAGACCCTACTCTTTCGTTGGAGGATATGAACGAGGTGATATGGGGTGTTATGCCATGGGATGGCAGCCATATGCACAGTTTCTCGAACAAGACAATAAGTGTGACTGTACCCTACGAAGAGGATCCATTTAACGACGACACCGACGACTACGAATCTTTAGTTATTGGCGATTTCTTCACTGAGGTTGGTGATAAGAGCCAATATGAATACGATTTTGGCGATAGTTGGGAGCACACTATTCTGCTTGAAAAGATTGTCGAGCCCCTCGAAAAGAGACGAGCAAAATTCATCACTGGCAAATGTATGGCTCCACCTGAAGATTGCGGAGGCGTATGGGGATATGAGAATCTAAAAGAGGTTATGCAAGATCCTACTGATCCCGAATATCAAGAGATGAGGGACTGGATGGGGATGGATGATGACGAGGTGTTCGACCCCAAAGATTTAGGTTTCACAGCCGAGGATATTGCCGAGCTAAATGAAGAGTTTGAGGGTATGTAGATCATACCCTCAGACACATTACTTTCCAATGCACTAAGCAGACAAAAAAGCTGCCCCGAACAATTTGTTCTAGGCAGCTTTTGTTTGGTGCTCCTCTATCTGAGGAGCTGTTTGCGGAAAGAGGGGGATTCGAACCCCCGGTACAGTTGCCCGTACGTCAGTTTAGCAAACTGGTGGTTTCAGCCACTCACCCATCCTTCCTTAAACCGAGTGCAAATATAGACAAAAAAATCATATATGCAAAATTATTTTGTTGAAAAAGTGAAATATTATTCCATTCCTTATCTTGAACATTTGTGCCATGGAGATGTTTTTTGTGTAAAAGGCAGATAATGTGCTATATTTTTGCTACATTTGTGGCTTACACTAACATACTAAAGAAACTTAAATAACTAGTAGATAGATGAACAAGAGATTAATTGCACCAACCTTGCTACTATTGACCTTAACATCGCCGTTTTTGGTCAATGCAAAAGAGTTCTGGGCAGACCACCAGATTTTTACATCTGGTACAGAGCCGCACGCATGTACGCACTTTTCGTATCCCGATGAGGCGACAGCTTTAGCGGGCGATCATGAGGCGACTCCATACTACAAGAGCCTTAATGGTGACTGGAAGTTTAACTGGGTGGAGCATCTTGAGGATCGCCCTGTCGATTTTTACCTCCCTTCGTTTGATGACAAGGATTGGGCAACGATTCCTGTCCCTTCGTGCTGGGAGCGTTATGGTTATGGTATGCCATCGCATCGTGGATTGGGAGACCTTATTAGAGCTGGAGAGATTAAGATCCCAAGATTACCAGATTATAATCCAACGGGTAGCTATAGAACAACCTTTGAGGTGCCTGCAAATTGGGGTGATCGTCAAACTCTGTTGACCTTTGATGGTGTGTCGAGTGCCTTTTATTTGTGGATAAATGGCGAGATGGTGGGGTATGATGAGGATGCCTTTACTAGCTCTGTATTCAATATAACGGATTATTTGAAAGAGGGTGAGAATACCTTGGCGGTTCAGGCTTGTCGTTGGTCGACTGGTAGCTACTTAGAGTCTGGTGACACATGGACATTTGATGGAATTTTCCGCCAAGTATATCTACAGAGCCGCCCGAATGTTCAAATTAGAGACTTTTATTTGAGTTCAGATCTGGACTCTTCATATCAAGATGCAGAGTTTACAGCCAAAGTAAAGGTTTTAAATAACACGGAGGAGGTTATTCAAAAGTATAAGGTTAAGATTGGAATCTACGATCAGGCAGGTCAGCTTGTCTCAGATCCTGAATTTAGCACCCCAAATATAGGGTGGAAGTTGGGTCGCCCAGGGACAGAGACTGTGTTGGATTGTTCAACAACTATTAAATCACCAGAGTTGTGGTCTGCGGAGCATCCTAATTTGTATCGTGTAGTTTTGACTTTGGTCGATCCTAATGGTAAGACTATAGAGTCGACAGAGACATCTTTTGGATTTAGGGAGGTGGAGATCAAGGATCTGCAACTGCATATCAATGGTCAGCCAACACTAATAAAGGGAGCTAATAGAGGTGAGACAGATCCTAAGTATGGAAAGACACTTAGCGAGGAGTCTATGATTCAAGATATCTTGACGATGAAGCGTCATAACTTTAATGCTGTGCGCTCTAGCCACCACCCTAACGATCCTCGTTGGTATGCACTATGTGATAAATATGGTCTCTATGTTATGGATGAGGCATTCGAGTCTTGCGATCAGTTTATCAGAACAAATGTGATGCCTGGAAGCGACATCGCTTGGATGCCTATGTCGCTTGATCGTGTAGTTGCTATGGTTGAGCGTTCAAAGAACCACCCATCTATTATCTTCTGGTCATTGGGAAATGAGTCGGGATGGGGACAGAACTTCGCATTGATGAGTGACTATATCCGTCGTTTTGACCCAACAAGACCCATCTCATACGATGGTAGAGAGACAGATTGTTGGGATGATAAGGATTACTTCGACCTCAATAGTTCGATGTATCCATTTATCGAGGATGTGGAGAAGATGGATCACTGGAAGAGCCTTAATTTCTGGTCAGAGCCTAAATATGGTAAACCATATATCATGGTTGAGTATGCTCACGCTCAAGGTAACTCGTTGGGTAACTTCTGTGAATATTGGAGAGTTGTGGAGCGTAATCCATCCTTTGTTGGTGGTTATATCTGGGATTGGGTGAATCAAACTTATGATGTAGAGATGGAGGGTGGTGTTGTGCGCCAAAGTCACAAATTGGATTACCATCCAGTTGAAGGTGTTCCAATGGATAGTGACTTCTCGTTGGTTCAACGCCCTTCGCCTGGTTGTACAAAGGGTGTTGTCTTTGCGGATCGTACAGAGAAACCATCTTTGCAGGAGATCAAAAAGGCTCATCAATATATCTCAATTGTAAATAAGGGGGATAATGTGTATGAGGTACAGAATAAATATAGCTTTACAAATCTTGATGATTTTTATGGTAAGTGGGTATTGTTAAAGAGTGGTGTTAAGGTGGCTGAGGGTAGTGTCCCTTCGCTTGATGTTGAGCCAGGTAAGTCAGGTGAGTTTACACTCTCTCCACTTAAGATGGATGATAAATCGGAGTATGTTATTCAATTTGGATACCATCAAAAAGATGCAACACTCTGGGCAGATGCTGGAGCGGAGGTTGCTAAAGAGGAGTTTATCTTGCAGAAGTGGAGCAACACAGAGGCTAAATCTTCAGGTCGATTGACTCTAAATGAGACTAACGATCAGATCAAGGTGGCAGGCAGAAATATATCTGTAACTTTTGATAAAGAGGAGGGTGTAATTACCTCAATCATCTCGAAGAGCAGAGAGTTGATTGCGCGCTCTGGGGATATCGCTGGCCCACAGTTGAATCTATACCGTTCGCCTATCGAGAATGATAAGAACTACATTAAGGAGTGGCAAAAAGCTGATATCAAAGGTCTTAAGTCAAAGTTAATCTCTATCGATGCAGAGCAGTTAAATGATTCAAAGATCAAGATTGTAAGTGTGATAGAGTTGAGTTCCGATGGTGGAACGATCCAACACGAAGCTATCTATGAGATAGATGGCAATGGAACAATCCAAATGAAGAATAAGATGACCCCAAAAGGTTTTGAGGAGATGACAACTCTACCAAGAGTGGGAATAAAGATGGCTTTGACAGAGGGGTTGAAGGATGTGACTTGGTATGGTCGTGGTCCACACGAGAACTACACAGACCGTAATGAGTCTGCATTCTTAGGGGTATATAATTCAACACCTTCACAGCTGTATGTTCCATATTTGGTGCCTCAAGAGAGTGGTGCTCGTTCTGATACTCGTTGGTTGGAGATTGGTTTCGATAATACGAAATATCCAGCAATGAGAATCACATCTGCTTCACCATACCTATTCTCGGCTCTAAACTATGATGCAACTGATCTTGATAGAGCTATTAGACCAGAGTATTTGAAGGAGCGTAAAGAGGTGATTTTATCTCTTGATGCGAAGATGTTGGGATTAGGTAACGCTAGCTGTGGCCCAAATCCACTGGAGTGTTATACACTTCCTGTAGGTGAGTATGAGTTTGAGTTTACTTTTGAGCTCAACAAAAAATAATTTTTAATAGAGTATATGGTATCGGTAGATGCATTAGCAGTTGAATTTGGAGGAACGACACTCTTCAAGGATATATCCTTTGTTATTGGAGATAAGGATCGTATCGCATTGATGGGTAAAAATGGAGCGGGAAAATCGACCTTGCTTAAAATTATCGCAGGCGAGCAGATCCCGACACGTGGACGAGTGACAATTAATGATGGAGGCAAGATCGGTTATCTCCCTCAGCATCTTATGGTGGAGAGTGGAAGAACTGTTTTTGAGGAGACCTCTCGTGCATTTGAACATATCTTCGAGGCTGAGAGACAGATCAATAGCCTCAATAAGGAGCTAGAGACTCGAACCGATTATGAGAGTGATGAGTATATGTCGATTATTGAGGAGGTGACTACACTATCCGAGAAATTCTATGACATAGACCTCACAAATTATCAAGAGGACGTTGAGCGTGCACTGTTGGGTTTGGGATTCCTTCGTAGCGACTTCGACCGACAGAGTGACGAGTTTAGCGGAGGTTGGAGAATGCGTATTGAGTTGGCTAAGATCATACTTCAAAAACCAACCCTTCTGCTGCTCGATGAGCCGACAAATCACCTTGATATTGAATCTATCGAGTGGCTTGAGTCCTTTATAATCAATAACTCAAACTCGGTGATGGTTATCTCGCATGATAAGGCTTTTATCGATAACATTACTACGCGTACTATCGAGATTACGATGGGGCGAATATACGATTATAAGGTTAGCTACTCGAAGTATTTGGAGTTGCGCACCGAGCGTCGTATTCAACAACAGGCTGCATATGATAATCAGCGCAAGATGATAGCTGAGAATCAAGATTTTATCGATAGGTTTAAGGGTACATACTCAAAGACTAATCAGGTGCAATCGCGCGTGAGAATGTTGGAGAAGTTGGAGATTATACAGGTCGATGAGATTGATTCAAGCGCATTGAATTTGCGATTTCCTCCATCTCCAAGGTCTGGTTCGTATCCAGTCTTGACACAAGATCTAGGAAAACGATATGGAGATCATCAAGTCTTTTCGCAAGCCCATATCTCGATCGAGAGAGGTGATAAAGTGGCGTTTGTCGGGAAGAACGGAGAGGGAAAATCGACCATGGTAAAGGCTATAATGGGCGAGATTGATTTTGATGGAGTGATGCAGTTGGGACACAATCTAAAGATTGGTTATTTTGCTCAGAATCAAGCCTCTCTGTTGGATGGAAACAATACAGTCTTTGGTGTTGTCGATGATGTGGCGGTGGGGGATATACGCACCAAGCTACGCGATATATTGGGTGCTTTTATGTTTGGACGCGACGATATAGACAAGCAGGTCAGAATGTTATCAGGAGGAGAGAGGACTCGCCTTGCGATGATAAAATTGCTCTTAGAGCCTGTTAATCTGTTGATCTTGGATGAGCCAACTAACCACCTTGATATCAAGACAAAGGAGGTTCTGAAGCAGGCTTTGATAGATTTTGATGGTACTCTGATTGTTGTTTCGCATGATCGTGACTTCTTGGATGGACTTGTAACCAAACTATATGAGTTCTCGGCAGGTCGCGTTCGAGAGCACCTTGGTGGAGTCTACGACTTCTTGGCGACGAAGAGAATTGACAATCTTCGTGAGATTGAGCGTAAGAAATAGTCTGTTTTAATAATTTTTAACTAATTTGCGAGGCTAAATATAGTATAATATGAATAATATGGTTAAGGTAGAGCCAAATGCTCTGAGTGATAGTGCGATAGATCTAATTGGCAAAGAGTGGTTGCTGGTTAGTGCTGGAGACAAAGATAACTTTAATACAATGACTGCTAGTTGGGGGTCATTGGGATTCTTTTTTAATATGAATGTAGCGACTATTGTGATCCGTCCAGAGCGTTATACATTCCAATTTTTGGAGAGTAGCAGCCACTTCACCCTTACAATCCTTAAGTCAGGTTATCGCGAGGCGCAGACACTTCTTGGAAAGTTATCGGGGCGCAATAGCGATAAAGTGGCTCAATCGGGGCTAACCCCAATATTTACGGAGGCTGGAAATCCAACCTTTGAGCAGGCTCGTATCGTGCTGGAGTGTCGAAAGATCTATGGTCAAGATATGAGCAAAGATAGTTTCGTAGATCAATCAATCTATGGAAAATGGTATGGTGAAGGACATGGCAATCTCCACAAAATATATATGGGCGAGATTGTAAACTGCTGGATCGAGGAGTAAATAACTAATGAGCTGTAACTTATAGCATATTGTATGTGTTTATAATATTGGGGGCTTACTTTTACCAATAGTCCCACTTGAGATACGAAATTGAAAATTTCGTCATCCTGAACTTGTTTTAGGATCTCTGCAAACGATAATGTTACCTATGCAATAAAATAGTTCATTCAATGATGCAGAGATCCTGAAACAAGTTCAGGATGACGTTCCTTGCGGAACGTATCTCAAGTGGGACTGCTAGATATCGGACACTAATAAAACTAAACTATAATGAGACGAACAACAACGTTAACCGCTCTTGCAACACTGCCAGCTGTTGCATTGAGCATTCAAATGGCAACTGCCAAAGAGCTAAAGCGACCAAATGTGGTGTGGTATATGACCGAGGATACATCACCTCAGTTTATGGGACTCTATAATGAGGGGCGTGGTGCGTCATCTCCTCGTCTGGAGGCACTAGCTAAGGAGTCTGTGGTGTATAATAACGCCTTTAGTAACGCTCCTGTGAGTTCTGCGGCTCGAACAACACTAATTACAGGCTGCTATGCACCACGTTTCGGAGGTAGCCTCCATCGTCATTTGGAGCCTATGACAACCCCCGATGGACTCAATATGTTCCCATCGTATCTACGTGATGCAGGGTACTACACTTGCAACGCTGCAAAGACAGACTATAATGTCGATCTAGATGAGACAGCTTGGGACAAGATCAATGGTAAAGTTGGAGATTGGAGAGGCAGAAAGAGCCCAGACCAACCATTCTTCTATGTGCGTACAAACAATGTGACTCATGAGGGTAAATTGTTGTTTGATCGTGACACCTACGAGAACAAAAAGACGATCACAAATCCAGCAGATGTCTATGTGCACCCATCTCTTCCAAATACCGATTTGATGCGTTATACATATGCAACATTCTATGATCGTATCAAGGATTCAGATGATGAGTTTGGTCAGATCCTCGATATGTTGGAGCAGGATGATCTTTTAGATGACACTATTGTATTCTATTTTGGAGATAATGGTGGATGTGTGCCAGAGAGCAAGGGTTATACGATGGATGTTGGATTCCGCGTGCCACTTGTTGTCTATGTGCCAGAGAAGTGGCGCGATGAGCTAGGTGTTTCGGCTGGTGAGACGAGTGATGATATGGTCTCATTTATGGATTTTGGAGCTACAGTTTTGAACTTGGCTGGTATCAAGACTCCAGAGGGTATGGATGGATCTCCATTCTTGGGTGATAAGAGCAAAGGCGCGGAGAGTGTTGTCTGCTATGGTGACCGCTATGACGACCTATACGCATTTAATCGTGCTATATATAAGGGCGACTACCGCTATGCTCGTAACTATATGCCATACCATGCTCGTGGAATGTACGCATACTACCGCTATAAATCATTGGCACTTCAAGAGGCGAGAGAGATGTACAACGCTGGTAAGTTGAATGCAGATCAATCTAAATTCTTTGAGCCAATGGGTGTTGAGGAGCTATACGATCTAAAGAACGATCCTAATGAGTTGAACAACTTGGCGAATGACCCTAAGTACAAATCTCTTGTGAAGAAGATGCGTTCGGAGATGAACTCTAAGATCGACAACTATTGTGATCTTGGATTCTTGCCTGAGACAATTATCCTCGAAGAGGCTATGCCAGATCAAGCGGCATATGGAAAGGCGCACAAAAAAGAGCTCGCTTCGTATCGCGAAATAGCAGATTTTCAACTTTTGCCATATTCAAAGGCTTCGAAGGCGTTGGTTGCAGCGATCAATTCGAATGATGAGGTGGCACAGTGGTGGGCAATTGCATCGGCAATCTCATTTGGTGATGAGATCTTGAAGAATGAGCAATTCATCACAAAAGTTAAGGAGTTAGCTAAGAGCAGCCGTAGTTTTGTGAGAGTACGAGCAAATGTGTTGCTTGCAAAGAGTGGCATAAAGAGCCTATCGGAGTCAGATGTTAAGTCGATGATTAAGGGCTCTAAAACATTGGCAGAGACACTATTGGTGTTTAATGACCTAACACACTTGAAGGATACAGGTCTATTGGCGAAGCAGCACTTGGTAGATTCAGATGCTCCGTTCACTAGCTATAGTGTTGAGGAGAGAGTTTTGTACCTAAACAAATAGGGTGCTCTGCTGTGCTGAGTGGTTAGAGTTGAGTGAATTTATAATAGCTGAATTCAACCTGCAAATGCAACTGAATTGAGGTCAAGAAACTATAGGGACATAAGAAAAGGCGAAACAAATCGGAGCCAGGCTCAAATTTATTCCGCCTAAGCGATAAAAT
>JBCQUC010000111.1:0-3092 GCA_047174275.1 Rikenellaceae bacterium | reverse complement strand
AAAGTTTGATTTATTGAACTTTTTTATATAACTTTGACATTAAATAGATGCTTTAATTTAGGACGTTACGGGTTCTTGTCCTAAATTTTGAAGTAAAAAAGAAAAATTAGAACCCACCACTTGTTAATTAAAGCCCCCTCGCAATAAACGAGGAGGCTTTAAACTGCAACTGAGCATTGTTTTCAAATATAGAACTCGAACCCAAAAGTATTTCAATCCACGTCTGTTTTTGGTAGGTCGACGATGCCTAGATCTATAATTTTTCGATGATCTTTACCCCTTTGGGTAACGACTCTCGGTCTATTTTAATGTTGTAATCTTTGAAGTTGCGTGATACATCCATCGGGTTGATCTTCTCGACACTCACACGGTCGAAGAGCTGTGATGATGGGGCGTTGCCGAATTTGCTGCTATGTTCAAAGATGATTAGTTTGCGAACGGACATCTGCCCCCTGAGCGATGAGCGATCCTCCTCGAACATATTTATCAATCCTTGCCAAAATAGCTCTAAGTCATCTTCGGTGAAGCCGCTTTGGGCTGCAAGGTTGGCGGAGATGTAGCCGTAGCCTTGATATAGAGCATATGGAATCGTGTATTTACGCCCCATTGTGCGGTTCTCACCTTTCTGCTTTTCGGACTCTTTCTCGGTCGTGACGGCTATTCGCACGACACAGTTATCCATCATAATAATTGGCTCTACGCTACGTGCAAAGGTCATCTGGATTGGACCTCGAACCTGCCCTGCATTCTTGCCGCTGGTCATCAACGCTCCAAAGGTACGAATGTCCCAATATTGTGCGCACATCCACTCGCGTGCTTGGTGCACTTTGTCATAACCCTCCACCTCTTCAACTTGGCTCTGCTCGTAGGCTTCGTCAATTAGCTTATTTAGAACTGCTCTCTGCTTTATGTAGATACGATTGCCAGCTTCCTCGCCCTTGACCATCTCGACATAGTTGCGCACCTTGCGTTTAAGGCACACATCGGTGATTATACCCTCACCTGTTTGAGGATCTACACGTGGGGCGTTATCGTTGTCGGGATCTCCGTTGGGGTTGCCATCCTTGACATCGAAGAGGATGATAAATTCGTAGCGTTTGTTAACTATCTTGCTCATTGCTCTCCTCCTTTTTAGTGTAGAATGATCTATTTTGATGTTGGTAGCCAAGGGCAAATCGGCTCTGATCTTCGAGCGAGAGGCGCATTGGCACACCATCTGTTGATATTTTATCTGTTACTTCGCCAAATATGCTCTTTAGATATACTGTTGTACCTTGCGTTGGTATGCGTCTAAAGTAGCCATTCGAGAGTGAAAACAGTCGATTGAATATTGCCGCTGGTGTTACCGAGAGTGTTGAGTATAGTGCATCCTTAACGGTGAATGATATGTTTGGCTGTGAGGCTCGTTGCGCTCTCTCCACGACTGCCAACATACGTCCGAGTAGGTAGCCTGTGTTTGTATAATCTCTATCTAATGCCATAGGTGTAGGTGTTTTTATTGTCTCTGTTAGGTAGTATCTCAGCATACTTTCAATCACTGGGTGGTATGTTTTGGGGCGGAGTAACATTGGTAGTATCTGTTTGGGCAGTGGTTTCGCCATCAAAATTGCCTCCATATAATCGACTATAAATTGTGGTGATAGGTATTTGATATCGGAGTATGGCGCAATTGCTAATAGGGGTGATATTAGCGATGTTTTTGGCTCTAAATATTCATATAAATACTCGATATTTTTCACTACATTGCCGATTGTTGTTTTGATCTGCAATCGGGGTGAGATGCGTGCTACGTTTGGCACGAGGGCTATGATGTTGAATATTTCGTTTGACTCTCTATATTGCGTTAGGTCGGTTGTGTTGCTCTGAAATAGAGAGTAGAATGCTGCGTTAAAGTCGCTTTCGTTATCTGTGAAAAACAAGAAGGTCACATCTCCAATCACAACATTGTGTCCCGACCCAATTTGTCGCATTGCGGTTATGGCGGCGGCATATCCCTCCGCAATATCCAACGAGATTGGGGCATTATCTCCGCCTCTCTTACCATAGGAGTCATAACCTAAGGCGGGTGAGAATGATATTAGTTTTGCCCCGACACCTGCCGCCCCTGCAATGTAAACCTTGGGGTGTAGGCGAGCTATATTTGCTTTCTCACCCGACACAAGGCAACTTTGCGTGCCTCCCATAGAGGGTGTTATCAGCTCTGGTTGCTCCGCTGCGGTGCGCTCTTCGCCAATGAGACGAAAGGTTATGTTATGCCCTATCTTTGATGATATTTTTGACCATAATGGGTGGGCGTGAAGTTGTTCGATACCTTTGTAATAGAAGTTGCGGACAGCCTTGAATGTTCGGTTATCGGGATGTGCTGTATAAGCTATAAGCACCTCTTCACGGAAAGAGCAGTGTTGTATCTCTACTCTTTTTTGTTGCTTCTCGTTGTCGTTTGGTAGAGAGTGCCCCGTAACATACCCCAACGAGTCCCACATATAGTTAGCTATTGAGGGTGCATCTTTACCACCTCTGGAGCGACTCTTCACGACATTTATATTTCCCTCACGCTCCTCAATATCGAGTAGCAGACCATCGTCACTAATCACTACGATGAAGTGTATGCGCTTCGACTCCATACCTTGTGGGGGATAGAGTGGATTGCCTCGCAGCACCTCGCTTTTATAGTGGTTATTTAGTGATTCTATTATCATAAAATATCTTCTCTTTTGTTCCTCTCCTGCCAACAAGAAAAGGCATATGCCAGAACAAATGCGATTGCCATAATGGCAATACATATTGCTAAAACGATCATGTCAATATTCATCTGTTTATACTTCTTTTATAGTGTTATAACTCCGCTAGTCATCATTGCCCTAAAAAAATGTGGTTCGGGACTTTTCTCGTTTGTGAAATCTAGGTCGTAGAGCATCATTCCCAGATCTCGTGTTTCGTCTATGGGTGGTTGTAGCTCCTCACCCTCAGCGATCAATCGCCAATCGGCTGCGAACTCTCTGCAACCCAAATAAGGTTGAGTGAAGCACTGCCCTTTGGTGGCTCGTCGAGTGAACATTGCATTGTGCTTTTCGTCGTTGCCATCGAGCGAC
>JBCQUC010000110.1:0-3124 GCA_047174275.1 Rikenellaceae bacterium | reverse complement strand
CTACTTGATCGAATGATATTGATCCCATAGATAATAACTTGTGAATGAATACACAAAGTTAATATCTTTCTTGCAATTTTCATCATTCTGGGTGACTTCTGGTCATGTGGGTTTCATATTAGTTTGGATTTGTTTTGGCAAATTAGGGTATATTTCGATAGTATAACCATTACCCTCTAAGATTTTATCAGTCCCACTTGAGATACGAAATTGAAAATTTCGTCATCCTGAACTTGTTTCAGGATCTCTACATTGTTAACAAAACACCTATTAAAGCATACTGTCGTCTGCAGAGATCCTGAAACAAGTTCAGGATGACGTTCCTTGCGGAACGTATCTCAAATGTGACTATCTACGAAGATAAGCTACTATCATTAAACAAAGATAGATAAAAACTCTCAAAACAACATAAGCAATTGAGTTTTTTTGTACCTTAGCCACCAAATTCATATAGAATCTGTTTTATGTATCCAAAGTGTGAAGAACAAGAGCTATCGCTACGTTGGGCGAAGGTCAAGAGAGTAATGACACAGAGTGGTGTCGAGGCGATGATTGTTAGTGATAACACCTCGCTAATCTACCTATCGGGAAGAATATTTTCAGGAGTTGTTCTACTCCTTGCAGATGAGGAGCAGCCTCTATTCTTTGTCCGCCGACCTGTTGGTCTCGAAGGGGAGCGAGTTATATATATGCGCAAAGTGGAAGATATACCACAATCACTTCAGGATCTTGGAATAAAACTACCAAATAGTATAGCTATCGAGGGGGATGCCGCAAGCTACAACGAGTATATGCGACTCAAAGGGGTATTTAAGATCTCACCAGATAAGATATACCCAACGGCAACCGCCATAATGCGATATGCACGAAGTGTAAAGACACCCTACGAGATCGAACAATTCAAGATCTCTGCCGCTCTACACTCCAAACTATACAGTATGGTGCCAGAGATATTCCAACCAGGTATGACAGATCACCAATTAGCTATCGAGTTGGAGTACAGAGCACTCTGTATGGGCAAAAAGGGCTCTATGCGAATATTTGGAAATACAATGGAGTCACACGTAGGAAGTATCTTGGTTGGAGATAATGCCGACTCTCCATCTCCATTCGACTTTGCATTGGGAGGTGCTGGATTTGATCGTATAACACCTGTTGGCAGCAACGGTTCAATAATCACCGAGGGTGTAACGGTGATGGTAGATGGCGGAGGAAACTTCACAAATTATGTCACAGATATGACTCGCGTATTTGCACTTGGCACTCTACCCGACATCGCTTATCGTGCTCATCAAACCGCACTTGAAATGCAGGAAATGTTGATGCAAGATGCAAAAGCAGGCAGACCAACTGCACAAATATACGAAAATTGCATTCAGATTGCCCGCAGAGAGTCTCTATCGGAGTACTTTATGGGACACAAACAACAGGCTGGATTCGTAGGGCATGGCGTTGGACTAGAGATCAACGAGTCTCCAGTCCTTGCACCACGATCAAGAGAGCACTTCGAGGTTGGAAATGTAATCGCCTTTGAACCTAAATTTGTAATTCCAGAGATCGGAGCGGTCGGTATTGAGAATACATTTGTCTGCACAGAGGGTGGTAAGCTAGAGAAGATCACGATATTTGAAGAGGAGATAATAGCCCTATAGAGCTCTACTCTACCCCACCATCGACCGACTCTTGTCGCTGTTGTTCAAACTCTACAATCAACCTCACAGATTTCGATCCTGTTCGATGACAGAGCCACTTTGTTAGCTTTGTCCGATCCTCTTGTGATATAGATTTTGCTTTGTGGAGCTTCACAACACATATCACACTGCTACCAACAGAGTCCCCTTGAGTCGTTACAGCACTGCTACGACTCAACTCTACGCTTGAAATATCAGCCCACAGAACCCCCATCTCTCTAGCAATATAGAGTGTAGGGAGTGTATCACGCGAGAATTGCGACAGACTCGCCTCCAACTCTCTGATCTGCCTATTTTTCTCATCTATAATCTCTGCATTGCTCTTCAATAGCTTCGAGAAGGTCTCGTTGTCAACCCTATCATTACTATTGGCTTGGCGGACAATCAGGGTTGTCCCCTCTAGCGAGAATAGTGGTAATTGATTGGTCGCAATATGGATAGCATCAGCCGAGAGTGCCTCCCCAACCATCACCACCTCAATCTTATTACCCTCTCCATTCGGGTCATACTTAATAGTAGAGTTGACAGCTTCACAATCATCAAAGACAAATACTTTATCAATATAATTTTTTGCGTTAGTCTCGAAGATTGTCTTCTGCACAATGATATATGCCATAAATACACTAGGCACTGTCATAACAAATGCCACAAATGCCATAGCCCGATTTACTCGCTTTGTCTCTCTACTATCACACAGTTTATGTGGTTGGAATTTCATCACAAAATTTGCAATGACAAAACACGAAAGAGCTATAAAGACAGCATTTATGGAGAAGAGATATATCGCCCCTAAAAAATATTGCCACTCCCCCGATGCCAATCCAAAACCAGCCGTACAGAGCGGAGGCATCAATGCTGTTGCAATGGCTACACCTGGGATAACTGGCGAGGATCTATCCTTTCGTGACTGCGCCACAATACCTGTCAAACCTCCGAATGTGGCGATCAGAACATCCCATATAGTGGGGCTAGTACGAGCCAACAACTCACTCTGCACAATTGTTAATGGAGATGTCAAAAAATAGAGAGTTGAGACGACAAGAGAGACTGTAACAGCGAAGAGAAGGCTACGCAGAGATCGTTTCAAGAGGTCAAAATCGCTAATACTCAGCGACAATCCAATACCCATAATTGGACCCATAAGCGGTGATATAAGCATTGCACCGATGATGACCGCTGTGGAGTTTACATTTAGACCAACGCTAGCTACAACAATAGCAAACATTAAGATCCAGAGGTTTGTCCCCTTAAAGTCAATATTTCTACGAATATTATCCTCGACCTCCTCTTGAGACGCTTGATCTTCCGTAAGATCAAACCGCTTTACTATAAATGATCGCAACTCTAATATTGAGTCTGCAATATGAAATTTCGATTCACTCTCCATAAATACACTCTAACATATAATATTATCTACTTACTTTCTTTTTATT
>JBCQUC010000004.1:0-64588 GCA_047174275.1 Rikenellaceae bacterium | reverse complement strand
TGAAATATCAATGGCTACCATTCGATGCTTATCTGAACTTTATGAGACTAAAAGCACGAGTCGCCGAGGTGCTGGAGTGCGTAGGGTTAAAATATCGCATTAATTTTTGTTGATTACTTAAGAGTTGCATTTTTGGTTGCTCAAAACGGGCAATACCTTATCGTTCTCTGTTAAGCCCTCGTACTTTGCAATAATCTTACGAGGGACATCAAGAAGTAGTACCTCCACGCCATTGCCTGTTTTGTGTCGCTTGGTAGTAATCCACACTTCACCATTCATCGTCGCACGCAAATTTGATCGTTTAAGACCGTGAACATCAATATACGACAATCCAGTCCAGCAACAGAATAAGAATACATCTCGCAAATGGTCGAGACGTTCTACATCTATCTCCTTTGTCATTATAATCTCTAACTCCTCTTTCGTTAGATAGCCTCGATCAACCTTCTGCATCTTGATCTTATATGCGGCAAATGGATTGGTTGGGATCACTCCGCTATTGAATGCTATCGAGACGATCTTCTTTAGGTACTGAATCATCTTTGCAGCAACATTATGACTTAGGTTGCGTTCTGTTCGTAGGAAGATCTCGTATTCACGAGTGAAGTCAGGCTTTAGATCTTTTGGACGAATGTCATCAATTTGATACCTATACTTTAAAAACTCAGTCAAGCGTCTTTTAGCGAGTTCATACTTCTTGTAGTTAGCAAGTGTAGTGCTGACACCTACAAGACGTCTCATATCCTCGTTATTCTTCTCAAATAAGCGCAGTAGGGTATCTTGACTATTATCTATACCAAAGAATAGATTCTTGACGATAGTAGCGGTAGGAGATGCACCTCTGGCGTTCTCACTATTATATATGTTGGTGATCTGAAACTTTATCGTCTCTAAGACATTGTTGATGCGTTTGCTCTCTTCGCTTTGACCTTTAGCTTTAGTAGCCGAGATGTCCCACATCTTTTCGTCCACTTCGAGCTTGGTGCTGAAGTGCGCCATCTTATTGTTGATCGTGATGCGAGCCATAATAGGCATCAATCCATTTTTCTTTCGAGCCGTTCTTTTCAAAAAGAAAGCGACCTTGAATGTAGTTCTTGTCATACTCTTCTCGTTTTAATAGTACAAATGTATATTGAAATATTTTAGCGAGATGTATAGATTTTGTAACTTGGCTACGTTGTCATAGTATGTCGTAAAGTTGTCGCTGTCGCTTGCTTTTTCGGCATAAGTTCAAAGTAGTTATGTCATTACAAATCAAGATGATGTGCATTAAATCGTAACCTATTTTCTGTCTAAATCGTAACCTATTGTCGTTTTTTTGGAATAGGTTACGTTTTAGTTACGAGAAAGTGTCATATCGTGTCGTAAACTTGTCGTAAGATCTGTGGCAAAGGCACAAAAAAAAGTCCTCAGTAACTTAATACTGAAGACTTTAGCGTGTAAGGTTCGGAAACCTTAGCGGTGCGTAGGGGACTCGAACCCCTGACCCCGTGCGTGACAGGCACGTATTCTAACCAACTGAACTAACGCACCGTTCTTGTTGATTGCGTTGCAAAGATAGAACTTATTTTTCTTTTATGCAAATTTTTTCTAGTGAAAGTTTAAACTTTTTTAGCTCTTTTTGAAAAACGAGAACTGGACACTCCCATAACTCCTTGATTGCCAGAACTGTGGATGTCTGCTAAATTCAATACCTTTTGAGTGCTCAAAAACAAACAATCCATCATCCGAAAGCAAATCATTCTCAAAAACTAAATCTATCACCGATTCACTACCCTCCAGATCATACGGTGCATCTGAAAAAATTATATCAAATCGCTTTGCACAACTCTTCAAATACAAAAACACATTCGCCTTTACTGCATACAGATTATCAATTCCCAGATCTGCCGCCGTTCGTCGAATAAAATTATAATGCACACTGTTTATCTCGACCGATGTCACACTCTTTGCACCCCTCGACGCAAACTCATAACTAATCGACCCTGTACCCGCAAAAAGATCCAAAACATCACACTCCTCAAAATCAACGATACACTGCAACACATTAAATAGATTCTCCTTTGCAAAATCGGTTGTTGGACGTGCTCGAAGATTCTTTGGTGGGGTAATTAATCGACCCTTATATTGACCGCTTATTATTCGCATACAGTGTATTTTTGAAATTCTTATTTAACAAACGACTCAAAGTGGCATCTCCTCTATATATATATAATGTATAGCCACTCAATTTCATCACAGACGAGAGACGTTGCACCCAAAATATTATCGAGGCAGTCGACTGTGCATCATAGACATCAACAAATCGCAACTTCCGATCTTTATCATAGATCTTGACAGTTGCAAGTTCATCACACACATCGAGTATCATATGAGCTTTATCGCTCACTGGGCGGCGCAACAATGGAGTTGTAAATTCATATCGCCCTGCAAACTCTGTCTCTAGGCTCGAAGTTAACTCTCGTGGAGCGACGACAAGAACTGTAAGGTCTCGATCGACAATAGTTACTATATCCTCATCAGCGGCAACTGCAATCCCGACAACTTTCAACTCTTGCTCCTTCGAACTCTTCTCCAAGAGCTCAGTTGGCACTAAAAGAGCCCTTTTTGAGAGCAATTCAACCCTCAAAAAGGCATCTTCCACACTGCCTGAACTGTGAATATAGTTAGATATGAGAAAAGGATCTCCGTTCGACATAAGCCGAACGGAGATCGTTATGACATTATCGGGTTGGTTACTCCCAGTTTCCTGCCTCATTGTTACCACCCTCCATAGATCCGAACTTAATACCAGGATACTTGTTATAGTTGTTAACGTCGTTATCGATCAAATTGATAATCTCCTGACGATACAACAATGTATCAAGATAGCTTACATAAGGAGCTTTACACTCTACAATAGGAATTACGATCTTACTCTCAGTTGTGATCTTACCTGCATCAAGGATATACTCAGTCTTATTGCCTGTACCTGGGATAAAGCGCAAAGCCTCGATTTGAGCCTTTGTAAGACGCTTTGGCGCGAACACTGTATCAATAACTGCCACCTGGAAAGTCTCAACATTCTTACGACCTTCAGCCTTAAGATTTGCCATTGCTACAGAGTCATCCTCATCCACAATCTTACGCTCCATTGTTAGGGAGTCGTTAAGTACGAAGTGGATCAAGGTATCGAAGTTACCAGTAAAAGTTTGATACTTACTCTTGTAAGCACGCTCAGCAAGGCGGATATCCTTGATACGCTCAACAACAGACGCCTCAATCTTCGCCTTATCATTCTCGAACTGAATAGGTGTTGAGATCAACACATAGATAACATAAACCAATGACAGAATTGCCACGGCAAGAACTAATTGAAAAATCTTTCTCATATTAAGTATTTGTTTTAAATTTGTTTTCTAAATTATTCGTATCTTGTCACTCATTTCATAGCCAACACCCACTATATCCACCGACGATTATGTATAAAAACGAAATAACACAACAAATTTACACTAAAATTTGTTTTAATCCAACTATTAACCAAAAAATAATAGTGGAAAGAGTCTCAGAATGGCTAACTAATGGTCAATCTGAAACAATTTTTATACTAAATGGTTATGCAGGAACTGGAAAAACGACAATTATTGCCGCTTTGGTATCTGCTCTGAGCGATCTAAAGATAGCCACTACCCTACTTGCGCCGACTGGTCGAGCTGCAAATGTACTATCTCGTTACTCAAAAAAGGCGGCATTTACAATCCACAAACATATCTATCGCGAAAATACAAATGCGCAATATGAATCAAGGTTCACGCTCGACTTCAACAAGAACCATGATATGTTGTATATTGTTGATGAGGCTTCGATGCTCTCATATAATCAGAGTGGAGGGGCTCAATTTGGATCGGGGTCTCTTCTGGACGATTTGATACAGTATGTTCGTAGTGGCAGAGATTGTCGTTTGATGATCGTTGGAGATAATGCACAGCTGCCTCCTGTTGGTTCGGATTATAGCCCAGCATTGGACGAAAACTTCATGCGCAGATATGGAGATATTAGCTATCACACTATGGATGAGGTGGTTCGCCAAGAGGCTACATCGGGGATACTCTTCAACGCAACACTCATACGCTGCATGATGGAGCGTGGGATCTACGAGATTCCAAAACTCGCGATGGAGTACCCAGAGATTGAGTGCATTGAAGCGGGAGAGTTTACCGAAAAGATGCAGGATTGTTACGACAAATATGGGCGAGACGAGACTATTATAATCACCAGATCTAATAAACGCGCAAATCGGTATAACGAGGGGGTTCGACGTTATACCTTATGTGCGGAGGAGGCGATCGAGAGTGGAGATATGTTGATGATTGTCAAGAATAATTATTTCTACACAGAGCGAAATGCAGATTGCAAGATGGGATTTATTGCCAACGGAGATGTGGCTCGAATTGAGCGCATTCGTCGATTCGAGGAGCTATATGGATTCCAGTTTGCCGAAGCTACACTCTCATTTGGAGATTATGATGATATGGAGATGACATGCAAGATACTGCTCGAAACAATCCATAGCGACTCTCCATCACTCAGCCAAGAGCGTAGTCGAGAGCTATTCTACCAAGTTGAGCAGGATTACACCGAGATAAAGAGTCGAATTGAGAGGCTAAAACAGATACGAGCGAATGAGTATTTCAACGCCTTGCAGATTAAGTTTTCATATGCAGTGACCTGTCACAAGGCGCAGGGTGGTCAGTGGCGCGCTGTATTTGTAGATCGATGTATATTTGGCGATGAGCAGATGTCACTCGATATGCTTCGATGGCTATACACGGCTTTTTCGCGTGCAACCGATAAGTTATATCTTGTGGGATTTGATGAGCGATTTTTCGAATAATTTTTCATACCTTTGTGGGTTATTTAAACATTTTAGAGAAATTTATTGGCATCTAAAAAAAAGAGTAACGGCAAATTTATTGGCACCACGTTATCGAATCCAACGGATTCGTCATCCTGAACTTGTTTCAGGATCTCTACAAAGAATCTGAAACACTGATAGTTAGGGATCCTGAAACAAGTTCAGGATGACGACTCTGGTGAGTCGAAACGAGGTACCAACATAAATCGCAAACTTTTATCGGACACTAATAAAACAAGTTCGGATGACGTTCCTTGCGGAACGTATCTCAAGTGGGACTGCTAGAAAATTTCATCTAATAAAAACAACAAAAATTCAACACCGTGAGCAAAGAGCAAAAAAAAGCTGAGAAAAAATATGTCGAGACACCTTTGATGAAGCAATACTACAACATCAAGGCGGTACACCCCGATGCTATACTACTCTTTCGCGTGGGAGATTTCTACGAGACATTTGGCGAGGATGCTATACGCGCCAGCCAAATTCTTGGTATCACCCTAACACGACGTGCCAATGGAGCAGCTAGCTTTGTGGAGTTAGCAGGATTCCCATACCACTCTGTTGAGACCTACCTTCCGAAGTTGGTTCGTGCAGGTGCGCGAGTTGCTATTTGTGAGCAATTGGAAGATCCAAAGATGGTCAAAGGGTTAGTCAAACGCGGTGTTGTGGAGCTTGTAACCCCTGGTGTTGTAATGGGCGAAAACTCACTCACAACCAAGGAGAATAGATATCTGGCATCGGTATATTTCGGGGATAAGAGCACAGGAGTTGCTTTTCTCGATATATCGACTGGAGAGTTCTACTGTTCGGAGGGAAGTGATGCATATGTTGATAAATTAATCTCGAACTTCGCGCCAAAAGAGGTTCTATACCAAAGAGGGCACGATCTACGTTTTGCGAACGCCTTTGGGCACAAATTATACACCTATAAACTCGATGAGTGGCTCTTCTCGGAGGATGTGAGCCGCGAGAAACTATCTGCTCAATTTGGAACAAAATCGCTCAAAGGATTTGGTGTCGAGCGTATGGGAAATGCAATCTCTGCCGCTGGAGCGACACTTGCATATCTCGAATTTACGGAGCATAAACAGATTGCGCATATCAACTCGATATCGAGAATTGACGAGAGCGAACATGTCTGGATTGATAGATTCACGATACGAAATTTGGAGCTCTTTGCTCAGGGTGGATCTACGGATGGCTCAGAGGGACGTGTAGGCTTTGCAAATGTAATTGATAGGACTCGCACACCGATGGGGGGTAGAATGTTGCGTCGTTGGGTTGCGATGCCTATTCGCAATGTTGAGAGGATAAATCGTCGCTTAGACATAGTTTCAGCGATGGTTATGGATCGAGACTTAGCGATGAGTATCGAGGATCAGATTGCTCTCATTGGCGACATTGAGAGGATTGCGGCGCGTATTGCAGCTCAAAGAGTTACACCGCGCGAGTTGGTTCAGCTAAAGTGTTCATTGGAGGCTATCCTCCAATTAAAAGATGTATTGGAGAGCTCCGAAGTTCAAGTTATTAGCGACCTATCATCGTCGATAGATCCACTTCCCGAGATCCACAAACGCCTTGCTGAGGAGATATATCCCGATCCACAAAATAATATCTTAAAGGGTGGTGTGATAGCTGACGGTGTCGATCCAGAGCTCGATGATCTGCGTCGAGTGGCACTCCACGGAAAAGATGTGTTACAGAAGATCGTTGAGCGAGAGAGTCAACGCACTGGCATTCCATCGCTTAAGATCAGCTTCAACAATGTATTTGGTTACTATATAGAGGTTCGAAATACACACAAAGATTGTGTTCCCGAAGAGTGGGTCAGAAAACAGACCCTTACATCTGCGGAGCGATATATCACAGCTGAATTAAAGGAGTACGAAGAGAAGATCCTCGGTGCAGAGGGTCGAATAATAGAGATCGAACAGAGATTATTTGCACAAATAATTGAGTTTATAACCCGATCTCTAGCATCGCTTCAACGAAATGCACAATCTATAGCGAGAGTCGACATCCTCCAATCCTTCGCGAGAATGGCGTGCGAGGGTCGATATACGCGCCCTCAACTCACCGACGGAAAACGAATCGAGATCAAACAGGGGCGACACCCAGTGATCGAGACCTTGATGCCAATTGGCGAGAAATATGTGCCAAACGATGTTATTTTGGATGATGAAGAGCAGCAGATAATCATGATAACTGGCCCGAATATGTCGGGTAAATCGGCTCTTCTTCGCCAAACTGCACTTATTATATTGATGGCTCAGATGGGCTCTTTTGTCCCTGCGGCATCGGCTGAGATTGGGGTTGTTGATAAGATATTTACACGTGTTGGTGCTTCGGATAATATATCGCAAGGAGAGTCGACATTTATGGTGGAGATGTTGGAGTCGGCATCGATTCTAAATAATATATCGGATCGAAGCGTTGTTCTGCTCGATGAGATCGGACGTGGAACAAGCACTTATGATGGAATCTCGATCGCGTGGGCGATGGTGGAGTATCTGCACAACCACCCTACTGCTCGCGCCAAGACTCTATTTGCGACACACTACCATGAGCTCAACGAGATGGAGGAGCTATGTCCACGCGTGAAAAATTACCATGTGAGTGTCAAAGAGATGGAGAATACGATTATCTTTGTACGTAAATTGGAGCGAGGAAGTGCCGAGAGATCCTTCGGAATCCATGTTGCAAGAATGGCAGGAATGCCAACATCGGTGGTCTCGCGTGCCGATGAGATTCTCAAAAACTTGGAATTAGAGCACAGAAGTGGGGATACAACAGACAGAGATATTGCGCCAAAGATCGCAACAGCCGACAAAAACAGAGGTGGCATTCAACTCTCTATGTTCCAGCTCGATGACCCTGTGCTTATCGAGATTCGCAACCAAGTTAAAGGGTTAGATATAGACTCATTAACCCCTCTTGAAGCACTCAATAAATTAGCGCAAATAAAGAGAATATCAGGGCTATAACAGATATAATAAGCAGACACCGACAACGCTTTTGGTATTGTCGGTGTTGTTCTATTCTCTCATAGAAGAGATCCTCCATCGCTGCAACTGCATCCACAACATCGGAGTTATCACCAAAGGCGATCATCACAACATCTCGAACGCACTCAAAGGTTGCAATTATCTCCCGAGACTCTACCCTATCACTCCATATTTTTGGAGATTTGATCGAGAGATACTCATCGACCGAAGATCTCATTATTGATAGCATCTTAACAGGTGATTCAAACCCTTGGATTTCAGCTGAGTAAGAGGCATTCAGGAGGCAATTAGGGCAGATACGAGAGTGCGGAGGTATCGGCTCTCCACATATTTCGCAACTAGCAGCCATATTAACACCTCTCGCTTAGTTCCAACCAACGCATACTCTTCTCGTCGATCTCATCTATGATTGACGAAATCTGCTCCGATTTAGCGGTTAGATCCGCCACAGATAGAGCTCCGCTGCTTAACTCCTGCTCTAGCTCCGCCTTTCGAGCCTCTAGCTCTGGAAGCTCTTTCTCGATCTGCTCCAACTCTCGTTTCTCCTTGAAGCTCAGCTTATTCGATTGAGTGCTCTCCTTTTTGGGTTGGGGCGTTGACTCCTTTTTTGTCTCGCGAGATGGCTGCTCCTGCTGCGCTTTAAGGTCGCGCCAGACCAAGAAATCGGTATATGACGATGGAAAATCTTTCACCCTGCCCTCGCCCTCAAAGACCAACAGATGATCCGCCACCTTATCCATAAAGTAACGATCATGCGAGACTACGATCACACACCCCGAGAAGTGTTGTAGATACTCCTCCAGAACCTGCAAAGTCATGATATCGAGGTCATTGGTAGGCTCATCAAGGATCAAGAAGTTGGGATTTTGCATCAACACCGTACACAGATAGAGTCTACGACGCTCACCCCCACTCAAACGTCCAACGAAGTTGTGTTGCACCTTTGGATCGAAGAGAAAGTATTGCAGAAATTGAGATGCCGATAGTTTTCGCCCATCGCCCAGATCGATCGATTCAGCGATATCACTCACCACATCTATCACCTTTGCATCGTTATCAAATGTGATTCCAGCCTGCGAATAGTAGCCAAATTTAACGGTCTGCCCAATGTCGATCTTTCCACTATCGGGAGCAACCTCCCCCATCAACATCTTCAAGAATGTAGACTTACCAACTCCATTCTCACCGACGATCCCCATCTTCTCGTATCTCGAAAATAGATATGAGAAATCTTTCAGAATCACCCGATCGCCATACGCTTTATTGAGATTCTCAACCTCGAAGATCTTCTTTCCGATATATGTCGCCTTGACATCGAGCTTCACGCTACCCTGCTCTCTTTCACGTCGCAATCTATCCTCCAGATCATAGAAGCTCTCTATTCGAGACCTTGCCTTTGTAGCTCGCGCCTGAGGTTGACGACGCATCCACTCTAACTCCTTGCGGTAGAGATTTTCGTCGCTCGCTTGCTGCTGTGCCGCTGCCGATTTGCGCTCCTCTCGCTTTTCGAGGTAGTAGCTATAGTTTCCGCGGTATGAGAATATCTTCTGCTCGTCGATCTCCAAGATTCTATTGCAGACTCGATCCAAGAAGTAACGATCGTGGGTCACCATCAAGAGTGATATTCGACTACTTGTCAAGTAGCTCTCCAACCACATCGTAACATCGAGGTCAAGGTGGTTCGTAGGCTCATCAAGGATCAACAGTTCAGGTTCGTTGATGAGTGCATTTGCTAATGCTACACGCTTCAATTGACCACCCGACAACATCGAGATCTTCTTATCAAACTCATTGATTTTGAGCTGTGAGAGTATATTTTTGATCTTCGATTCATAGTCCCATGCCGCAAACTCATCCATCTTTGAGACCGCCTCTTGAATGGCTCTATCATCTCCGATGCTCATAGCTCGCTCATACTCCGAGATCACCCTCAACGCAGGGCTCTCTCCCGTAAAACAAGCCTCCAAGACCGATAGATTCCCCGGGAAAGAGGGCTCTTGAACAAGATAGGCGACACGAAGATCGCGCATAAATGTCACCTCACCACCCTCCAGATCTTCACCCGACATAAGTGTTGTAAGCAACGTGCTCTTTCCTGCACCATTGCGTGCAATTAAGCCCACTCGCTCACCCTCTCCGATCGTGAAATTGATCTTCTCGAAGAGGATTAAATCTCCATAACTCTTTGTTAAGTTATCAACTGTTAGGTAGTTAAGCATACTTTAAAACTCTGAAGTGAATGCGAAATTGACATCTTTGAAGTTCTCCTGAGCAAGTGCCAAACCGTAGCTTGTATCTGCTAAAAAGACATCGCGACCATGTTTGTCAACCGCCATATTTGTATGTTTTCTACGCTTGAAATCTGCCAACTGCTCTGCATTGTCGCTTGTGATCCAACACGCCTTATAGATCGAGATTGGCTCCCATCTACACGCTGCTGTATACTCATGCTCCAGACGATATTGGATAACCTCAAACTGAAGTGCACCAACTGTTCCGATGATCTTTCGTCCGTTCAGACTCGATGTAAACAGCTGTGCAACACCCTCATCCATAAGCTGATCGACACCCTTTGCAAGCTGCTTGAACTTCATAGGATCTGCATTCTCGATATATCGGAACTGCTCAGGTGCAAATGATGGTATTCCCGTAAATTTCAACTTCTCACCCTCAGTAAATGTATCTCCAATCGCGAAGTTACCAGCATCGTGTAGACCAACGATATCCCCTGGGAAAGCCTCATCGATGATTGACTTCTTCTCCGCCATAAATGCCGTTGGAGATGAGAACTTCATCTGCTTGCCACTACGCACATGCAGATAATTTTTATTTCGTTCAAATGTTCCCGAACATATCTTCATAAAGGCGATACGGTTGCGGTGGTTCGGATCCATATTTGCATGGATCTTAAAGATAAAGCCCGACAATTTAGCCTCCTCTGGGTCGATGTTTCGGGTCTCTGTTGTTGCAAGGCGTGGTGATGGCGCAACCTCAATAAAACACTCCAACAACTCACGCACTCCAAAATTATTCACCGCTGAACCAAAAAATACTGGTGCTAACTCACCTCGTAGGTAGGCATCACGATCAAACTCATCGTATACCCCCTCAACGATCTCGATATCTTCGCGGATCTGATTTGCATAACGCTCCTCGATATAATCATCCAACTCTGGCTGCATAATATCTGCGATTTCAACAGTCTCAGCTGCCGCCGTTTGACGCTCATCAGAGGTAAATAACGAGAGGTTATGGTTGTATAGATTGTAGACACCCTTAAATGTCGGGCCACTCGAAATCGGGAACGACAATGGACGCACCCTAATTTGAAGCTCCTTCTCGATATCGTCCAACAGGTCAAATGGCTCTTTACAGGGTCTATCCATCTTATTCACAAAGACGATAACTGGGGTTTTGCGCATACGGCAGACATTCATCAACTTCAACGTCTGCGACTCAACTCCCTTAGCTCCATCGATCACAATAATCACAGAGTCTACGGCTGTCAACGTTCTAAATGTATCCTCCGCAAAATCCTCATGACCTGGAGTATCCAAGATGTTGATCTTCGCACCCTTATACTCAAAACCCATAACAGATGTCGCCACCGAGATACCACGCTGTCTCTCGATCTCCATAAAGTCTGATGTAGCCCCCTTTTTGATCTTGTTGCTCTTGACAGCTCCCGCAACATGGATCGCACCTCCAAAGAGGAGCAGTTTCTCTGTTAGGGTTGTCTTACCAGCATCTGGATGGGCGATTACAGCAAAGGTTCTTCGTCTAATTATCTCTTCGTGTTGTGTCATTATTTCTGTAAAATTTATCTATTTTTTGGGTGGATAGTCTATTGTGTAGTGCAAGCCGACTGACTCGTGTCGAGCTTCGCCCTGCTTGATTGTGAGGTATGCCACAGCAATCATATTTCTAAGTTCACACAACTCCTTATTTGGGGTTGTTTTGTTGTAGAGCTCTTCTGTCTCGTGCCAAATTGTCGAGAGTCGAACCATCGCACGTTGCAGACGCAGATTCGAACGGACAATACCAACATAATTTGACATTATCTGCTGTAGCTCTTTTTTGTTTTGAGTCACCAAGATCATCTCCTCAGCAGAGCTCGTACCATCAAAATCCCAATCTGGGATTCCACTCTGGATCTGAACCTTATCGAATCTCGATGCTGTATGTTTTACCGCTTGATCTGCATATACCAACGCCTCGATCAATGAGTTCGAAGCCAAACGATTTGCTCCATGAAGCCCCGTGCAAGAGCTCTCCCCAAGGGCATACAACCTCTTGATTGTGGTTTTTCCATCGGTGTCAACTTTGACTCCTCCACAGCAATAGTGTGCCGCAGGGGCTACAGGGATCATATCCTTCGTGATGTCTATTCCTATTGATCTACACTTCTCGTAGATATTTGGGAAGTGAGTCTTTGTCTGCTCTGCATCCTTGTGTCGAACATCCAGATATACAAACTCCTCTCCGCTAATCTTCATCTCGTGGTCGATCGAACGAGCCACAACATCACGCGGTGCGAGGGACAACATCGAATGATAACGATCCATAAACTCCTTACCATTTTGAAGTCTTAGAATAGCTCCATATCCACGCATCGCCTCCGTAATTAGGAACGATGGTCTCTCACCAGGGTTGTAGAGTGATGTTGGATGAAACTGTATAAACTCCATATTCTGGATCGTCGCCTTTGCTCGATGGCACATCGCAATACCATCGCCCGTTGCAACCTCTGGATTAGTTGTTGTGTGGTAGATATGACCACAACCGCCCGATGCCACAACTGTAAATTTAGCCAACATCGTAGAGATCTTCTCGCTCTTAAGATCCAATACATAAGCACCAAAGCAGGCCAAACCACGAGTGTGGCGAGTCACAAACTCACCCAAATGGTGTTGTGTCAGAAGGTCAATTGCATAGTGGTTCTCTAAGATCTTGATACGCGGATGTTGGCGGACGCTCTCCACCAACGCTCTCTCGATCTCCGCACCTGTTAGATCCTCATAGTGGAGGATTCTATGCTCAGAGTGTCCACCCTCGCGGTGCAACTCAAAGCGTCCATCTTCGGTCTTATTGAAACGAGTACCCCACTTAATCAGATCCTGAATCAACTCTGGAGCGCGTCGAACAACAAGCTCAACAGCCTCCTGATCGCACTTTCCAGCTCCACATACTAAGGTATCTTCGATATGCTTCTCGAATGTATCGGGAGCATATGTCACAGAGCAGATTCCACCCTGCGCATAATTAGTGTTGCAATCGCTTATCCCCCCCTTGGTAACAATCACAACATCTCCGATCTCGGCTGCCTTCAGAGCAAAGCTCAAACCAGCCACACCAGAGCCAATAACCAAATAGTCACTTATATTCTCCATATACAAAAAGTTTAGTATAGATTATCATACATACTCTGGCTCTTATCATACTTGATATCTGCCAGTGCCGACGACTTCACCCCAATATTGAAGCTCCAGCTTCGATAATATCCGAATGGAATCCACGAAAAAGACATCTGCCAACAGTGCAGATCACGCGATATCGAGACCGACGATGTTGTCAACTCCATATTCTTTATATCGTAACCTCCCGTAAAGGTGAGTCCCATCTTATCTGTCAGATTCACCGAGCCATTAAAACTAACCGATTGGGTTATATTGGGTTCGTATCCTGTCGTACCATTATCAGTATAGGTGACTCCATAACTAATAACATAGTTAAATCCCAGATTCCAAGGTATCGAGAAGTCATAATAGGAGGCTGCCATATATTGTCGCCTCAAAATCGGATCCATCGTACCATACGGATCTGAGAATGGGTTAAAATACTCCGCTGGAATACTATTAATATCATTTATAGCCGTCTTCGACTTATCCTCTCGCGATTTAAAGGTGTAACCATACGACCAAGAGGTAGAGGTGATACGCCCTGGGAAGAATAGTTTATCGTAACGTTTACCCTCTGGACTCACTCTATAAGGATCGAGTGTAAATGAGAGGTTCAATCCGAAGTTTCCGAACAGCGTCGTTCTAAAAGAGACTGGAATTGTCGAGAGCTTCATCGAATCTGCCAAGAAGTTATACGATCCACTCAAGCTCAACTGATCTATAAGAGTCACCTTCTTCACACCCGATGTGTCGCGCTTCGAGAGAACCTTCATCTCCAAATTCTGTGACAGAGAGAATGTAGCCGACATATTACGACCCGATGATGGAACTCCATATGCGTTATTGGTGTATGGTGAGTAGGTTTTCGTTGTTCCTAAAGAGTCACTCTGCACAGTCGCCTGATAGCCATATTTCTGACTTGAGAAGTCTGGAGCATATGAGATTCCCACAGTTGGAGTTAAGGTATGTCGAATCGCCTGCACTGGATTCTCCTTTTTGCGAGCTTGATACATTCCATAGATTGTGGTTGAAGCCGAAGCTGAAGTGCTATAGTTGTAGAGACGATAGAATCCATACTCTGGATCCATTGTGTCGATCTCGTTAGTTACTGGATTCCACTCCTGCATCTCGCGTTTGAAGTACCACTTCTCCGTATAACTCACACTTGGTGTGATGTTGATATAGTCGAATAAACTAAACGATGCTGAGACTGGGATGCTGTGTTCGATACCATGCTTCATGTTGTCTAACGAGGATTTGGTAAAGATCTCACTCTCGGTAGTTGAGAGGCTATTTGTCATCTTTCCCGTATAGGTCATCGAGATCTTCTCATACCACTTGTCATCGCCGATAGTGTCACCAAATTTGAATGGGTAGAATCGCGAAACACTTAAAACCGCCGTTGGAAGTGTCATCGAAATAGATGCTGTCTCGGAGTATTGAGATATGGACATACTTGTCGACAACGATACATTGTCCCAACTCTTGGAGTAGGAGATCGAGGAGTTAGTTTGGCTTGTCAACATATCAGAGAGCGTAGTTGCCGAATATTTGCTATATCCACTCGTCGAGAAGTTTACCGAGGCAGAGAATGTCGAACTCAAACTCGCCTTTGCATCTTGGGAGTGCGACCACTGGATCTTAAATGCGTTCTGTTTTGTGTAGTCGTCATCTCCAAACTCACCAAGCACGGTGCTAGCATAATTGAGGGTAAAGTTTCCCGAATATTTATACTTCTTAATATACTTTGATGATGTATTAAGTTCCCACGATCCATAAGAGTAGATACCAGCTGTAACTGCCAGATCCATATAGTCGTTGATTGTAAAGTAGTAGCCCAGATCACGCAAGAAGAATCCCTTCGACCCATCCTCTCCATACGAAGGCATCAAAAGACCCGAACGAGGCCCTGAATTGATCGGGAAGAAACCCTCTGGGATACCCAAAAAGTAGATCGGCACATCCTCCATAACAAAATAAGCAGGCCCTGAGATAACCTTTTGCCCTGGCATCACCTTCGCCTTGGTCATCGCCAAATAGAAGTGAGGATGATCCGTATGGTCGCAAGTGGTATACTTACCACCCTTGATATTGATCGTGTTATCCTTCATCTTCTTCACATCATATCCTACCAACCATCCATCGCTCTCTTGCGTCGCCACACCCTTGATCTTTGCCTTTTCGCTCTTAAGGTTGTAGGTGATTGTATCCATTGTGTATGATGTTCCGCCATCCACAAAGACTGGCTGCGTAGTGATTGTCGTTCCGAGTGAATCGATCTGCTTACCATAGGCGAAGATCTCATTTCGAGCCATATCTATTCTCATAAGATCCGCCTTTAACCCCTTGTTTTGGTATGTTATATCTCCCTGATTGTAGATGTAGACCGTCTGCCCCTTCACATCATAGTAGAGAGAGTCCTCATTCTGCCCCTTCATTACATCATCAAGCAGATTTCGAGGTTTCGGTCTGTTCACCACAGTAGTGTCACGATCAACAGCTAGCGACTCCTCCTCAACAAGCGTAGGAAGAGTATCCTCACCAATTACCAACTCTACAGAAAATAGCATGATAAGTAGCGAAAGGAGATATTTTATCTTAAATTTATACAAAATCTCAAAAAAAAATGTAACTTTGCCGACAGAGTCGGCAAAACAAAATTTACATACCTTTACAAGACCACATGACGGATAGAAAATACCCATCAGAGTGGCCAGAAGGCTTGATTTACAAACGACAAATATAGTTAAAATTATATATATAGCCCTTATTTAAAGACGTGAAAACCCATTTTTTTTTCAAAGCTGCAATAGCCATCCTTCTGCTTACATCAGTTTTCGCCCCTCAACACACTTGTGCTCAGGGGGTTAAAACCATAATTATAGACCCTGGTCATGGTGGTAATTTTCCTGGCGCACAATACAAAGGTGTAACCGAAAAAGAGATCAACTTAGCGGTAGCTCTGAAGCTAGGAGATATCATCAAAAAAGAGCACCCCAATATAAAGGTTATATTCACTCGAACAACAGACAAACATCTCTCAACAGTCCTACGTGAGGATCTAGGAGCTCGCTCCAAAATTGCCAATGATGCAAACGGCGATATATTTATCTCGATACACGCCAACGCTGCATCCAACACATCGGCATATGGAGCTGAGACGATTATTATGGGAGAGTCATCGCTCGAAAAACAACGCAACGATACCGCTCTATACACCGCAAATGCGGAGTATCTGATCGATATGTCGGATCAAAAGACAGCTGCTATAGTTAGGGCATATATCCAGAATCTGCAATTCACATATGGGCAATATAGCGAAGCTCTGGCTCGTTTGATACAGACCAGCTACGGAAAACACAACAGAAAAGTTCGAGATCTTCGTCGCCAACCAATCATGGTGCTATATGGAACAGATATGCCATGTGTTCTGACCGAGATCGGATTTATGAGCAACGCCAAAGAGTTGGCATATATGACATCCACGAAGGGACAGCAGGAGATTGCTCGATCGATCTTCGATGGAATTGATGCATATATCGAGATGATTAATAGAACATCTGGATCATCTGCATCTACCACCACACCTACAACATCTCCAAACAGAGGCAAAAGCGAACTCAAAAAAGGGTATACGATCCAGATACTCTCTTCGACTAAAGTCCTAGCAGACAACGACCGTCAATTTAAGTCATATGTAGGACAACAGTGGTTTATTACCTCAACAGGCAAATATAAGTATAGATATTGCATAGGTAAATATGCGACCAAGGCGGAGGCTGATGCTGATCTAAAGAGCGTAAAGCTGTCATTCAAAGATGCATACATCACAACGTTTGGTAAGTAATTAAAATTTAAAGTTAGATAATAATGAAAAAAGAGGTTAAGATTGGTATTTTCACAATTCTAATGATCCTAGCAGCGTGGGGTGGTATACGCTTTCTTAGTGGCACAGACCTATTTAGTAGCGACATTGAATACTATGCTAGCTATGACCAGATAGATGGCGTACAGAACTCTTCGCCAGTCCTTATCAAAGGTGTCAAGGTGGGAAGTGTTAGCGAGATAATACTCAATCCAACTTATAACGCAGATGTTGTTCTTCGACTTATGGTCAAAAACAACATCAGGATTCCAAAAAACTCTGTGGCTCGAATCTACAACAGCAGCATTATGGGGCCTACAGCAATTGAGTTGATACTAGGAGATAGCGATGAGTTCCTTTCGGCAGGCGACGAGGTTCCGTCGAGTCGCGACAAGGGGATCTTAGATACAGCTAGTTCTGAATTGGAGTTCCTCAAAGAGCGTATCAATAATGTCACTTCGGAGCTATCAACGACACTCGAAAATTTGAACATCCTACTCGAAGGAAACACTCAAAATATAACAAATATGTTGAGTAATATGGATGCCCTATCGGCAAATCTAAATATACTCGTCGAGCAGAATCAACAGAGTCTAACAACAATGGTTGGTGGCTTCTCGAAGTTGTCGGAGACGATGGGCGAGAGAGCTCCACAGATCGACAGTATAATCAGAAATATCAACACTCTATCGACAGATCTTAGTGAAGCGCAGGTGGGAACATCACTCTCGAAATCACTCGATCAGATCAACACCCTGATGGCTCAGCTCAACAATCCAGAGGGCACAATGGGTAGAATCCTCAACGACGAAGAGTTGTATCTGAATTTGACATCAGCAACTGCAAATCTAGACTCGCTGCTCTATGATTTCAAGGATAATCCAGCAAGGTATATCAATGTATCGGTATTTGGTCGCAGTGCCCTTAAACAGGAGATCAAAGCGGAGAAGCGCATGATAAAAGATGCTGTTGAGAGGGAGAAAGATGCTGTAAACGATGCACGCAAAGCGAGCAAATAAAAAGTAAGAAGAGAGAGTTTTAGATGATATACCCTCAAAATTTTGAGCAAAAATTGAGTTTTGACCGCCTCCGCGAACAGGTGGCGGCAAAGTGTACAATAACCTCAGCTGCGGAGAAAGTTCTATCACAAGGTTTTTCGAACCAGAAAAAGGAGATACTTCTGCGCTTGATGCTGACCAACGAGATGCGTTCGATGTTGATGATGGAGAGCGGATTTCCTCGCGGTGGCTATAGCGATATTGAGGGGATTGTAAATAAGATCTCGATCATCGGTAGCTTCCTTGATGTGGAGGAGATTGTGGCTCTAAGACGTTCGTTGGTCGCTGTAGATGAGATCACACGCTTTATTCGCAAGCGAGCGGAGGATAGTGCAGATAGCTACCTTTCGCTCCTTAGACGTGGCGAAAATTTAGTCTCGTTTGCCGCTATTGTTGCACAGATTGATACGATAGTCGACAAATTCAATCTAATAAAGGATAGTGCATCGTCGGAGCTACAACAGATCCGTCGACAGATCCGCGAACGTGAAGCGAGAGCCTCGAAGCGTCTGCAACAGATCTTAGCTCAGGCAAAGGGTGCTGGACTAGTCGACACAGAGGCGATGATCTCGATACGCGATGGTCGAGCGGTGATCCCCGTTGCTGCTGGAAATAAACGCAAGTTGGATGGATTTATACACGATGAATCGGCAACAGGAAAGACCGTTTATATCGAGCCTGTAGAGGTTGTTGAGATCAACAATGAGCTACGCGAACTACAATATGCAGAGCGTCGCGAGATAGTTAGGATATTGACAGCATTCACGGAGTCTATACGTCCAAGCATCGATGATATAGCGACCGCTAGCGACTATCTGAGCGATATAGATATGTTGTGTGCCAAGGCAATGTGGGCAATTGAGAATGAGTGTGTTATGCCTATAATCTCCGACGAGGGGCATCTGGAGCTTCGTTCTGCAAGGCATCCACTTTTGGCTCAGACTCTAAAGGCAAACAACAGAGAGATTGTACCGTTGGATCTGGAGATTGACCGCGAAAAGCATATATTGGTTATCTCGGGCCCAAATGCAGGAGGTAAATCGGTATGCCTCAAGACCACGGGGATTGTGCAGTATATGTTTCAGTGTGGATTTTTAGTCCCTGCCTCTGAAAACTCTGAGCTTCCGATCTTTGAGTCTCTATATATTGATATTGGAGATGAGCAGTCGATCGACAATGATCTATCGACATACTCGTCGCACCTCTACAATATGAAGAGTATGATCGCTGGTGCTTGTGATAGATCGTTGGTATTGATCGATGAGTTCGGATCGGGAACAGAGCCTGTAATTGGAGGTGCTATTGCCGAGGCGATACTTGATAGGTTGCTATCCAAAGGGGCTTATGGTGTGATAACTACCCACTACTCCAATATTAAGTATTACGCATCATCGACCGCTGGCATCGCAAATGGAGCTATGAGCTTCGATGTGCAGAATATACGCCCACTCTTCAAACTGGAGATGGGAAAACCAGGTAGCTCGTTTGCAATTGAGATTGCACGCAAGATCGGACTTCCAGAGGATATTATTCGAGCAGCAAGCGACAAAGCGGGTAGCGAACATATAAACCTCGAAAAGCAGCTTCGCGAAATTGCACGTGACAAACGTTATTGGGAGCAGAAGCGAGAGAGAATTAGACATACAGATCGCAAAGTGGAGATGTTGGAGCAAAACTACTCCGATCAACTCTCAAAGATCCGAGAGGAGCGTAATGCAATTATAGCGAAGGCTAAAGCTGAGGCGAAGGCTCTAATTGCAGAGGCAAATAAGCAGATCGAGAGCACGATCAAGACAATACGCGAGTCACAAGCCGAAAAGGAGTTAACCCGTTTAGCGCGCAAAGAGTTCGACACATTCAAAGAGAGTGTGGAGAGTCGCAAACAAGAGGAGGCAGACAAAGAGGCTGCGGTGCTTCGCGAGATGGAGAGGCTCGAAAGACGAAAACAAAAACGCAAAGAGAGAAGAGAGAGGCAGGGCGCAGAGCAGATCGAAGAGATCACCCCCGAACCAGAGAAGCCAGCAGAGGTTACGGTTGGTTCGAAGGTGAGAATAGAGGGTCAAGAGACATTGGGGGAGGTTCATTCGATTAAGGGCAAAAAGGCGCAAGTTGCCTTTGGTCAGATTTTTACCACGGTCAATCTAGACTCTTTGAGTGTGGTATCGAACTCAGAGTATAAGCGTGCAACAAAACCTGTAATACCTCGAACTCGTATCTCGGTCGATATATCGAGCAGAAAGTTAAACTTCAAGGATAACATCGATGTTCGAGGGAAACGGGCATCGGAGGCTCTGGATATGGTTCAGAACTTTATTGATGACGCTTTGATGATGGGTGTAAGCTCCGTTGCTATTCTTCATGGAAAGGGGACTGGAGCTCTAAAGGAGGAGATACGACGATACTTAATGAGCGTTCCAGATGTTGGTCGGGCTGTCGATGCACACGCGGACAGAGGTGGCTCTGGAATCACGGTAGTTGAATTTAATTAATTTTATTCGTGTCCGATAAAAGGATGACAGGAGTAACTCTATTGGTAGCATGTTATCGAATCCAACGGATTCGTCATCCTGAACTTGATTCAGGATCTCCCGAATTTAGTGAAACTAAATCTCGGGCACGAAGAGAATACGTAGAAAAAGAGAGTATTACAAAAATTTGATAATGTTCCCGAGATTCCGCCTTTGGCGAAATTCGGGAGATCCTGAATCAAGTTCAGGATGACGACTCTTTCAGAGTCGAAACATGGTACAAAGGCAAGCCCCTAATTTGGCAAAAATGAATTAATTGATGAATTATAGATTAAGCGATATAGCAAGGATCACTGGTGGCACTCTTCGAGGGGCTGACCAGGTGGTTAATGAGGTGGTGGTAGACTCCAGAGGATCTGCCGCTGGCTCGGAGACGCTCTTTGTCGCTATGCGAGGGGTTAATCATGACTCTCATGATTTTATCCCGCAGATGGTTAATCGCGGAGTGGTCTCGTTTTTGGTGGAGCGAGAAGAGGTGGAGATCCTAAACGGCTGCTCATATGTAGTTGTTGACTCCGCAATCGAGGCTCTACAGAGACTTGCAGCCGACCACCGTTCGAAGTTCAAAGGGGTTGTTGTTGGAATCACTGGCTCGAATGGAAAGACCGTTGTTAAGGAGTGGATTGCACAAGTGGCAACAGAGTCACTCAAAATATTTAGGTCACCTCGCAGCTACAACTCCCAACTAGGTGTTGCGCTGTCGCTGCTTATGATAGGTGGCGATGAGGATATTGCACTTATCGAGGCTGGAATATCCAGACCCAACGAGATGGCGCGATTGGAGGAGATGATCCGACCAAATATCACCATTATAACCTCAATCGGAGATGCCCACCAAGAGGGTTTTAGCTCGATGGAGCAGAAGATAGAGGAGAAGATGATACTTGCGAAGAGAGCCGAAATGGTGATCTATAACAGCGAATATAGAGAGCTAATATCGCATATGATCTACTCGAACAAAAGGTATATAGATGCCTCAGAGTTCCCGAAAGGGAGTTTTCAGGATATAGCATCGCAAAAGAATTGGCAGATCGTAGAGGCTTTATGTCACACATTGGGGATTCAAAGGGTTAAGGAGGAGTCTATCACCCCTATCGCAATGAGGTTGGAGTTAATTGAGGGGCTCAACGGCTCGACAATTATAAATGATAGCTATACCTCCGACATAAATTCACTCGTTATTGCACTCGACACCCTACAATCGATAGCTTCGGGAGGCGAGACAACAATCATTCTGTCGGATATTCTACAGAGTGGTATCGAGGATAAAATCCTATACCAAAAAGTTGCTTCGGCTCTAAAACGTGCACATGTTGGTCGGTTGATTGGCGTTGGAGCTAAAATCGCGGAGTGGGCAGAGTTATTTCACTGCGAGGCGAAGTTTTACGCCACCACCGAGGAGTTGATCTCAAAGATCACGGCAGATGACTACACAAATCGCACGATCCTAATAAAGGGGAGTCGAGAGAGCCGTTTCGAGAAGATTAGCCATACGCTTGCGCGTCAGAGTCACACCACAACGTTGGAGGTTGACCTTAACGCCATGATACAGAACTTAAACCTCTACCGCTCGCACCTAAAACCAAAGACAAAGCTGACAGCTATGGTCAAGGCGAGCAGCTATGGAGCTGGAGAGGTTGAGATCGCACAGACTCTTCAACATGAGGGGGTTGATTACCTTGCAGTTGCATTTGCCGACGAGGGGAGTAGGCTTCGAGAGCGCGGTATAACGATGCCGATCATTGTGCTTAATGCCGACGATGGTAGCTTCTCACAGATGGTTGATTCGAAGCTAGAGCCTGAGATATATTCATTTAAGTCGCTTCGTGCATTTGCTGCTGCGGTGTCGGCTCATGGAGAGAGGGGGTATCCGATACATATCAAGATCGACTCTGGAATGCATCGACTTGGATTTGAAGAGAATGACATAGAGGAGCTTACGACACAACTCCTCGCACTCAAAGAGGTAGTAAGTGTTGCCTCGATATTTTCGCACCTCTCATCGGCCGATATGGGAGAGGAGGGGACGTATAATACCCAAGATCAAGTTGCCAAATTTGAGGCGATGAGTGGCAGGTTGCAAACGGCACTACCCTACCCTATTATTCGACATATTGCAAACTCGGCAGGGATAATAAACTACCCCGAAATTCAATTCGATATGTGTCGTTTAGGGATCGGGCTCTATGGATTTGGGTGCGATGGATTGACCCCAATATCGACATTAAAGAGTCGGATAGTTCAGATTCGAGAGCTAGCAGCTAAACAATTAATTGGCTATGGCGGAGCTAGTGTAACAAAACGCAAAAGCAGGATTGCTACGATCCCGATAGGATACGCCGATGGAATGAATCGACATTTAGGGTGTAGAGGCTGGAGCGTAATCATTAATGGTGAGAAAGCACCAACTATCGGTCGAATATGTATGGATAGCTGCATGATAGATATAACTGATATAGAGGGTGTTCAGGAGGGTGATGAGGTTATAATATTCTCTCCCGAAAAAGGCAACACAGCAGAGGATATTGCAAAGAGACTCGACACAATAAGCTACGAAGTGCTCACATCAATATCAAAACGAGTAAAGAGAATATACCTAAAAGAGTAGAATGAAAGGAACATTATATTTAATACCCTGCCCAATAAGTGAGCAGACAGCGGTCTACGATGTGACTCCAGCGGCGAATAAAGCGGTGATCGACTCGTTGGACTACTTCATCGTCGAGAATCTTCGTTCGGCTCGTCGTTTTCTGTCAAAGGCGAAGATTGAGCGTCCGATAGACTCTCTGGAGTTTCGCGAGCTAAGTGAACATACCACCTCTGCACAGGAGATTGAGGCGATGGTCGATATCATTGTTAAGGGGCGTTCGGCTGGTGTGATCTCCGAGGCTGGAGTGCCTGCTGTTGCCGACCCTGGAGCTCTTGTTGTCGAGGCTTGCCACCGAAAAGGGGTTAAAGTTGTCCCTTTGGTTGGGCCCTCTTCGATCATAATGGCTATGATGGCTTCGGGGCTCAATGGGCAGTCGTTTGCCTTCAATGGGTATCTTCCGATCAAAGAGCCTGAGCGGAGTCGTGCAATTAGAGGCTTCGAGAAGAGAGCTCAAATGGAGCGACAATCGCAGCTATTTATCGAGGCTCCATATCGAAATATCAAGCTCTTCGATCAGCTACTTACGGTGCTTGCTCCATTGACAAAACTGACCATCGCTATAGATATTACCGACCCAGCGGAGAGTATCGCAACCAAGAGTGTGAAGGAGTGGAGAGCTACTCAAAAGCCAGATATGAATAAAAAACCGACGATTTTTATCATTGGATAGATGACAGAGGTAAATTTGGCGCATAATTTGCAAATATAATAAGAAAAAAATACAAAACAGATATATATGACAACGCAAAAGATTCAAGATCAAGAACTTAACGAAGAGCAAATCAACAACGAGACTCCAGAGAATCCAACATCAGACGAGACAACGGCTGACACAATGGCAGAGGAGAGCGCGGAGGGTGACACAATGGCAGAGGAGAGTGCAGCTCCAAAGGAGGAGAATATCGACTGGAAAGATCGTTATATTCGCCTACAAGCTGAGTTCGACAACTACCGCAAACGCACACTCAAAGAGAAGATGGATTTGGTGCAGAGCGGTGGATCAGATGTTGTTAAGGCATTCCTCCCTGTGGTTGATGATATGCAGCGTGCTGTCGGTGCAATGCAAAAAAGCGACGATATTGTAACTCTACGCGAGGGTGTTGAGTTGATCTCTCAGAAGCTAACCGACACATTGAAGGCTCGCGGAGTGGTTGAGATCGAGGCTATTGGACTACCTCTCGACACAGATCTTCATGAGGCTGTGGCACGTTTTGCAGCTGGCGAGGAGAAAAAAGATACTATTATTGATGTGGTGCAGAGCGGTTACAAAATGGGCGAGAAGGTTCTTCGCTTTGCGAAAGTTGTTGTAGGAGAGTAAGAAGATGGCTGAAAAGAGAGATTACTATGAGGTCTTAGGCGTTGCGAAGAGTGCAAACGCCGACGAGATCAAAAAGGCATATCGCAAGGCTGCGATTAAGTTCCACCCAGACAAAAACCCAGACGACAAGACGGCTGAGGAGAAATTTAAAGAGGCTGCTGAGGCGTATGATGTACTATCGGACGACCAGAAGCGCGCTCGTTACGACCAATTCGGACACGCTGGAATGGGCGGTGCTGCTAGTGGCGGTGGCGGATATGGCGGCTACAGTGGTGGCGGCTTCTCGATGGATGATATCTTCTCACAGTTTGGTGATATCTTCGGAGGTCACTTTGCTGGAGGCGGTGGCAGTCGAGGTGGATATACACGCGGTGGGCAGAGAGTCAACCGCGGAAGTGATATTCGCGTAAAGGTGAAACTTACCCTTCAAGAGATCTCGGAGGGTGTTACCAAGAAGCTCAAGATCTCGAAGATGATCGCCTGCGATAAGTGTGGCGGTACAGGTGCTAAGGATTCATCATCATATGCAACTTGCCACACATGTAACGGTTCGGGATATGTGATGCGTGTCGAGAACTCATTCTTCGGACGTATTCAGACTCAAGGTGTCTGCCCAACTTGTAATGGTACAGGTAAGATTATTACCGAGAAGTGTGATAAGTGTTCGGGGAATGGAGCAATCAAGGGCGAAGAGATTATAGAGGTGAGGATCCCAGCTGGAGTTGGTGAGGGTATGGCTCTCAAAGTTTCGGGCAAGGGAAATGCCGCTGTTCATGGTGGTATTAATGGTGATTTGCAGGTAGTTATCGAGGAGGAGACAAATCCAGAGTTGATTCGCGATGGAAATGATCTGATCCACAACCTCAACATCACCGTTACAATGGCGATACTAGGTGGCACGGTCGAGATCCCAACGATTGATGGACGTGCGAAGATCAAGATCGCTCCAGGTACACACGCAGGCAAGGTGCTTCGTCTGAGTGGCAAGGGACTTCCAGATGTGAATGGTTATGGACGCGGAGATATCTTGGTTGTGGTTGATATCACCATTCCAAATAGCCTCTCTTCGGAGGAGCGTAAGTTGGTCGAGAAGCTCGATAAACTACCATCGTTCGAGAGAGCTGAGTCGGTGAAGAACCAAAACATATTCGAGAGAATGAAGAACTTCTTTCGGTAGAGTATTAAACTTCATAAAACATTAAAAGCCATGGGAGCCTTCACACCTTTTAAGCGCAGAGCTAATTCATTCAAATATACACCTCGTTACTACGACCCTTCGAAAGAGGCTCGTGAACAGCGTCGCGAGGAGATGTTTGGTAAGCGTCGCGACAGCAAAAATGAGGAGTATCAACCAGGGCAATATATACGCAGGCAACGAGATGCTCGAAGCATTCGAAATGCTAGCAGGAGCAAAAATAATTCGGCAAAGATGTGGGTCTCAATTGCAGTGATTGTAATCATTACATATATGGGAACTCTTCTGTACGACAAATTAATCGAGATGTTTGGACTCTCCGAAGAGTCATCGACAAGGGTGGAGCAACCACTCTACGAGTATGAGGAGTTCAACCCAACCACACCGATCACGATAGTTCCAAACGACTACGACCCAACAAAAGAGGAGTAAATGGAGGATAGGATAAGGCTACTGCCCGAAAATATTGCAAATCAGATCGCCGCCGGAGAGGTGGTGAATCGCCCTGCGTCTGTAGTTAAGGAGATGATGGAGAACTCTATCGACGCTGGATCTACAGAGGTGATAGTTAACTATCGCAAGGGGGGGCACGAACTTATCCAGATTGTAGATAACGGAGTTGGAATGTCACCAAATGATGCTCGAATGTCGTTTGATCGACATGCAACGAGTAAGATCAAAAGGGCAGAGGATCTATATGCTCTGCACACCTTTGGATTTAGAGGTGAGGCACTTGCCTCGATTGCGGCGGTGGCTCGTGTAGAGCTCAAATCGCGTACTTCGGATGCTGAAATGGGCACTTTGACTATTATCGACAATGGACGATTTTCGGATCAAACACCGATACTTTGTGAAAAGGGTTCGCAGTTTTGTGTGCGCAATCTATTTCACTTCTTGCCTGCTCGCAAAAGATTCTTGGAGAAGGAGACAACGAGCTCAAACCATATAAAGGAGGAGTTTCGGTGTATTGCGATCAGCAACCCCGACAAAAGTTTCGAGCTATATGCAGATGATAGTCCGATCTATAAACTTCCTCCTAGCTCGACAGCTGGGCGAATTGTAGATGTTGTAGGTCGAAATATCAAAAAAAATCTGTTGGAGATCCACGCTGAGACCGTTATTGTGAAGATCAGCGGATATATCGGTCGCCCAGCAGCTGCCAAAAAGAGTTCGAGTGACCAATATATGTTTGTTAATGGGCGTATCTTTCGATCGTCGTATCTCAACAAAGCGATCATGCGAGGCTACGAGAAGTTGATTGTGCCGGGGCTTAACCCTGCCTACTTTCTATTCTTTGAGGTCGCTCCCGACAAGGTGGATGTAAATGTTCACCCTCAAAAGACCGAGGTGAAGTTCGAGGATGAGAGTGCTATTTGGCAGATCCTCAACGCTGCGGTTCGAGAGTCACTTGCAAAGACTGGAGCGATGCCACTTATGGAGTTTGATAACAGTAGCGATATTGAGATCCCAGTGGCTCAAAAAGGGGTGAGCTATGCAGAACCTACAGCTGTATCGAATAGCAGCTACAACCCTTTCGAGGTTGAGTTTGAGGTGGGTGAGGCTGCTCGAAGCACCTTTGCAGAACGTATCGATAACTACGACGAGAGGGGAGCTATAGAGTATGAGCCTATCACAACTCCACAAAGGAGTGAGCCCAAGAGAAAGAGCGGTGGCGGAGGTGGTAAATACTCTGCTCTGAAAAACAGCGTCGATGCGAGTTGGGAGAACTTCTACGATATTGAGAGTGGAAGCAATGTTGAGAGCGTTACACAAGAGCCCGAATACGAGCCACTACCATTTGACACTGCAAACTACGATGAGATAGAGTCTACGACTCCACCAGTAGTTGAGATTCCAGATATTCAGGATGTAACGGTTGTTGGAGGGTGCTATGCTTGGTGCAAGATTGGTGCTAATATGTCGGTGATAGATCTACGACGCGCCAAGGAGCGACTACTCTACAACCACTATATCACAATACTAAAGGATGGAGAGAGTGTAAGTCAACAGATACTATTCCCAATTGAGCTTCGGCTCTCGAACGAGGAGTACTCGCTTATGGAGGAGCATGCAATCGAGTTTTCGATGTTGGGTCTCGATATAGACTATATCAAAAAAGGGGTTATCAGTGTAAAGGGGTTACCAGCAGATGTAACAAGTGATAATGTTGATCGTTTGATCTACGATCTGTTGCAGCTAATGGCGACTCCAGAGGATTTGGCGGAGCAACGACGTGACAGAGTAGCCAAGATTATGGCGAAGAGTAGCACACATGGGACTGCAAACCACAATATATCACCACAACAGGCAAAAGAGTTGATTTTGCAGCTCCTTTCAGATGGAGATGTAGGGCTTTCGCCAAGTGGAAAGGCTATTATGTGGCAAATAACGAAAGAGGATATTAAAAAACATTTAGGATAATCAAAGAGTAGTGAATGTTTTTACCAATAGTCCCACTTGAGATACGTTCCGCAAGGAACGTCATCCTGAACTTGTTTCAGGATCTCAGCAAATAATAATATTATAGATTAATGCACTAATTAATAAACACTTGTTGATAACGCAGAGATCCTGAATCAAGTTCAGGATGACGAAATTTTCAATTTCGTATCTCAAACGGGACTGCTAGAAAAGTTTTATCGGACACTAATAATAAAACATAGAGAAAATTATGATGAATTCATTTAGAAATATGGCACCACCGACAGTGCTCAATCTGCTAATTATAAACTGTTTGGGATTGATGGCTGGAACTCTATTTCCTATTTTAAAATACTTTTTAGGGCTACACACCATTCAATCTTCGGATTTTATGCCATATCAGTTAATCACCTATATGTTTCTACATGGTGACCTCTCTCATCTATTCTTTAATATGTTTGCGCTCTGGATGTTTGGTCGCACCCTAGAGTATGAGTTGGGATCTCGTAGATTCCTCACCTATTATATGGTGTGTGGTATTGGGGCTGGACTGTTGCAGGTTGCTCTTGGTATGTTGTATCCATTCTCTATCACCGTTGGTGCTTCGGGAGCGGTCTTTGGACTTCTTCTTGCATTTGGCGTTTTGCATCCAAATGCTGTTATTATGCTGCTGATACCACCTATTCCGATTAAAGCCAAATACTTTGTGATGTTGTATGGTGCATTGGAGTTGTATCTTGGTTGGAGAAATAGTATCGGGGATAATGTGGCTCATTTCGCACACTTGGGTGGAATGTTATGGGGCTTTATCCTGCTTACATATTGGAGATACAAAGGCAAAATACGCTACTAAAAAACGAGAGTAATGAAAAGTTCAAAACAGAGTGGAGAGGGTCGTTCACTCATTAAGGTAGTTTTTAGATATTTAGCGAGTAGCATAATGCTGATTGTATCTATTATTGCATCTATCGCCCTTATACTCACTCTAATAGCACCGACAGTTGACCCTTCGGTCAGTTGGATATTCCCCATTTTGGGACTGATAGCCCCTGCGGTATATATCGCCAATCTAATTCTAGCTCTATTTTGGATCATAAAGTGGAAGTGGCTATATGCAATACCGATGGTTATAATTCTTATGTGTGGAGTGAATCGCATATCGCTATTTGTCAATATGAACTTCACCACAAATTATGGATTGGATAGCCATAAAAAGCTACCAACGGTGATGAGCTATAATGTTCGAAACTTTTACAATGATGACAAACAGTGGGCAGATGAGATGTCGCCATATCTAGAGGAGCAGAAGCCCGATATAATCTGCTTTCAAGAGTATACCGATGTTGTTAAGAGGTTCTCGAAAGAGATGAAAAAGAGCCTTAACAAGCTCAATAAAGCTGAATTTAAACCCCTTGCGATATATAGCCGCTATCCAATAATCAGAAAAGAAAATATATTTAAAGACGCTAAAAAAGAGGAGATGAAGCGTGCAATGTGGGCTGACATTGTGATTCAAAAGGATACAATACGAGTATTCAACTGCCATCTCCACTCTACAACTATCAGTGCCGAAGATAATGACTATCTAACATCGAAGCAGTTGGTGAAGGATACACTTCGAAACAACAAACTTCGCAATATGATATCTCGTTTCAACAATAGCTCAAAGGAGCGAAGCAAACAGATTGATACTATTACGATGGTGATATCTAAGTCGCCATACCCTGTTGTGGTGTGCGGAGATTTCAACGATACGCCGATGTCTCACACATACAATGTTATGTCAAGAGGGTTAAAGGATGCCTTCCAAGAGAGTGGAAATGGATATTCATACACCTTTAGAGGGTTCTACAATACACTCCGAATAGATTATATATTGGTTGGAGAGGGGATTACACCATACAACTATATGGTCGACAAAGAGACCCTATTCTCGGATCACCTACCGATAATGACACAGATAAAGATAGAAAAATAGGCTAACACACTTAAAAATAACTGTTATGATACTAGATTCAATGAAGAATGCAGAGCTCTACTATGGAGTCTGCCCACGTATGAAACGTGCATTTGAGCTACTTGCTCAGACTGACCTTATGGCTTTGCCAGTAGGTAAAAATCCACTCGATGGAGATGAGATCTTTGTAAACATCATGGAGCGAGAGCTCAAAAAGCCAGAGGATGCAAAGTTGGAGATCCACAATAAGTATGCTGATATCCAGATCCTACTTGTTGGTAAGGAGGAGAGGTTCGGATGGACAGAGCGCGCAGTGCTTACAGATCCTGTTGGAGAGTTCGACGATGCGAAGGATGTTCAGTTCTTTAACGATGCACACCAATGCACATACTCTATTGTCCCTGGTCAGTTCACGATATTGATGCCAGAGGATGGTCACGCACCGATGATCGGCGAGGGAGTTGTAAAAAAGGCTATTGTTAAGGTTTTGATCTAAAAATCTTTCTAAATTCCATATAAAAAGGGCGCAAAGTATTGTGAATCAACAAAAGATTCACTATATTTGCGCCCGACTTATCTTTTGGTGGGTCACAAAACTAAATTTAACGGGCGATTGTATCGCAAAAATTTCCACAAATGGAAAACACACAGAACGAAAATTTTGACTGGTCAGCATTCGAGAACGAATCAGCAGTTTACGATCAGAGCAAAGAGTCTATCGCTGAGGCGTATGACAAAACCCTCTCTAATGTCGCTGTAGGCGAGGTTGTAGATGGTACAGTAACAACAGTAACAAAGCGCGAGGTTGTTATCAACATCGGTTATAAGAGTGAGGGTGTAATCTCAATCTCGGAGTTCCGCTATAACCCAGAGATCGCAGCAGGCGATGTTGTTGAGGTTTATGTGGAGTCAGCAGAGGATCGTAACGGTCAGCTTGCTCTATCTCACAAGAAGGCTCGTCAGCTTAAATCTTGGGATCGTGTTAACGAGGCTTTGGAGAAGGACGAGATCATCAAGGGTTACATCAAGTGCCGCACTAAGGGTGGTATGATCGTTGATGTATTCGGAATAGAGGCTTTCTTGCCAGGTTCTCAGATCGATGTGAAGCCAATCCGCGACTACGATATCTATGTAGATAAGACTATGGAGTTCAAGGTTGTTAAGATCAACCAGGAGTTCCGCAATGTTGTTGTTTCTCACAAGGCTCTTATCGAGGCTGAGCTTGAGATCCAGAAGCAGATTATCATGTCTAAGCTTGAGAAGGGACAGATCCTTGAGGGTACAGTTAAGAACATCACATCATATGGTGTATTTATCGACCTTGGTGGCGTAGATGGTCTTATCCACATCACAGATCTTTCATGGGGTCGCGTAAGCCATCCAGATGAGATCGTTACTTTGGATCAGAAGATCAACGTTGTTATCCTTGACTTCGATGACGCTAAGAAGCGTATCGCTCTTGGATTGAAGCAGCTTACTCCACACCCATGGGAGGCTTTGAGTGCAGAGCTTTCTGTAGGTGATAAGGTTGAGGGTCGCGTGGTTGTAATGGCTGACTATGGTGCATTCGTTGAGATCGCAACAGGTGTTGAGGGTCTTATCCACGTATCTGAGATGTCTTGGAGCCAACACCTACGTTCTGCTCAGGACTTCATGAAGGTTGGTGACACTATCGAGGCTGTGATCTTGACTCTTGATCGCGAGGAGCGCAAGATGTCACTTGGTATCAAGCAGTTGACTCCAGATCCATGGGACGGAATCGAGGCTAAGTACCCAGTTGGTACAAAGTGCAACTCAAAGGTTCGTAACTTCACAAACTTCGGTGTATTCGTTGAGATCGAGGAGGGTATCGACGGTCTTATCCACATCTCAGATTTGAGCTGGACTAAGAAGGTGAAGCACCCAGGTGAGTTCACAACAGTTGGTGCTCCAATCGATGTTGTTGTGCTTGAGATCGACAAAGACAACCGTCGTTTGAGCTTGGGTCACAAGCAGTTGGAGGAGAACCCATGGAATGAGTTCGAGAGCCAATTCGGTGTAAACTCTATCCAAGAGGGTACAATCACAGAGATCAACGATAAGGGTGCTGTAGTATCTTTGAGCGAGAATGTAGAGGGATTTGCTCCTTCACGCCAACTTGTTAAAGAGGATAACACAACTCCAGTTGTAGGTGAGAAGATGCGGTTCAAGGTGATCGAGTTCTCTAAGGCTACTAAGCGTATCACATTGTCACACACACGTATCGCTGAGGATATCAAGCGTGGTGAGGCTAAGGCTGAGATGGCTGAGAAGCGTGCAGCAGCAGATGTTGCTAAGTCAGCTGTTAAGAAGCTAAACGCATCTGTAGAGAAGACTACACTTGGTGATATCGCAGGTCTTGCTGAGTTGAAGGCTGCAATGGAGAGAAACGAGAAGTAGTCTCTACTTTTTCGAAACTAAATATTTGAGGAGTGTCCCCAGTTTTTCTGGAGGCACTCTTTTTTTTTGCCTCTATAAGTTGTACAAAAGAGAATATTATACTATTTTTGCTAAAAACCTAAACAAATATACCATGGACAAAAGACTACTACTATTGGGGTCGCTGTGTGCCGTAACAACACAAGCCACTCAAGCGGCAGATCAAACACGCCCAAACATCATCGTAATCCTAGCTGATGACTTAGGCTATAACGATGTTGGTTTTACGGGAGAGACTCCGATCCAGACACCAAACCTCAACAAACTCGCTGAGTCGGGAGTTATATTCACAAATGGACACTGCAACCACCCATTCTCTGGCCCTAGCCGCGCTGCGCTTATGTCGGGACGCTACCAACAGCGATTTGGATTTGAGACCAACCCTGCATACGACCCTGACAATCCATATATGGGAATCAGCACAGATGAAAAATTATTCCCTGCACGACTCCAAGAGGTTGGCTACACCACTGGTATCATTGGAAAGTGGCATTTGGGAGCTACGGAGCTACACAACCCGATGAATAGAGGATTTGATTATTTCTATGGATTTTTGGGAGGTGGACACGACTACTTCAGCATTAATAAGTCGAAAAGGGTGTGGGAGGCGTATGAGCAGGAGTTAATCCGAAATACGAAGCCTGCCACATTCGATGGATATATCACAACAGCATTTAGCGAAGATGCCGTTCGATTTGTCGAGGACAACAAAGATAATCCATTCTTTCTGTATCTAGCATACAATGCACCACACACACCTCTTCAAGCTCCGAAAGAGGATATTGAGAGATATTCGCATATCGAAGATAAAAGAAAGAGGACATATGCAGCGATGGTAGATGTTATGGATCGCGGCATTGGAACGGTTGTCGATGCACTAAAGAGAAACGGACTATACGAAAATACAATTATATTCTTCACAAGCGACAACGGTGGGCCTCAAGAGAAAGCCAATAGTAAACTATCGAGCTTCACCGACAACACTCCATACAGAGCAGGTAAGGGTAGCACATACGAAGGTGGTCACCATGTACCATATATTCTATGTTGGCCAGCGAAAGTAAAGGGTGGCATCGAGTATAACTATCCAGTCAATGCACTCGATATCTCGCGCACGGCGGTTGCTCTTGCAGGGGCAGATGCAGAGAGTGCTCCAGCAATGGAGGGTGTTAATCTGATCCCATTTGTCACAGGCGAAGAGAAGGGAGCTCCACACGAAGCGATATTCTGGCGCAGTGGTTCGGTTTGGGCGGTACTTGGCTCTGATGGCACAAAGCAGGTTTTAGGAAAAGGCAATGGCAAACCAGAGCAATACTATCTACCAGATGATTTGGGCGAGGAGAACGATATTATCAACCGCAGCAAAAAAGATATCAAGAGAGCTGAGGAGCTAAAAACGCTATGGGACAAGTGGAATGAGAGTAATATTCCATGTAGCATGATGGGATATCTACAGTACCACGAGAAGCTAAAGGAGTTCTACAAAAGCACAATTCCCGAGGCTGCTAGAGACAAAGTGTTAAAGGAGTAAAGAGGGGCATTGTGGCTAAAAAGGTGACAAATGTAGTATTATTTCTCTTTTTCCCCCGATAATTTATGAGATGTTGAGAAATTTTATTAAATTTGCCAAGATCAAAGAATAAAAGGTAATATTTCACACAAAATAAATTTTAATTAAAAAGATTATGGTATCATACAAAGAGCTAGGTCTTGTTAACTCTAAGGAGATCTTCAAGAAGGCATTTGAGGGTGGCTACGCTATCCCAGCATTCAACTTCAACAACATGGAGCAGATGCAGGCAATCGTTCAGGGTTGTGTTGAGGCATCTTCACCAGTTATCCTTCAGGTATCTTCAGGTGCGCGTAACTACGCTAACCAGACACTTCTTCGCTACATGGCTCAGGGAGCTGTTGAGTATGCTAAGGAGTTGGGAAAGAATATTCCAATCGTATTGCACCTTGACCACGGTAACTCTTTCGAGTTGTGCAAGAGCTGTGTTGATATGGGATTCTCTTCTGTAATGATCGACGGATCACACCTTTCATATGATGAGAACGTTGCTCTTACAAAGAAGGTTGTCGAGTACGCACACGCACACGACGTAACAGTTGAGGGTGAGCTAGGAGTATTGGCTGGTGTTGAGGATGATGTATGCGCTGAGCACCACACATACACTGAGCCAGATCAGGTTGAGGATTTCGTAAAGAAGACAGGTGTAGATTCACTTGCTATCTCAATTGGAACTTCACACGGAGCTAACAAGTTCAAGCCAGAGCAGTGCACACGCAACGAGGAGGGTATCCTTGTTCCACCAGCACTTCGTTTCGACATCTTGAAGGAGATCGAGCTTCGTATCCCAGGATTCCCTATCGTTCTTCACGGAGCATCTTCTGTACCACAGGAGTATGTTGCTGAGATCAACGCTAATGGTGGTGCTTTGAAGGATGCAATTGGTATTCCAGAGTCACAGCTTCGTGAGGCTGCTGCAAGTGCAGTATGTAAGATCAACATCGACTCAGATGGTCGTTTGGCTATGACTGCTGCTGTACGTCGTATCTTCAACAGCAACCCTGCTGAGTTCGACCCACGCAAGTACCTAGGCCCAGCTCGTGACGAGTTGAAGAAGTTGTACAAGCACAAGTGTGAGAACGTATTGGGATCAGCTGGAAAGGCTTAATCCTTACAATAGGTAATCACCTTCAGGTAATAAAATCGGCTGCCTCTTTGATGAGAGCAGCCGATTTCTGTTATATATTATGTATGGGGGAGGGTAACCTCTTATTCTTGGATTTATTTGTCCGACAAAACCTTTGCAGCACGTCTCGACTCGTCTCGACTCTGAAAGAGTCGTCATCCTGAACTTGTTTCAGGATCTCAGCAAACGACAATACAACTTACTCAATGATGCAGAGATCCTGAAACAAGTTCAGGATGACGAAATTTTCAATTTCGCATCTCACATGGGAGTGCTAGAAAAGTTTTTTCGGACACTAACAATCAATATATTGCATCTATTTCTTGTATTTTGCTCCGCCCATCTTAGCTCCGCCACTACTTTGGGCTGCGAAGATGTTACCTCCGAAATCTACAACTTTGTGGCTATACTCTCTCTGACGCTTAAATGCAAGGTCGATGACACGATCCATCAATTTAGTGAAGCTAACTCCCGATGCCTCCCACAAATAGAACGACAATGAACCAGGAATAGTATTGATCTCATTAACATATATTTGATCCGTATCTTGATCTATAATAAAGTCGATACGCGCCACACCATCACAAGACAACGCCTTGAAGGTCTGACAACCTGTACACTGTATAAAATCTGTCACATCATCAGGCAGATTAGCAGGGATCTCTCGAACAGTCGACTGCATACCCTTAGAGCCCTGTTTCGCTCCGCCTCCCATATATTTATCTTCGTAAGAGAGTATCTCACCATTTCGGAGTGGCACTTCGCATACCGATGCCTCACAATCGTAGTAATCACCTAATATCGAACAGTTTACCTCCTTTAGGTTAGCTACAAATCGCTCCACAATAATACGTGTTGTGAAAGATATTGCATTCTCGATTGCATCCTCTAGCTCCTCTCTATTGTGAGCTGCCTTGATTCCAATGCTCGATCCAGAGTTAGCAGGCTTCACAATAACTGGATAGCCTAACTTATCCTCAACACTCTCAATAACACTCTCGCTATCATCCATCCACTCCTTGTCGCAGAACCACGCATAATCAACCACTGGAATGCCACACTCCGTAAGTATCATCTTCATGGTGATCTTATCCATTCCATTTGCCGATGCTAGTGTATTACACCCTGCATATGGAATACCTGCGAACTCTATCACACCTTGGAAAGTGCCATCCTCGCAGTTTGTTCCATGGAGCGTCGGCACAACAACATCCAAACTTGCAACGACATCTGTTCCAAACATCGACTTTTTACACCTATATAGATTAGAGTCTCCATAGATCGGACGAATATAGACCTCTTCGCACTCAGCGAGCAGGCTTGTCATATCTTTGTATCGCTTAAGATCCAGAAGTTGCTCTCCGCTATACCACTTTCCCGATTTGCTTATAAAGATCGGAATTATATTATATCTCTCGCTATCCATAGCATTAATCACCTGATTTGCTGTGACAACCGAGATCTCATTCTCTACCGAGCGACCACCAAAGACCACTCCTACATTAACTTTCATACTCTACTTTTATTTAAAAGAATCTGGTAAATCATTTTCATACAATACCACATCGCCCACTTTAAGGACTCCAGAGAGGTGTCGACGCGCCATATTTAGGGAGTTTGCAACAAAGAGCTTGTCATCGCTAAATCCAGCATCCTTCAACCCCTTGCATATCGCCTCTCGATTGAGCTTGTTGACAACAATTGCATAGTCGCAACTATCTGCCATCGCTCTACCGAGGTTATAATTTGCATCATATTGACTCGCCCCCATCTCGACGAACCCTGGAGTTACGACGATTCGTCGACTCTCTGCGCCACGCTCAAAATCGCGCAAGACATTGAGTGCCATTCGCGCTCCATCTGGATTTGAGTTGTAGGCATCATCGAGGATTGTCAACCCTCCTGTTCTCTTCATTGAGAGGCGATGCTCCACAGGCTTCAACTGCGATATCGCAATTTTGATCCCCTTTGTTGGAACTTTCAAGTGGTTAGCAACAACGACTCCTGCAACTAGATTCAAGACATTGCCTTCGCCCAAAAGGTGCGAATTGAAGCTGCACAACTCACCTCCAACAGCTAGATCAAAAGATAAGCCAGAAGCACTATAACGCACACTCTTTGCTTGGAAATCTGCCGAACTATCCTCTACCGAGTAGCTTAACACCTTACATTTAGCGTTAAAATCCTTATAGTTTCGAATGCTCTTAGAGTCGAAATTAACCACACCAACTCCATTTTCAGGCAACGCCTCAATAAGTTCGAACTTCGTCTTTTGAATATTCTCAACACTTTTGAAGGTCTCAAGGTGAGCCTCACCAACAGAGCTTACAATACCGATAGTTGGATTTACCAAATTACAAATTTCGCGAATATCACCTCGCTGCTTTGCCCCCATCTCGACAATAAAGATCTGATGTTGAGGACGAAGATGTTCACGAACACTCCTTACAACGCCCATTGTTGTATTGTAATTCCCTGGAGTAACCAAGACATTATACCTCTCACTCAACATTCGATAGAGGTAGTTTTTAACACTTGTCTTACCGTAACTACCTGTCACACCGATAATTATCAGTCGGTTATGGGATTTTAGAATCTTTTTTGCATCGTTATAGTACCACCTTTTGATAATCATCTCTACGGGAGTGTTGATTATATCTGCCAACAGCATAAAGCCATTCGATAGGAACAATATCACACTCAAAATCGGAGGCAACAATTTATGGTCGAGCTTCAAATACTCAACAGCTACAACCCCCATAGTCAACAACATAGTGGTTGCAAAGAGACGCTTCACACGACTCGTAACAACCAACGGAATTTTATGTTTGATCTGGAATCTTCTGTAGATATAGAACGCCATCACAACAATTGCAATTGGCTGAGTCCACACGCTAAACGAGAACAACAGAACAAGTATAAACCACCAACGTCTATAAGAGATTATATTTCCCCTGATCCACCAACGATGATAACGCTCAATGCGATATGAGTTGTGTTGAAACATATGGATATCATGTTTAGCAACAGCTGCAAAACAGAGACAGAAAGTTATAATATATAGAATAAAAATCATAAATTAGTTAATTTGAAAGAAACTCTTAATCACTGAATCGAAGAGCACTGGCATCTCCGCAAACGAGAAGTGTCCACACCCCTCTGCCACCACAAGACCAGAATCGGGAATCAATTGCTCCATTGTCTTGGCATCTGAGAGTGGAGTTGCGGTGTCCAGATCGCCCCAAAACAGAAGTGTCGATGCCTTTATTTGAGGCATAACGCTCTTTAGATCCTCGTTTACAACCTTCGACATCACTTGGCGCATCATTGGCGAGGCGTTGTTGTAATCTGCTGACCCAGAGCCTTTTCTGCGGCTCTCAATCAGAGCTTCGGCTCTCTCCTTTGACAAAATCTTATAACATATTCGCTTGAAGAGTTTATAAGAGTAGACCTTAGCGTAGTACTCCAAGCTACGTTTCGGAACTATTCCTGCGGAGTCGATCAATACAATTCGGTTCGCCTCATGCTGCGAAGCATACAAAATAGAGACTCGTCCACCAAAGGAGTGTCCCATAAATGATGGCGATATAATATTTTGATCCAATATGAATTGGCGAATCATATCCGCATAATCTTGCGTCCCCCACACCTCCGTAGGCTCTTGAGAGCTACCAAAACCAGGCAGATCAAAGTTGTAGACTCGATATGAAGTTGCAAGATACTCCACACAACGCCTATATACAGAGTGGTCACACCCCCATCCATGAAGTAACAATAGTGCATCACCCTCACCGCTCACCTCGACGAATATATCTTGACCACGATAATTATATATCATAACCACACAATTTTACGCAAATATACTATTTTTTAGTTATATTTATCAAATAGAGCAATACAAAATATGTTGATATTACGTTTTAGAGAAAAAATTTCACTATTCGCAAACTTATACATATCTTTGTCGGGTGGAATAACGTTATATAAAACATAAATCCAGCGAAATTAAAAAAACTTAACATGAGAAAAATTCTATTTTTAGTCGCTTCAATGCTCTGCTTTGTATCGGTAGCATCGGCTCAGAACTTCAAAAAGGGTTCGAAAGTACTATCTGTAAGTGCTGGCTACAGCAATATTTATGACTGCCCACTATCACTATCCTACGAGGTCGGAGTCTACAACATCAATGAGAAATCATCAATTGGACTCAATGGATATCTGGGCTACGCATGGAGCAAAGACGATATACAGTATGGAGCAGACAAAGATGATACATATGGAACATTCGATTATGATGATATATTTGTCGCTGTAGGTGCAAATTATCACCGCAAGACAAATGTGAAGAGGTTGGATCTTTATGGAGGATTCCGCATAGGATACGACTTTCGACTCACCTATGTTAATTGGGACGATGACGATGTTGAGCTTATCATCGGTGACAAAGTCAGCGGAGCCGACAAAGGGATAGTCTATAATGTCCATGTTGGTGCTCGATACTATATATTCAGGAACTTTGCAATCAACAGTGAGATCGGTTACGGTATCTCGATTGTTAATATGGGATTCTCGTATAAGTTCTAGGTCTCCCCCCCTAAATATAACTCGCAAAAGATGAGTATTGAACAATTTCGACACAGATCTTTTGCGAGTTTTTTCTTACATATCTGTAACGAGAGCCTACATTTATGTAATATTTTTCAAATCTAGCTCTTTAAAGGTGTTTTCATCTTCAATACACCCCTATTGATAACACACTGATTATCAAACAACAACCCCTTAAAAAATCTTTTTATTATATCCACCACACCTTTTTGGCACAGATAATGCTCTATCATATATAATAAATTATTTTATGATATGAAGAGAGCCCTATTATTTATTATCTGTATTGTCTTTTCAGCCAATACCTATGCCCAGAGTGTTGTAAGCATTGCCGCTGCCGCAAACGTTCGCGATGCAATGGATGAGATCAAGTCTATATATATAGAGAGCAACCCAAAAGTTGCAATCAATATCAACTACGGAGGATCTGGAATGTTGGTGCAACAGATCGTGAATGGCGCAGGCTACGACCTATTCTTCTCCGCAGATGAAGATTATGCACTCAAACTAAAGAGCGGAGGCTACACAACAGGCGAAGTGAGACCCTATGCATGCGGAAAACTACTCCTATATAGCCGCTCAATAGATATCTCACAGATCGGGCTCGACGCATTGACGCTCAACAAATCACACAGAATAGCCATCGCAAATCCAAACGCCGCACCATATGGAGTACACGCCATTGAGATGTTGAACAACATAGGAATATATAACGATGTAAAATCAAAGATTATATATGGAGAGAATATCGGAGCTACTGCACAGTATGTATTCTCGGGCAATGCAGATCTTGGAGTGATTGCCCTATCCCAACACAGATCACCAACGGCTCAAAACAATGGATATACGTATATTATTCCAGACAACCTATACAGCCCAATAATTCAGAGCTGTGTTGTGGTTAAGCAAAAAATAGAGAATCTTGAGGCTATAAAGTTTCGGGACTTTGTACTATCCGCAGAGTCGAAGCCCATATGGTTGAAGTACGGATACGATATAGTAAAATAATTGAGAGCGTTGCAAGGCGGCGAAAATTCAAAGATAACGCAGAGTTCTCTTCAGTCACATACTTCAGTATGCTCCTTTCAGGGCCCTCTACGCCATCTTTAAATTTTCATCCACCTATCAACACTCTCCATAGCGGAGCAAAACTACCGTTTTGCAATAATCTCTAATTTATAAATTTTGGGGGAAATTTCATGAATGACGCAGATTTTTGGGAGACACTACTCCTCACTGGCAAACTCGCATTTAGCACTACGGCAATACTATTTATAATAGGGTTGCCGATAGCCTATTTTTTGGCATACAAACGCTTCTTTGCGCGCTCTCTTATCGAGGCACTGATTAGCATTCCGATGGTGTTGCCACCAATAGTTTTGGGATTCTACCTACTTATGTTATATAGCCCAAACTCATGGTTTGGCACTTGGTGGTACGAGACATTCGATAGTCGACTCGCATTTAGCTTCGAGGGGATATTGATTGGTAGCGTCCTCTTTGGACTCCCGATCATGATTCAACCCCTTCAATCGGGGTTTATCTCTATACCTCGAAATTTGAGCGATGCCGCCGAGACATTGGGCAAATCAAAGTTAAGCATATTCTTTCGAGTCCTACTTCCCAATATGATGCCATCTATTATAACATCGCTAGCCCTATCGTTTGCACACTGCATCGGTGAGTTTGGTGTTATAATTATGGTTGGTGGAAATATCCCAGGCGAGACTCGCGTAGCATCAATTGCAATATACGATCAGGTGCAGGCACTCCAATATGATAATGCAAATAGATACTCGATTGTGCTATTTGTAATCGCAGTGGTACTACTCACAATAATCTACAGTTTCAATAATAGGTCACACAAAAACCAAAACGATTATGTTGGAAATTGATATCAAACAGCCACTCTACACAGTCGAAGGTAGATCTCTTTTGGAGGTACGTGCAGATCTAAATTTGGGGGATATTGTCTGTTTGCAGGGTGCATCGGGAATTGGCAAGACTACCCTACTAAGGATTATATCGGGGCTTGTGAAGCCTCACAGAGGTCGTGTAGTATTTGATGGAGAGGTGTGGTGCGACACCGACAAGAGAATATTTGTGCCAGCATCGAAGCGTAGAACAGGGTTGATGTTTCAGGATTTTGCGCTATTTCCAAATATGACGGTATTTGAGCAGATTCTGTACGCTCAACCAAACAAAGATGAACAGAAGATAATGGAGTTGCTTGAGTGTTTCAATATCGGCGCACTCCACTCTCGATACCCTCAACAGCTCTCAGGTGGGCAGAAGCAACGTGTCGCTTTGGCTCGTGCGATAGCTTCAGAGCCATCAATGTTGCTACTCGATGAACCATTCTCCGCCCTAGATTGGGAGTTAAAGGAGTCACTCAGAGAGAGTATCAAGCAGGCACACAAAATGCTTGGAAGCATCACACTAATGGTGTGTCACGACCCAGCAGATATTACAGCTATGGCGACCTCAATCCTACACTTTGGATTTTCAAAGGGGGAGGATCGAGTTATATCGACACATACGGAGAGTTGTGGCGGAAGATCCTTCTTCTTTAAACGACACAAAAAATGCAACTCTATTATAGAGTGTAGGCTTTCGACTGTAACATATTAAAATTAGCTCTGCGGAGATCCTGAAACGAGTTTATCAGTGTCCGATAACAACACTTGTAACAACTTTATTGGCACCATGTTATCGAATCCAACGGATTCGTCATCCTGAACTTGTTTCAGGATCTCAGCAAATGACAATATCGCCTCTGTAATATACTAATAAGCAATAGCTTACTCAATGATGTAGAGATCCTGAAACAAGTTCAGGATGACGAAATTTTCAATTTCGTATCTCAAGTAGGACTGCTAGAAAAGTTTTATCGAACACTAATAAAGGTGATTCAAAATAGCGACCCTCTCAGAGTCTAAACGTGATGCAACGAAAGTGCTAAATAAAAATTAGCAGACAAAAATAACATTCAAAACCAATTTCCTACATTTTGCTACATCCACATAAGAAAAGCTACAGAAATGTAATATTTTAAATATACTTAATAACTCAGATTATTTAAACCAAAAATCAGTCAAAAAATACCACGACTACAACTCGCTATAAAACAGAGTATTACAAAATAATTTTGAATTTATTTCATCCAAGTAGACTTTTTGGCACACTTAATGCAAGATTAAACAGCATAAGAAAATAGATAACTTAATATTTTTTAAAAACACATTTTATAATTAAAGCTATGAGAAAGATTGCAATTTACGGAAAAGGTGGTATCGGTAAGAGCACCACAACCCAGAACACAGTAGCCGGTTTGGCAGAGATGGGTAAGAAAGTAATGGTAGTGGGATGCGACCCAAAGGCTGATTCAACTCGCCTTTTGTTGCACGGATTGGCACAGAAGACTGTACTTGATACACTTCGCGATGAGGGTGAGGATATCGATCTCGACGATGTAATGAAAGAGGGATTCAAAAACACAAGCTGTGTTGAGTCAGGTGGTCCAGAGCCAGGAGTAGGTTGTGCTGGTCGTGGTATCATCACATCTATCAACTTGTTGGAGCAGTTGGGTGCTTATGACGATGACAAACACCTCGATTATGTATTCTATGATGTACTTGGAGACGTTGTATGTGGTGGTTTTGCGATGCCAATCCGCGACGGTAAAGCACAGGAGGTTTACATCGTATGCTCAGGAGAGATGATGGCGATGTATGCAGCAAACAACATCTGTAAGTCAATCTCGAAATTTGGTAAAGTGGGAACAGTTCGCTTAGGAGGTTTGATCTGTAACTCTCGTAAGGTAGACAACGAGGCTAACATGATCGAGGAGTTCGCTAAGAAGCTAGGTACTCAAATGATCCACTTCGTACCACGTGATAACATGGTTCAGCACGCTGAGATCAACCGTATGACAGTGATCGACTACGCTCCAGAGCACGCACAGGCTAATGAGTATCGTTCTCTTGCGTCAAAGATCAACGACAACAAAATGCACGTAATCCCAACTCCACTTGCTATGGAGGAGCTAGAGACTCTTCTTGTGTCATTCGGTATCATGAACTAAACAAAAGTTGCAAGGTGGTGAGATCTTGCACATCCCAAGCTGTCGGCAATCGGTCACATACCCAAAGTATGCTCCCTCCTCCGCCAGCTTACGATGCACAAGATCTCATCCACTTATCAACTTTTGAGCAAAACACAAACCAAATAAAAAATCAAGACAATGTATTTAATTAGAGCAATCGTAAGACCAGAAAAATCGGCAGTAGTAATGAAGTCGTTGATGGACGCTGGATTCCCAGCCGTTACAAAGATCGCAGTATATGGACGTGGTAAGCAGCGTGGTATCAAGGCTGGAAACGTAACGTATGATGAGCTTCCAAAGGAGATGTTGATGATTACTATCAAAAAGAAGGACAAAGATTTTGTGATTGAGACAATCATAAACTCAGCTCGCTCTAGCGCAACAGGACAGTTCGGAGATGGTAAGATCTTCGTTACACCAGTTGAGGAGTGCTATACTATCTCTTCAGGATTCATGGAGGTGTAAAGTTGCAATGCGACGAAATTTCAAATTTCATCCACCTATCAACTTTACAAAAAACGACTAATAAATTAGATTACTATGAAGTTAATAATGGCAATCATCCGTATCGCGAAGATGACCGAGACTAAGGAGGCTCTCTCTGCAGTCGATCTACCATCGTTCACAGCTCTTCCAGTTGTGGGACGTGGTAAGGGTCACGGCGATTTGGAGAAGGCTGAGGGTATCGACCCTGAGCACCACGAGCATATTCAGCAGAATCCACGTCTAAAATCTAAGCGTATGATTACGCTTGTTGTAACTGACGACAAGAAGGATTTGGCTGTAGAGACAATTATTAAGGTTAACCAAACGGGCAAGAGTGGAGATGGTAAGATCTTCGTGGTCAACACATTCGAATCAGTTCGTGTCCGCACAGGTGAGACTGGAGATATCACACTCGATTAAATAAGATTCCTATGAAAGAAGATATAAAGAAATTACCAGATTTTTCGGAGTTCGTCGAGGCGGTAGCTGAGAAGTACCCGAAGAAGGTAGCAAAAAAACGTTCTAAGGCGGTTGCCGTAAACGACCCAGATCTGATCCCAAAGATCCAAGCCAATGTACGTACAGTGCCAGGTATCATCACACAGCGTGGTTGTACTTACGCAGGTTGTAAGGGAGTAATCATGGGACCAACTCGTGATATCGTAAATATCACACACGGCCCGATCGGTTGCGGATTCTACTCATGGCTTACACGTCGTAACCAGACTCGCCCAGAGTCTGACATGGATGAGAACTACATCCCATACTGTTTCTCAACTGATATGCAGGACTCAAACATCGTATTCGGTGGTGAGGAGAAGCTAAAGCAGGCGATCCGCGAGGCGATGGAGCTATTCCACCCAAAGGCGATCGGAGTATTCTCAACTTGTCCTGTAGGTCTTATCGGTGATGATGTTCACCGTGTAGCTCGCCAGATGGAGGAGGAGTTCCCTGGGGTTAACATCATCGGTTTCTCTTGCGAGGGATATCGTGGAGTATCTCAGTCGGCTGGTCACCACATCGCGAACAATCAGCTCTACAAGAACTGTATCGGTAAGGATGACACAATCGAGGGCAAGCACAAGTATCGTGTCAATCTGCTTGGAGAGTACAACATCGGAGGTGACGCTTTCGTAATTGAGGATTTGATGGATCGTTGCGGAATTGAGCTAATCGCTACAATGTCGGGAAATGCTACAATGACTAAGTTTGAGCGTGCTCACACAGCAGATTTGAGTCTTGTTATGTGTCACCGTTCAATCAACTACGTAGCTGAGATGTTGAATACATCGTTCGGTATTCCTTGGACTAAGTGTAACTTCATCGGTGCTGAGGCAACAGCTAAATCACTTCGCAAAATCGGAGAGTACTTCGAGGATCAGGAGCTTATCGACCAGATCGAGAAGGTTATCGCTGAGGAGATGGTACGTGTTGAGGCTGCAGCTGAGCAGGCTCGCAAAAAGACAGTTGGCAAGACAGCGATGTTGTTTGTCGGTGGATCTCGCGCTCACCACTACCAAGAGCTATTCAACGAGTTGGGTATGACAACTCTTGCAGCTGGATATGAGTTCGGTCACCGTGATGACTACGAGGGTCGCCGCGTGATTCCAACAATCCAAGTTGATGCCGATAGCCGTAACATCGAGGAGATCACAGTCTACAAAGATGAGGAGCGTTACAACAAGCGTAAACCAGATGAGCACTTGACAAAGATCTCGAATGGCGGCGAGTTCAACGACTACGAGGGACTTATGGCAGATATGCAGAAGGGCACACTCGTTATCGACGATTTGAGCCACTACGAGATGGAGAAGTTGATCGAGCTATACCACCCAGATGTATTCTGTGCAGGTATCAAGGAGAAGTATGTTGCTCAGAAGATGGGTATTCCATTGAAGATGCTTCACAACTACGATTCTGGTGGCCCATATGCAGGATTTGCAGGTGCTATCAACTTCTACAAAGATATCGAGATGATCTCATGCGCTACACTTCACAAATATTTGAAGGCACCATGGGAGCGTGAGGCATATGTTGAGGCAAGCTATGTACTAAATTAAAGAGGGAAAGATTATGTTATTAAGACACACAACAGATAAGGAGATCGAAAGAAAAGCTCTGACGGTCAACCCAGCAAAGACTTGTCAACCAGTTGGTGCAATGTACGCGGCACTCGGTATCCACGGGTGTTTGCCACATAGCCACGGTTCACAAGGATGTTGCTCATACCACCGAAGTGCACTTACACGTCACTTCAAAGAGCCAATCATGGCAGCTACAAGTTCATTCTCTGAGGGTTCTTCAGTATTTGGAGGTTCTGCCAACTTGGTTCAGGCGATCAATACGATCTTCACAACTTACGACCCAGAGGTTATCGCAGTTCACACAACTTGTCTTTCGGAGACAATTGGTGATGATATGACTCAGATTGTATCGAAGGCTGCAGAAGATGGATTTATCCCAGCTGGCAAGGAGGTTATCTACTGTAACACACCAAGTTATGTTGGAACACACGTCACTGGATATGCAAATCAGGTAACTTCGATGGTGAAGTCGTTTGCCACAAAAACAGGCAAGAGACGCAACGTAATCAACCTTATTTCGGGTTGGATGGAGCCATCGGATCAAGCTGAGATCAAGAGACTTTGCAAGGTTATGGAGAGTCGCACATTCATGTTCCCAGATATGACAGGAGTATTGGATGGGCCAATGACTGGAACATACAAGATGTACCCAGATGGAGGTGCTAAAATTGCAGATATCCGCCTAAGCGGTGACAGCAAGGTATCTGTAGGTTTGGGTTCATACACTACAACCGACGCTTGTATCAAGATGGAGAATCAGTGTAAAGTTCCATTCGAGGTTCTTGATATTCCAATCGGATTCTTGGCTACAGATCGTTTCTTGACATCTATCAGCCGCCACGCAAACGTTCCAGTATCGGATGAGTTGACTTACGAGCGCGGTCAGTTGCTCGATTTGATCTCAGATGCTTCGGTTCACTTGTATGGCAAGCGTGTAGCATTGTGGGGCGATCCAGACACACTTATCCCAATGGTTGAGTTCCTTGTATCTATGGATATGCGTCCAGTATACATCGTAACGGGTACTCCAGGTAAGGAGTTCGAGGAGCGTATGGCTGAGCTACTAAAGGATATCCCAGAGGCTAAGTGGAAGAGCGGTGCAAATGCCGATATGTTCCAACTTCACCAGTGGATCAAACAAGAGGGTGTTGATTTGTTGATCGGAAATACTTATGGTAAGTATATCGCTCGCGACGAGAACACACCATTCTATCGTATGGGATTCCCAATCGCCGATCGTGCTGGTCACAACTACTTCGCTAAGACTGGTTATAAGGGAGCTGCGAACATGGTAACTTCAATCATCCATGAGCTTCTATCTCACCGTGATAGAGAGTGCACAGAGGAGACTATTGAGTTCCAAATGTAATACAATATTTTCGAAGATTTCAACCTCAAATTAGAGGGTTGAGATCTTCGAATTAACAAAACAAAAAAAATTATTACTGTCCGACAAAAACCCGACAAACCTTTGTAACAGATTGTATATGTTTGTGGAATTAGGGGCTTAATAGTCTCACTTGAGATACGAAATTGAAAATTTCGTCATCCTGAACTTGTTTCAGGATCTCAGCAAACGACAACACAACCCCTGTAATACATTAGCACACAACAACTTAATCAATAATGCAGGGATCCTGAAACAAGTTCAGGATGACGAAATTTTCAATTTCGTATCTCACATGGGACTGCTAGGAAAGTTTTATCGGACACTAATACAAAAAAATCAATGTTATGGCTCACATTTTAAAGGAGAGGGAGAGGCAAGTCTCGACAAGTGGCGCAGATGCACCAACTGTTCAGGCTGGCAAAGTGAGTCTTGCAGGAAGTATGAGTCAACGAGCGTGTGTCTTTTGCGGATCACGAGTTGTGCTATACCCCATTGCGGATGCTTTACACATAATTCATGGCCCAATAGGTTGCGCTGCATACACTTGGGACATTCGAGGGTCACTTTCATCGGGGCCCGAACTTCACAGAACAAGTTTTTCGACCGACCTTCAAGAGAAAGATGTAATCTTCGGCGGCGAAAAGAAGTTATACGCTTCGCTCATAGAGCTTATCGCAGCACACCAGCCAAAGGCGGCATTTGTCTATACGACATGTATCGTAGGTGTGATTGGCGATGATGTTGAGCAGATCTGTAAACAGGTGACCGAGGAGACTGGTGTCACAACAATACCTGTTCAAGCTCCAGGTTTTCAGGGCTCGAAAAAAGATGGCTACAAAGTAGCTTGTGAATCACTCTTTAAGTTGGTCGGCACAGGAGATGGCGACATTCCCAAGAAGAGTATAAATATTTTGGGAGATTTCAACCTTGCGGGTGAACTCTGGATTCTGCTCGAATACTACAAGCGAATGGGAGTCCACGTAAATGCAACAATCACTGGCGATGGACGTGTCGATGATATTCGCAACGCCCACAAAGCGGGGCTCAATGTTGTGCAGTGTTCTGGCTCGATGATCCACCTTGCCAAGATGATGAAAGAGGAGTATGGCACACCATTTATGCATGTATCATACTTCGGAATTGAGGATATGAGCGATGCGCTATACGAAGTTGCTCGATTCTTCAAAGATGACGAGATGATGGAGAGGGCTCGCGAAATTGTCCGCGACGAGATGACTCGACTGCTCCCTGCACTAAAACCATACAAAGAGGCTTTGGAGGGTAAGCGAGCTGCGATATATGTCGGCGGAGCATTCAAAGCGATCTCTTTGGTGAAGGCTCTTCGACTCATCGGAGTAAAGACTGTTATCATCGGATCTCAAACTGGCTCTACCGAAGATTATGAGCTCATAAAGAATCTTTGTGACGAGGGGACTGTGATCGTCGATGACTCGAACCCTATTGAGCTCTCCCACTTCGTAAAGGAGAAAGAGGCTGATATATTCATCGGAGGTGTGAAGGAACGCCCGATAGCCTACAAGATTGGACTCGGTTTTTGTGACCACAACCACGAACGCAAAGAGGCTCTTGCAGGATACGAGGGGATGTTGAACTTTGCAAAGGAGATCTACGCCACAGCGATGACTCCAGTATGGAAATTTACAAAAACAAATAGGAGGGAGAGCGATGAAAACAGAGGATAAAACATACGTATCGTCGCGCAACGCTTGCAAACTTTGCGCCCCACTTGGAGCATCGTTGGTATTCAAGGGGATTGAGGGTTGTGTTCCGCTTATTCACGGATCACAAGGGTGTGCAACATATATCCGCCGATATATGATTAGCCACTACAAAGAGCCCGTAGATATTGCATCGAGCAACTTTTCGGAGGAGTCGACGGTATATGGAGGAAGTAAAAACTTCATAACAGGAATAGACAATATAATAAAACAGTACCACCCAAAGGTGATCGGAATCGCCTCTACATGTCTCTCGGAGACAATTGGTGAGGATATCCCAGGTCACATCAGAAACTACCGCGATGCAAAGATGTCGGATAATCTTCCAGCATTTATCCATAGTTCGACACCTAGCTACTGTGGATCGCATGCCGAAGGGTTTCACAATACGGTTCTCTCAGCATTAAAGACACTCGCAAAGTCAACTAAGCGAACCGAGAAGCTAGTTGTTCTACCAGGAATGGTGACACCTGCCGATATCAGATATATCAAGGAGATCATCGCTGACTTTGGTGTTACGGGGACGGTATTTCCCGACTACAGCGAGTCACTCGACAATGTATATACAGCGGAGTATCAACTTATTCCAAGTGGAGGAACACCACTCAAAGAGATTGAGGAGTGTGGAGATGCAAAGGCTGTCATTGAGTTTGGAGAGAGATTCAACCAGTTCTACAAACGTACATCCGAGAGCGGGCGTATCCCAACAGGTGGAGAGTGGCTGGAGAGTGATTGCGGAGTAAAAAACACCCAGATGCCGATTCCAATTGGCATAGAGGCTTCGGATAGATTTATGGAGTGTCTCAGTGCTGAGTATGGAGTTGAGATCCCAAAGAAGTATCAGATGGAGCGTGGACGATTGATAGATGCGTATGTAGATGCTCACAAATATCTATTCGGCAAAAAGATCGCAATCTACGGAGAGGCAGATTTGGTCTCGGCACTATCAGCATGGTGCAAGGAGATTGGACTTGAGGTCTATTCGTTCACCGATACAGATTTTGAGTCGATACACGCCAAACTCAACCAGATCAAACCCGACATTATGATGGGAAGCAGCAAAGGTTACTATATAGCTCGCGAACTAAAGATCCCAATCATACGTGTTGGATTCCCGATCCACGACCGTTTTGGAGCTGCTCGTCAGTTAAAGATCGGATATCGAGGCACACAAGAGCTATTTGATAGAGTTGTAAACGCATTAATAGAGTATAAACAAGAGAACTCACCCGTAGGGTATAAATACATTTAAGATCATGGAACACAAGCACCCATGCTTCGACGCTGAAGCAAAACATACCCACGCACGAGTACACCTACCCGTTGCGCCAAAGTGCAATATTCAGTGCAACTATTGCAATCGCAAATATGATTGCGTAAGCGAGAGTCGCCCAGGAGTGACATCGACAATTCTCACACCAAAACAATCTGTAGGTTATCTTGAGGAGCTCGATAAGCGTATGCCAAACCTGTCGGTAATTGGTATTGCAGGCCCTGGAGACCCATTTGCAAACCCTGAGGAGACTCTTGAGACTATGCGTCTTGCACACGAGAGATTCCCTGATAAGATCTTCTGCCTATCAACAAATGGACTTGGTCTAGAGCCATATATTGATGAGATTGCTGAGCTAAATGTTAGCCACGTAACCATCACAATAAATAGTATCGACACAAAGGTTCTTGCGAAGATCTACAAATGGGTTCGCGATGGAAAGCATATCTATCGAGGCGAAGATGGAGCAAAGAGACTCCTCGACAAGCAGTTAGCATGTATCCCAAAGCTAAAGGCGAAGGGTATAACTGTAAAGATCAACAGTATTATAATCCCAACGATCAACGAGGATGGGATCAAGGAGGTTGCTAGAGTATGCTCTGAATTGGGTGCTGATGTTATAAACTGCATTCCGCTTATCCCTGTTGCCGACACCGCTTTCGAGAATCTAGAGCAACCTGATCCAAAGATGGTCTTCCGTGTTCGCACATTAGCGTCAGACCACCTTAAACTTATGAGCCACTGCGCAAGGTGTCGTGCGGATGCCGCTGGTCTTTTGGGACAGGATATGAGCGAAGCGCATGCTCTGATGAGCGAGTATGCTCAGCGTTCGGATGTTGACACAGATAGTCGTCCATATGTTGCCGTAGCTACAAATGAGGGTATGCTTGTAAATATGCATCTTGGAGAGGCTGCTTCACTCAATATTTATCGCCAAACGCCAAATGGATTTAAGTGGGTCGAGAGTCGCAAAACTCCAGATCGTGGATTGGGTGATATCCGCTGGGAGATGCTCTCAAAGATGCTTTCAGATTGTCGCGCACTACTTGTAAGTGGCGTAGGTGACAAACCACTTAAGGTTCTAAAGAGCTCTGGGCTCAATGTTGTTGAGATGACAGGACTTATAGATGAGGGATTGGATGGAATCTATAGCAACCGCGTAATTAAGTCTATAGCCAAACGCGACGCTTTCAAGTGCGGATCAAACTGCAAGGGGAACGCAATGGGATGCGGTTGATCCACTTCACAACAGAGATTGTTGCAAGGCGGCGAAATTTTAAAGATACCATAGAGTTCTCTTCAGTCACATACTTAAAGTATGCTCCTTCCAGAGCCCTCTACGCCATCTTCAAAATTTCATCCACCTATCAACAATCTCCAATGCGGAGCAAAACTTATATTTCAACAAGTAGTAAATACAAAACAGAATAACCAACTAACATTAAAATTATCAGGGTATGAAAAAGCCACAGTATCACATTCTGCTATGCAACTCGTACAGAGTTAGCGGCGAGGCATTGGGTGTTTGCAACAAAAAGGGAGCACCACAACTTTTACAATATATTGTCGAGGAGACAAGCGACCGCGGACTAGATGTCGTGGTAAGCACTACAGCCTGTCTAAATGTATGTTCACAAGGACCAGCAATGGTTATCCAACCTCTAAATTTCTGGTATGGCGGCGTGGATAGCGAGGATGCGATCGACGAGATCCTTGATGCGCTCGAAGATGGAGAGGCATGCGAGAAGTATTTGATTAGTGACTAAAGAGCATATATGAGTTATAAGCACCCTATATTTGTAGACACTACACTTCGTGACGGTGAACAAGCGTCGGGGGTAGCATTTACCCTCGATGAAAAGTTCGCTCTAGTCTCGATGTTGTGTGAAGCGGGAGTCAGTGAGTTTGAGGTTGGAACCCCAGCAATGGGGTGTGCTGCGATCGAAGAGATCAAGGCGATAACCGATGCAAATTTCGATGCTAGGATGTTGGCATGGTGCAGAGCTATGCCTTCGGAGATCGAACTTGCACGTAAGAGTGGCGTGGATGGAATACATCTATCGTTCCCTGTCTCAGACAAACTGCTTGGAGTGATGGGTAAGAGTCGTAAATGGGTGCTCAAGGAGATTCAAGAGATTGTTACGAGGAGTTACGAGACATTCGATTATGTAAGTGTCGGGGCTCAAGATGCCTCTCGTGCTAACAGCCATTTCCTTGAGGAGTTTGCATTTGAGACAATTAAGAGTGGAGCTAAGAGGATACGCCTAGCAGATACAGTTGGTCTGCTCAACCCATTCTCGACACAAGATCTAATTCGCCCGATAAGGGATCTCAGCCCTGATATTTCGATTGAGTTTCACGCCCACAACGACTTGGGAATGGCGTGTGCGAATACGATAGCGGCATGGATGGCAGGGGCAGATGCTCTCAGCACAACAGTTAATGGATTGGGCGAGAGGGCTGGAAACGCAGCGATGGAGGAGGTTGTGATGGCTATAGAGAAGAGTACAGGTATCACAACTGGGCTCAACAAGACTCTATTCCCTTCGATTTGCAGCTATGTTGAGAGAATATCGGGACGCAAAAACAGCGTATCGAAGCCTATTGTCGGAGAGCTCGTTTTAACACACGAGAGTGGGATCCACACGAAGTATCTAAAACGCGATCGATCAACATATCAACTTATCAAAGCCGAAGAGATTGGGCTCACAGAGCGTCGATTTAAGATAGGAAAACATACGTGTATGGCGACCCTCAAATCTGCACTAGAGGAGTTGGGAGTTGTCTGCCGAGATGAGATCCTGCCTCGACTTCTGGAGGAGGTACGCCGTTGGTGCACACTCAACAAACGAGATTTAGAGCCTACGGAACTATTGTCAATATACAAAACAATATAGGGGAGTTCTAATAATTCCCTAAAATACCCTTCAGTTACTAACCACCCCTTTTCGATTTTTCAAAAATCGGTGGTAGAGCCACTACAACCCACTTTTGCAAAATCAAAAATGGGCAATTATTAACTAAAAATTAAAATTAGGGAATTATTAGAACTCCCCTATAACTATGAAAGAGTTAGCCAAAGATAACTATGACTTTGCTAATAGTTACCTCAACACAATAACATCATCATTTAGCAATCCGAATCGCAAATTCGACAACGATCTGCTATACAATATGATAGCAATATGTTTCGAGAAGTTTATGATAGCATGGTTGGCGCACCACGACTCAATTGCAACGAGTCATCTTCCGCTTATGCTCTATCGCGAAGTGAACGATTTCGAGCCAGATTTGAGCCTCAGCCTTAGAAAGACAGCTGTCTTGGTAGGCTCGTTCGAAGGTATCTGCTCGATTGATGACTTTGGATACAGAACCCCCGACAATCCACAAATTGATAGGATGATCGAGGGTCTAAATGAACTAAAAGATTTGGTAACCGAACGACTAAAATCGGCTACTGAAACAGACTAAACCAGCTTTGCAGGTGGTGCACTTCGTACCCCTGTGACGCATCTGAGCATCGCAGCAGGAGATGGTTTATAGCATTTTCAAACTCCCCATCCGAAAAGCTATAGCCCTCCTGCTGTATATATTCCATGAGGTCTTGTTTCGTTCGAAATTTGTAGCACGATTGTCTATAATCATCATCTGATTGAACTCGTGCCAAGAAATTTATTGCATTCTGAATACTCATATCCTCTAAAGTTTTTTTATTAGTGTCTGATAAAACGTTTCTAGCAAGTCATACGTGAGATACGAAATTGAAAATTTCGTCATCCTGAACTTGTTTCAGGATCCCTACACCATTTACTAAACTATTGTTTATTAACACACTACTGTGACTACATTGTCATTTGCTGAGATCCTGAAACAAGTTCAGGATGACGAAATTTTCAATTTCGTATCTCAAATGGGACTATTCGCAAAAGCAAGTCCCTGATTTTACAAACGCATACAATCTGTTATATTACAGTGCATTACAAAGGTTTGTTGGATTTTTATCGAACACTAATAAAAGGTTTTCACCCAAAACAACATATCGGGATTTGCCTCGCCAAACCCTACACTTCGGTATAGTCCCTGCGCCACCGCATTGTCTGTACGCACCTCCAAAGAGACCTTGCAACACTTTTTCTCGACTGCAATCTCCGAGATATGTTCCAACATTGCACGTCCGATACCATGCCCCCTATAGGAAGGCAAGACGAAAAAATCGTGGATATTTATGAATGGCTTAATCTCAAATGTCGAGAATAGTTCGAAACAGGTTGCAAATCCTATAGCTTGATCCTCGACACAAGCAAGAAGTACGAATGAAGCTGGATGGTTAGCCAAACCATCAACCAACCGAAGTTGCTCCAATTTATTGTGTGGTCGATGCTCCCCCATCGGGTCGGCCATATATCCCTGCAAAAGATCCGCTACAGCGGTCAAATGTGCTGGATTTGAGTAGTCACATATCTCAAATGTAAGTTCCATTATCTCTATTTTTGTGGTTTATAGCGTTTCGGATCGATCTCATATTTCGAGATCCTAAGACCCATAATTCTCTCTGTTATAGATAGCGACTCTGCCGCCTTTGCGATATTTCCTTTGGTCGATATAAGGGCATCGACGATCACCTGCTTCTCCAGATTACCCATTATTATACCTAGGCTACCCTTTGCTGCGGTCTGAGACGAAGCTGCCGTTTGAAGTGTTGGCGGAAGATTGTGGACTCTGATAACACCCTCTTGACTAAGAATATAGGCTCGCTCCATACAGTTCTCCAACTCTCGGATATTTCCAGGCCAATTATACATAATCAAGGTATCAATCGCCATTGATGTTATGCGCTTAACTTTTCGATTGTATCTATTGTTGAACTTCTCGATAAAGTGGTCAACAAGAACAGGGATATCGTTGATTCTCTCTCGAAGGGGTGGAATATAGATAGGAAACACATTGAGTCGATAGTATAGATCCTCTCGAAACTCACCATCGGCGATCATCTTCTCCAGATTTCTATTGGTTGCGCAGATCACTCGAACATCGACCTTTATAGTCTCTGAGCTTCCCAACCTCTGAATTTCACGCTCTTGAAGCACTCGAAGAAGTTTGATCTGAGTCGATGCTGGAACATCGCCCAACTCATCGAGAAATATTGTACCACCATTTGCCGCCTCAAAACGACCAATATGTCGCTGAGTAGCACCTGTAAATGCACCCTTCTCGTGTCCAAAGATCTCACTCTCAATGAGGCTATCGGGAAGTGCCGCACAATTGACCTTAATAAACGGTTTGTCTCGACGCACACTACCGCTATGGATTGCATCCGCAACCAACTCCTTTCCCACACCACTCTCACCGCGAATAATCACCGTTGCATCGGTCGCCGCAACACTCTCAATAAGCGAGAAGACCTCACTCATCTTGCCTGACTTTCCTTTAATGTTGTCTGGTTGAGTTGTATAACTGATTATATTGTTACGTAGACGACTATTCTCTCGTTTGAGCTTCTCCATCTCCTCGAAGTACTCCTGTCGACGACGAACTGTTCGACCAACCATACCTGCGACAATATGCAGCAATCGCATCTCATCGTCAAACATGACATTTGTCTGCTCAACCAATTTATGAAAGCTCAGTGTACCAACCACTTCGCCCTTATATTTAACGGGAATACATATAAATGAGGTGTAATTACCTTTACTGTTAAGAGGTGCTTTCGTGCGGTTCAGAAACTCCGCAGACTCCGCAACGTTAGGGATCATATATGGCTCTCCAGTTGCAATTACCTTTCCGATGATACCCTCCCCAATATGGTAGACTCCATCACGTTTCTCTGCATCGGATAGTCCATAAGCACCCTCAATTAGAATATTTTGACTCTCTCGATTGAGGATAGTTAGAAAAAGCCGATATACGTCCAAATGTTCGGCTAATAGATTAATCACAGCATTTAGATCAATATCCTTGCTGCTCAACATGGAGGTTATTTCGAGGAGTATATCCAACTCTCGAACTTTAACACAACCTCCCTCTCCATTACTACAAAATCTCTCCATCATTCATTCACATTTACAAGCCAACACATAATAGTAATAGTTGTCAAAGACGAACAAGCGAATAGAGCCCTCACAATAACAACATTACGCTATTGCAAAGTTACGGATTTATTTTATGAAATAAAACAATAATGGATGATATTTTACCTACTACGTAGACTCAGCGACTCTACTGAGCCCCAAACTCCATAAGATATGCCTTAATAAATGGATCGAGATCTCCATCCATAACTCGCTCAACATCTGATGTTTGCCAACCTGTTCTATGATCTTTGACGCGTCTATCATCAAAGACGTAACTTCGAATTTGAGAGCCCCACTCAATACGTTTCTTCGTCGCTTCGAGTGCCTGTTGAGTTGCCATTCTCTTGTCTAGCTCCCTTTGGTAGAGCTTCGATTTTAGGATGCGCATCGCATTTTCGCGGTTCATCAACTGCGAACGAGTCTCCATATTCTCGATCAAAAAGTCGATCGACTCCCCTGTATCTGGATCTTTCGCATGGTAACGAAGTCTAACGGCGGTCTCAACTTTATTGACATTCTGCCCACCGGCTCCACTCGCACGATAGGTATCCCACTCGATATCAGATGGATTTACAACCACTTCGATATTATCATCAACCGATGGAGATACAAACATCGAGGCAAAGGTTGTCTGACGTTTATTATTTGCATTAAAGGGTGAGAGTCTCACCATTCGATGCACCCCACTCTCAGACTTCATATAGCCATAGGCGTACTCACCCTCAAACTCCAACGTTGCAGATTTGACACCCACCTCATCACCAGCTTGATAGTCTAGAACCTTAACCTTAAAACCATGCGCTTCGCCCCAACGTGTATACATTCTCACCAACATCGAAGCCCAATCGAGTGCCTCCGTGCCTCCTGCTCCTGCATTGATATCTATGATCGCGCCCAATCGATCCTCCTCTCGACGCAACATATTTCTCAGCTCCAGAGCCTCGACCATCTCCAAAACAGCCCCATAAAGAGCATCAAACTCCTCCTCGCTGGAGAGTTCTGCTGCGACAAATTCGGGCATAAGACTCAGATCCTCAACGCCTTTAGCCACATTATCATAATCCTCGATCCACGATTTAATCGCCGCGACCTTTTGAAGCTGTTTGCGTGCTAGCTCAGCATCATCCCAAAAATTTGGCTCTTGAGTACGCTCCTCCTCATTTTGGAGCTCTATTCGCTTACCCTCAATATCGAGGCAGCGACAGAGAGTCTCCCTGCGCTCCTCAACACCCTTTATCTGCTCCGATGTAACCATCTACTCCAACTCCCAATCTACGCCATCCTTGCGATCCTTCACTCGAATACCAGCCGCAGTGAGACCATCACGGATCTTGTCCGACATCGCCCACTCCTTATTCGCCTTAGCCGAAGCTCGCATCTCAAGTAACATCTCGACTAATGGCGTTGTATAGTCACGTGCACCACCGACCGAGCTACCAGCCGCCTTCTCATCGCGAAGCCCCAAGACATCAACGACATACATATTTACGATCTGCTTCAAACGATCCAAATCCGCCTCCGTGATCTTCTGAGCACCATCCACCAATTGGTTGATGATACGCACCCAATCAAAGAGTGCCGAGATCACCATTGGAGAGTTCAAATCGTCGTTCATTGCCGCCTCGCAACGCTGAGCCAACTCCTCTGGGTTCACTGTAGACTCTGCCGATGTCTTGATCTTCGAGAGTGCATCAACACCCTTCATCAAACGATCAAGCCCCTTCTCTGCCGCCTGCAACGCCTCATTCGAGAAGTCAAGCGTCGAACGATATTGAGCCTGAAGCACAAAGAAACGGATAGTCATCGGAGAGTATGCCTGCTCCAAAAGTTCGTGTGTGCCTCCAAATAATTCTTCTAGCGTGATAAAGTTACCCAACGATTTACCCATCTTCTGACCATTGATAGTTATCATATTATTGTGCACCCAATAGTGAGCCGAATCGTGTCCTAGAGCCGCTGTAGATTGCGCAATCTCACACTCATGGTGTGGGAACATAAGATCCATACCACCACCATGGATATCAAACTGCTCTCCAAGATACTTTGTGCTCATAGCCGAACACTCCATATGCCACCCCGGGAAACCATCGCCCCAAGGTGAAGGCCAACGCATGATATGCTCTGGTGATGCCTTTTTCCAGAGCGCAAAATCTACTGATGATCTTTTGTCACTCTGACCATCCAACGAACGGGTATTAGTCTGGATATCATCGAGGTTACGACCCGACAATTTACCATAATTATAGACCTCATTATACTTCATAACATCGAAGTAGATCGAACCATTCGACTCATAGGCAAACCCCTTATCGAAGATCATCTTGACAAACTCGATCTGCTCGATGATGTGTCCCGATGCCTGTGGCTCGATCGATGGAGGCAACACTCCCAACTGCTCCATAGCCGAACGATATCGATTGGTGTAGTATTGAGCAACCTCCATTGGCTCTAACCTCTCAAGGCGAGCCTTCTTTGCTATTTTGTCCTCTCCCTCATCTGCATCATGCTCCAAGTGTCCGACATCTGTAATGTTTCGAACATAACGCACTTTATATCCTATCGCCTTTAGGTATCTAAACATTAGATCGAATGTGACAGCTGGACGAGCATGCCCCAAATGTGGATCACCATATACTGTTGGGCCACAGACATATAGACCTACATGTTGCGGATTGATAGGTACAAACTCCTGCTTTGAGCGAGTTAGTGTATTATATAAAAAAAGTTTTGAATCCATCTATTTATTGTCTCTTAAGGGGACTTCTAATAATTCCCCGATTATAATTTTTCGTTAATATTTATCCATTTTGTTTTTAGGCAAAGTGGGTTGTAGTGACCCCTACCACCGATTTTGACTAAAAGCAAAAGGGGTGAATAGTAGCGGAAAAGTATTTTGGGGAATTATTAGAAGTCTCCTTAAATTCCTAAATCTGAGTTCTGTGTATCTGTACCAATTGGCAAAAGCTCCTCTTCGGATGCCCCCAACGAGCGATAATAATCATTGAACCACTTCAATACCTCTGGGCGTTTAGCATAGGCTGCCGTATAGTACACCTGCTCCAACTCATCGAGTTTCTGGTCAAGCAGTGGCGTTGTTATATCTGCCTGCACACCCTCAAATGTGATGTAATACTCGATATACTCCACAAGATTGTTGACATACTCTGTGAGCAGTGCGTCACCTTTATCTAGTGCTCCAGCTGCGTAGTACGCCTCTATTAGAGGCACTGTGTTTGCATCTGTAAATCTCAACTGCCATGTTGGCAACTCATAGAGTGCTTTATCCAGAAGTTCGATCGCCTTCTCTGTGTCGCCTCTCTGGATATATGCCATCGCAACCCTTGCAAACCCTTCGCGAGCCTTCGATGCTCCGATATTATACTGCACTGTATAGTCGGCATAGACCTTCGGATCGTTCATATTTCCAAATCTGAATGTATCCATCAAGAGTGGACCAGCGTAATCTGGATCGACACGTCCGATATCCCATACCGATTTGAATGGCGTTGGGATCGGCACAAAACGGTATGCGTAACCATCGAATTGAAGATAATCAAGAAGTCCCAAATTCTGCAAGATATAGACCTGCGTGAAGTAGATCGGACGCTCCCAATTGAAGTTAGCCAACATATCGAGGATCATCATCTCCGACTTGTCGATAGTATTACCAGGCAGCGAGAAGTAGATTGTATCGACCATCTTATCGGCATCCTCCAACTTAACAACACCCGAATCGAGGACATTTTGTCTATTTACTGGCAGAGCTATTCTATTTGTAGGTACATAATCTGTATACGAACCATCCGATAGTTGTATCTGTGTACGCTTGTCATCATTTTTGATGAAATCCATCACCTCCTTGATCGGCACAGATCGAGAGACCCTTGCATCAATCGGGATCAGATCATTCACATATGAGTATTTGCTGCGTGGCAGTGAGAATGGGACTGGAGCTGCATCATTTGCCCAAGTCTTCATCTGGTCGATATACCAATCTCCACCCAGATAGCTAGTATTCATGATTCTAACATCGGTGCGAACTCCATCAACCTCCTGATTAAACCACAAAGGGAATGTATCGTTATCTCCGTAGTTCAAGATAATCGAGTTTGGAAGTGTCGACTGAAGGTAGTTCCACCCGATATCTCGCGCGATGGTACGCCCCGAACGATCGTGGTCATCCCAGTTCTCGCACGCCAAGATCGTCGGCACACTCAATGACACAAGCGTTGCAGCCGTAATTGCTACACGCCCCCCTTTGCCTGTCGCAACCTCAATCAACTCTCGCAGAGCCAACACTCCAAAGCCAATCCAGATCGAATAGGCATAAAATGCTCCCGCAAAGACATAATCGCGCTCGCGAGGCTCCGAAGGTGAGGTGTTAAAGTAGACTACAAGAGCAACACCCATCATAATAAACAGCCACATAACAATCGAGAATCGCTTCTGATCGCTATTGAGTTGCCATAAAAGCCCCAACAATCCCAACAAAAATGGTAGGAAATAGTAGGTGTTACGCCCCCTATTCTCGGCAACTTCGCGAGGTAGATTGCTTTGTGGCCCTAGATAAGCCTCATCTATAAATTTAACTCCCGACAACCAATTTCCATCCGAGATTGTCACCTTGGATGCTTGGATATCACTCTGACGACCGACGAAATTCCACAAGAAATATCGCCAGAACATATAGTTCAGCTGGTAGTTAAAGAAGTAGTTAAGGTTCTCACCAAAGGTCGGCTCAACGATCTGCTCACCTCTATAATTTACCACCTTACCATACTCCATCTGCTCCTGCATCATAACCTGACCATTTGCATCGCGCACCATATTGCCATCGCCATCGAGCACTGCACCCATCTTGGTTCTATAGGCTGCCCACGGTTTATAACCCGCTTCACCTCGTCTTGAGTCCCACATACGAGGGAATAGCTTCATAAACTCACTTGGATATACATAACCCGACAGCAATTCGTTTTTAACATATTTGCCATCCTCCTCCAGAGTGTAGACCGCACGTTTCTCATAATCCTCAACGGGAGCAGCATACGACGCACCATATATCACAGGCTTCGAACCATACTGATCGCGCCCCAACAGCGACAACAGAGCGTGTGGATTATCGGGTTGATTACTATTCATCGGAGGGTTTGCTATCGCTCGAATAGTGACCGACGCATATGAAGAGTATCCAACAAATAGCATTGTCAACGACAGTAGAATAACATTTGCGAGAACCATTCTATGGCGATGTGTATAGTAGCTAGCGTAGCCCAAAGCACCGATCAACAACAGCGAGTAGAGAACCATTCCAGAGTTCACTGGAAGATTTAATGTATTGACAAAGAAGAGGTCAACCATCGCTCCAAAATAGATAGATTGCGACAACACAAAAGCGTTGATAAATATGAGTATTGCACCCGATATAAGCGTTGCCCCAATGATCCCTTTGAGTGTAACCTTTGAGTATCTACGGAAGTAGTAGATAAACACCAATGCTGGAATTGTCAACAGATTAAGAATATGCACACCAATCGAGAGTCCCATCAAATAGGCGATCAGTATAATCCACCTCAAAGCGTGAGGTTCATCCGACTCATCCTCCCAACGGAGCATCAACCAGACAACCAAAGCTGTAAACATCGACGAGAGCGCGTATACCTCACCCTCAACTGCCGAATACCAGAATGTATCGGTAAATGTGTAGCTCAAAGCTCCAATAATACCAGCCGACAATGCTGCCCAGCCATTAGCTTCAGTAAACTCCTCTCCACCGCGTGTAAACATCTTTCGAGCGAGGTGGGTGATAGTCCAGAACAGAAACAGAATAGTAAAGGCACTCGCAAAGCAGTTCATAGCATTCACCGCATGAGGCACATAGTATGTCGACGGAGCAAACATAGTCGCGATACGAGCCAAAATCATAAATAGCGGTGCTCCTGGAGGGTGTCCAACCTCCAACTTATAAGAGGTTGCGATAAACTCACCACAATCCCACAAACTCGATGATGGCTCCATAGTCAGGAGGTAGACCACCGCAGCGATTGCAAATACCACCCAACCAAGCAGGGTATTCCATCTGTTAAATGACGTGTTGTATGACTTCATTGATTCTTTTTAAAGGGAGCTAAGTTGCTCCTACGATTTTATTTTATAAGCGACAAAAATAGTTAAAATATTGCGAATTAAAAAGACTCTTACCACCATTTTGCCCTTTGCGAACAGATAAATGTCGATTTAACTCATTAATGCGATATCTCGAATAGCCTTAGCTGTAGGTTCGGGCTCTTCGAGAAAACCCATATGACCCGAATTTTCTAGCCATACGATACTAGCTTGAGGCTGCTCCGATGCTATCTTCTGAGCCACTTCAACTGAGATATAGTCGTCGTTTAGTCCAAAGATGAATGTTTGAGGTCGGTTCAACGCTCTAAGCATCTCGCTCTGATCCTTGCGCTGCATCATTCCATTGAGTATTGCTATAACACCCTCATCCTCTGTGATATATACCTGCTCCGAGAGATCCTCAATATGCTCCTTCATCCGCTGGCGATTCTGCGCTGCGAAACCTGCCGCAGGGGCAATCTTCGACAACAGCTCCTTGCGTCCAGCTCGAACCAGAGCTATTTCGCGCTCACGAGCCTCACGCTTCTGCTCACTATCGGCATATGGCGTAGAGCTCAACATCACCAAACCATCCAACATATCAGCATGACGCTCCGCAAAAGCGAGTGCGACATATCCGCCCATAGAGTGCCCAACGACTGTGCAGCTCTTGACCCCAATTGATTTCAGACCAGCAGCGACACTATCCGCCAAGAACTCCATAGTGTGGGTCTCACCCTCCACAACAGAGATTCCATGCCCTGGAAGATCGAGCGTCACTACACGCATATCTTTATAGAGAAGTGGAACAAAACTATCCCACACCAACATCGACTCCAAATAGCCATGCAGTAGCACCACGCACCTCTCACCATGCTCAGAATCACAAATATGGAGAGCCGTCTGACCCGCCATTATAAATTTATCGACCATATAAACATAATTTTAATTCTGCAATTTATCGAATATTTTTCAGTTTTCAACTCTTTGAGGCTATAAATTTGCAAGTCCACCGAATTATTGCTAATTTTGGGGCTACTAAGTAGTGAAAAATAATTATTAGTGTGTTTTTTAAAGCACTCTTGGAGTGATATTTTTCACTATTAAATTTCAATGTAGAACCACTATATTTTCAATTCAATAGCAAAAAATCTCATCGCCAATAGCACTCTTAAAAACACACTAATAATTATTTTCCACTACTAAAAATTTCGAATACAGAATGCAAAATCTCGAATATATACTTGCTCACGGCTCTCGCAATACATTTGTGACTATTGATGCCGT